>CAYHQK010000167.1:0-5148 GCA_964358535.1 uncultured Nitrospira sp. | reverse complement strand
TCAAGGGGCCCGACCCGACCGCCGGTTCGCATCCGGACATGCACATCGACTGGCCCATCCCCCAGCTCGGCAGAAAATGAGGGGAACGGTTGAGCATGGACCACCGCATGAATTCCGGCTTCATCGATCTCACGCGCGCCGGAACCCTTCTCAACCTCGATCAACTGCGCCCGACCGTTGGGATACAATTTGAAACGGACCTTCACCGTTTCGCCGCTAGGGGCATGCCGGACTCCCCGGACATGGCGGGCCCAACTCCGATTGATGAGTTGGCTCACCTGCTGCCAATAAGCCTTCTTCTCTCCAGATAAGGCGCGCGAGCCTAGATCTTCCTCGAACAAGGCGTGGGCCACAACCGGTGTCACAGCCTGTTGCACTTCCTCCACAATGACACCCTCGCCCGGCAATGCCTCGCCCTGAACAGGAAGCGACTCACGCTGCTCACTCATCGACTCCGTCTGATCCAGCGTGACATAGACCACCCGCCGGAGGAATCGCTCCGCTTTGTCTGAACGGGATCGCGAGAAGGTCACTTGGACTCGCGCCGCCTTGGGTGGCACGGAAGTCCGGCTCATCGGAATCGGCTCAAGCGTGACCGTCCCCTTCCACACCAGCGACGCGGCATCCGGCTCCAGCGTGACCGTTTGCGTATAAAACACCTTCGATTCACAGGTCGCGACCACCGGAGCCCTCCCAATGGCCAAGCCACGAAGAAATATCGTCAGCGTGACTGGCTTGCCGGCCTGTTGGTCCCCCATCGACTCCGGTTGGTTCAACTCGAACTGCACCCACCGTTTCATGGAGCTGGACGAAGAAACAGGTTGCGGCAGGGAGGCTGAAAAGACTGGGGAAAGGAGGAGAGGGGAGCTGGCCGCACAACACAGCCCTGCCAACAACACAAGGATTCGGTGGTGCAGCGTATTCATAGGTCGCATCCTACCGATCTCGCGAACCCTGGCGCAACCTGAGGGGTAGGCGAAAGGGAAGACCTGGTATACAATGGGCCCATGCGTGCGCTGGTCAAGACATCCGCACAACCGGGATTAACTGCCACTGACAGGCCGGACCCGAAACCGGGTCGCACCGATGCGGTCGTTCGCGTCAAGGCCACCTCCCTCTGCGGAACCGATGCCCATATTTATAATTGGGACCCCTGGGCCCATAGCCGCATCCACCCGCCCAGGATCATCGGTCACGAAATGTGCGGCGAGGTCGTGGAGGTCGGGGCCGAGGTCACCTTGGTCAAGGTGGGGGACTATGTCGCGGCTGAATCGCACTTAACGTGCGGCCACTGCTTCCAATGTCGCACCGGACAGGCGCATGTCTGCAAGAATTATCGCATCCTGGGGGTGGATCTGGACGGATCCTTCGCGGAGTACGTGGTCTTGCCGGAAGCCGTGCTCTGGAAAACTTCTCTCTCTATTCCACCGGAACTCGCCTGCGCCCAAGAGCCGCTCGGTAACGCTGTCGATGCCGCCCTCGTGGAAGACCTCACGGGGCAGACCGTCCTGATCACCGGCTGTGGCCCGACCGGACTGTTCGCCGCCGCTGTCGCACGAACAGCCGGCGCCTCCCTGATCATCGCCACGGATGTCAGCGCCTACCGTCTGGACCTGGCCAAACAAGTCGGGGTCGATCATGTGCTCAATGCCAAGACCGAAACCCCGGAACGGATCGCCGCCGCCATTCGTGAGATCACAGCCGGTGAAGGGGTCGATGCCTCGCTCGAAATGTCCGGAAACCCGACCGCGCTGCACCAGGCCTTCAGCGCCGTGAAAAACGGCGGCCGCGTCACGCTCTTCGGCATTCCCACCGGATCCGTGTCCTTCGATCTACCGAACGAAATTATCTTCAAGGGTATTCGTGTCTATGGAGTGACAGGCCGCCGTCTCTTTAAAACCTGGTATCGCCTGGCCGGTCTCTTCCAGGCCGGACTCAACATTAAGCCGGTCATCACCCATACCTTTCCCATGAAAGACTTCGCGCAGGGGTTTGAGTTGATCAACTCAGGACAATGCGGCAAAGTCGTGTTGATTCCGTAACCAGCGCGCGAAGGGCGAGACATGCGAGAAGCGCGCGACTAGAGATACTCTATTTCTCGCACGTCCCCCCGGCACGCGAGTCTCGCAACCACGATCTATGGCTTACAACTCACTCAAAAAAACTATTGCAGAGAGGCTTGCAGACATCCGTTCGGCCGGCCTCTATAAATCTGAGCGGCAGATCCTCGGTCCGCAGGGGGCCGAGATTCGCGTCGCGCAGGGCGAGGTCCTCAATCTCTGCGCCAACAATTATCTGGGCCTCGCCAACCACCCGGACATCCGAAAGGCCGCTATCGAAGGACTACACGAGCATGGCTACGGCATGGCCTCCGTCCGGTTCATCTGCGGCACGCAGGACCTCCACAAGCAACTCGAACAGACGATCAGTGCCTTCCTCGGCACCGAGGACACCATCCTCTATAGTTCCTGCTTTGACGCGAACGGCGGACTGTTCGAAGTGCTGCTCGGCGAACAAGACACCGTCATCAGCGACGCCTTGAACCATGCCAGCCTGATCGACGGCATCCGGCTCTGCAAGGCCGCCAGGCTCCGCTACGCCCATTCCGACATGGCAGACCTGGAATCCAAGCTGCGCGAGGCGGCAACCAGCCGGCTTCGCCTGATCGCGACGGACGGAGTCTTTTCCATGGATGGCGATCTTGCAAAACTCGATCGAATCGTCGAACTGGCGGAGCGATACGATGCAGCGGTGGTCGTGGACGACAGCCACGCGACCGGTGTGCTCGGGCGCAACGGGCGAGGCACGCCCGACCATTTCGGCGTCGCAGACAAAATCGAGATCGTCACCAGCACGTTGGGGAAAACATTGGGAGGCGCAACGGGCGGGTTTACATCAGGACGAAAAGAAATCGTCGAGCTCTTACGGCAACGATCGCGGCCCTACCTCTTTTCCAATTCACTCCCTCCGGTGATCGCCGCAGCAGCGCAACGGGCCGTAACTCTCGTGGCCCAAGGAGACCAGTTGCGGGCCAGGCTGCGCGAAAACGCAACCTTCTTCCGCGCGCAACTCGCCGCACTCGGATTCCGGCTCATTCCCGGCGAGCATCCCATTATCCCGGTCATGTTCGGTGACGCGCCGCTTGCTACCAGGATGGCAGAGCGGCTGTTAGAAGAAGGGATCTATGTCGTGGGGTTCAGCTACCCGGTCGTGCCGAAAGGTCAAGCCAGGATTCGCGTGCAGATGTCAGCGGCCCATACGAGAGAACAGCTCGAGCGAGCCATCACCGCCTTCAAGAAGGTCGGCAAAGAACTGGGCGTGATCTCTTAGCAGGATGCTGAAAAAGCCCGCCAGCTTCGTTCTCGCATCGTTCAGACCCTCAACGTACCCCAAGGGTACGCCTCGGCCCTTCACTCGCTGCGGCCTTGCTGGACAAACTTTTTGAGCATCCTGCAAGGATATTCGCTTCCTGCCTCAGCACTCGCAACTCAGCACTTCTTTATTCCCGGATCGCTTTGGCCCGTTTCTGCAGATAGGCGTTGCGGACGGCAGTATAGAGATCGAGCGTGGCTTCCTCGACTCCCTGAAATTTCTCAAGGTTCATCGAGCGCTCATTCACCATTTCCTCGACTCGGACACTGACTTGGACCAAGCTGGATGTCATCCGATTCTTGTGGGCGATGAGTGAGGGCACGTTTTTGACCTCGATGATCGGAGCGACCAGCCAGTTGATCGGGTTCAACGCCATATCGCCAAGAAAACCGACGAAGTCCCTGACGGTAAAGGGAGGAAGCAGCGGCAATACCAGATACGGCCCAGGCTTGACGCCGTAAACCCCAAGTGTTTGCCCCGTATCCTCTTCGGGCGTCTGCAGGCCCATATCCTTCGCCACATCGACGAGACCTACTCCGCCTAACGTGCTGTTCACGAGAAATCGTCCCACTTCGATACTGGCTCCCTTGAACTTACCCTGAAATACATTATTCAAAAGGCGCGGCGGGAAACGCAGGTTGTAATAGATATTGCTGATACCGACCTGTACCCAGTCCGGCAAAAGGCGGTCATATACCTTCGCGACCGGCTTGAGCACAAATCGATCGAGCTGACGATTAAATTCGAAAACCTTGGCGTTCACCGGTTCCCAGGGATCATAGTCCTCACCGGCTTCTTCATCGGCCCTGGCAAAGGGATCGAGGGGTTCGTACGGAGCCGTATCTTGCGGCGCCAAGGGATCCGGCGCAGGAATCTGCGCTACGACTTCCCGTGAATCAGGCTCATTCGCCCCGGCGAAAGAGTTGGACCGTTCGCCTGGAGCAGTAACTCGCAGGACCAAGGGAGCCTGTGCGGGAATCTGCTCTGCCGCTTCCAGAGGATGGTATTCATTGGCCCTGGCAAAAGGATCGACGGCCCTGACGAAAGGATCACTCCGGGGATCGTTATCATCGGCTCTCACAAAACTATAAGGTAGTGTGTCCTGCGCGGTATCTGGCGGTGTAGAAGAGGCTGGTGCAAGGGGCTGCTCCACGACCGAACTCGCGTCGCTCAGCTCCTGTGGCTGTACTGTGGCGGCTCTCCCCGCGCAGCCCGTGGCAAGCAGCGTCACGAAACCCAGCAGACTGAACGCCAGCAGACGAGAAGAAATCACCACCCCGGCCTCCTTAGCCATTATTCACACCCAACCGCCATCGGGCCGCTCTAAGCAGCCACTCGACTTTGTCGAAGCAGACTGTATCAAATATCCCAGCGATCTCCAATCAATTTTACTCATTCTGATCTGTGAAGTGGTGTGCGGGAAGCAGGCTAGGATCGGATGACGGCGTGAACAAACTCAGCCCATCGTTGGAAATAGGCGGCGCCGCCAATCTGGTAGGTGTTGTTATGATCGGCGCCCTCGATGAGATAAAAGGACTTGGGTGGCTTCGCCGCCTCGAAGACTTGCCGGCCTAGTTCGAGCGGAATGATGTCGTCTTTGTCTCCGTGGATAATCAGTTTCGGCAGCGAGAGCTTCGGCAGGCGATCGATCAATGAAAAGTCTACCCCGAGCAGCCAATGGACCGGCAACCCGCCGTAATGAAATTTGGCCACCGCTTCGATCGATGGAAATGCTGATTCGAGGATCAAGCCTGCCGCTGGCTTCTGGACGGCAAG
>CAYHQK010000166.1:0-5154 GCA_964358535.1 uncultured Nitrospira sp. | reverse complement strand
CCCACCACCGGCAACTCGAAGACCTTGCCCAGTGAATCGACGTGGCCGAAGGCGGAGGATTGCCCGGCCCTGCCGAGGTGCAAGGGTTTGTCCGTTTCGAAGTCGATGATGGAAAGGGAAGCGGCAGGCTCGACGTTCACGAGGATTTCATCGAAGATGGATCTCGTGCCCAATCGTCCCCGTGAAATTTCTGCGACTGCCAGCAAGCGCATGGGGCCGATGCTGTCCTTGGGGATGAGGAGTGTCCCTCCGAACGGGGGATCCTGGTCGGCCAGTCCGATGAGGGCCACCGGCGCGATGATCGATCCCGTGGCTGTCGCATCTTCCTGTCCCACCAGGGTCTCGTCCTGCTCGCCATACCAATAGTAGCGGACCTTTACGATGCCGGAGTCTTTGCCGAGATCCACGCGGGCCGTGACGGTCTTTCCCGATGTCAGCTTGGTCCCCTCTGCCGGTTCGAGGATCTTCAAGGCCTGGGCCGGCTGCGCCAGCGTAAGGTAAAAGGCAAAAGGCAAAATGTAAAAGTGAAGCCCCAACTTTCCACTTTTCATTTTTAATTTTGCATTCTCCACGCTCACCTCGTCAGGTGGAAGGGCACGTCGGTCAGGATGACGCGATCTTTGAACAGGAGCGAAGCTTTGAGCAAGAGAGCCCGTTGATTGTGCAGAATGTTCTGCCACCAGCGAGCCGGGAGGATTTCCGGAATCACGACGGTGACCCAGGTGTCCGGTTCTTTTTCCAGGATCGCCTCGACGTAGTCGAGGAGGGAGTTCAGGATGGATCGATAGGGCGAGGGCAGGACGACGAGGTTGACGCCGCATCCCCATTGGGCCCACTGCATTTTGAGTCGGGCCGTGGCTTCCGGGTCGACGTCGACGAACACAGCCCGGACTTCTCCCGGCCTGCTGCGGGCATAGTCGACGGCGCGGATGACGGCGCGGTTCACCCCGCTAATCGGAATGATGACGATATTGCGCCGCGGCATTGGAGGGCGGCTTCCCCGCCGGTCGAGCGTGATCTGTTCGGAGACCGCTTGGTAGTGCGCATGAATGCCGCGGAACATCATGATCAGGATCGGGATCAGCACGATGACGATCCAGGCGCCGTGCATGAACTTGGTGCTGGCGATGATCGCGGTCGCAATGGCGGTGGCGACCGCGCCGATGCCGTTAATGACGATTTTCTTCCGCCAATGGGGCCCGCGTTTGCTTAGCCAGCGGCGGACCATGCCGGCCTGCGAGAGGGTGAAGGAGAGGAAGACGCCGACAGCATAGAGTGGAATCAGCGCGTGGGTGTCGCCGCCGAACATGATGATGAGGAGGCAGGAGAAGACTCCCAGGATGAGAATGCCGTTGGAGAATACCAAACGGTCGCCCATGAGCTCCATCTGGTGGGGCATATAGCCGTCGCGGGCCAACAACGAGGCCAGGCGCGGGAATCCGGCGAAGGCGCTGTTCGCCGCGAGGACCAAGATCGACATCGTGGAAATCTGGATCAAGTAGTAGAGGAACCCTTCGCCGAAAATGGCTCGCGCCACTTGCGAGACGACGGTTTCATCCTCTTTCGGCAGGACGCCCAAGTGATAGGCCATCGTGCTGATGCCGAGGAAGAGCGTCCCCAGGACGAGCGCCATGGTGATCATCGTGATGGCGGCGTTCTTCGGCTCCGGGGGGCGAAAGGCCGGCACGCCGTTTGAGATGACTTCCACGCCGGTGAGCGCCGTACAGCCGGATGAGAAGGCGCGGAGCAGGAGAAACAACGACACCGACTCGACTGCGGTTTGCGTCGCCATGCTCTGCGCAGTGATTGGTGTGAGCTGGCCGAAGAGGAGCTGATAGGTGCCTGCGGCCAGCATGAGGAACATGCCCCCGATGAACAGGTAGGTCGGGACGGCGAAGACCTTTCCCGATTCCCGGACGCCGCGCAGGTTGACCAGGAGCACGAGTATGATGGCCACCACGCCGAGTATCGTGCGGTAGGGAAAGAGTGCGGGGACGGCGGAAGTGATGGCGGCGATGCCGGCTGCCACGCTGACCGCGACGGTCAGGACATAATCGATCATCAACGAGGCCGCAGCCGTCAGGCCCGGCCATTCACCCAGGTTCGATTTTGAGACGATGTAGGCGCCGCCGCCTCCCGGATATTCGAAAATGATCTGAGAGTAGGAGAGCGTCAAGATCGCGAGCAGGAGGATGATCATGACGCTGATCGGGATCGAGAAATGCGCGAAGGCCAGACTGGCCGGCACGAGGACCAGGAGGATTTCTTCCGTGGCGTAGGCGACCGACGAGAGGGCGTCGGAGGAGAATACGGCCAGGGCCAGGCGTTTTGAGAGCCGCTGGTGGGCGGCTTGCGCAGTTTTGAGTGGATTCCCGACGAGCCAACGTTTCAGAAGCATGGAGGCAATTATTGCACATAAATGGCGGCGCGTGCACCGAAGAAGCAGTGTTCAAACATTGGAGGGCGAAAATTTCACCTGTCGATATGAAATGATGCTCTGGCGGCCAGTAGAACACCGCATGGGACGCGACCCGCGCCACTTTGCCGGGAGCAGAGTGTCCAAAGGGGTTGACAGTCCCTGTGGAAGTTCAGTATCTTCGCCCCTCATTAATTTGAAGCTGACCGTCCTCTCGCGAGGCGGGCAGGCTGAGTTTGTATGTATGAATGCATGGGTCGCCATGCGTCGCTGATAAATTACTCGTTGCTTTACTCCTCATCCAAGGAGGCCGGTTCATTATTCGGGCGATACATCGTTTCTTCAGTTCGTAGTCGTTTTCTCACCAAAAACAAGGAGGCCGGTCCATGTTTTTTCACACGCTACGGGTTTGTGTCTCAACCCGCATGCTTAGCGCGATGGCGGCGGTGGCCCTTCTCGGGGCCCCGCTCGCATCCGCTGAGAATCCCTCACACATAGGGCAGCCAGCATCGCAACACGTTGCGATGAACCACCAGCTGCCTGGCTGGGCGGAAAAGCTCAAAGGCCAGACGATCGTCGAAGATTCGATGGGCGGCAAGGCCGAGCGTTCCGCGATGGTTGAACAGCAGCATCAGCGGATCATGGACCACATGGCCCAGGATCCTCAGGTGCAGGGCATCAACACCGGCATGTACAACACCTCTGCCATGATGCACCAGTATGGCGCGGGTGGACAGGACATGCTCCTCGTGTCCGATCCCCGGGTCGAGCCGGTGGCCTTGACCGGCGGCGGGAAGTGCCCGGCCACGGCCCCGGTGAAGCAGTACAATGTGTCCGCGATCAACGTCGAGATCACGCTGAACCAGTGGCTCGATTTTTATCCCGGCTACATGTATGTGCTGGACGAGAACCTGGATAAGGTGCGCACGGAAGAAGCGACGAACAAGGCCGCGCGCGACAAGGAAGGTTTCGATCCCGGAGCCATCATCCCGGGCGTGCAGGCTCAGTGGATTCAGCCCTTGACGATCCGCGCCAACCAGGGCGATTGCGTCAAGATCAAGCTCTCCAACAAGTTGGAAGAGGGCAGCGGCTCGGTCAGCTTGCATATCCATGGATCGAGCATGGTTGTGAGCGCCACCGGCGCAGCGGCCACGACGACCAATACCGATTCCATCGTCGAAGAAAAGAAGAGCGGCGAGTTCGAGTGGTACATCCACCCGAACACCCAGGAAGGCGTCCGCCAGTTCCATACCTACAGCCAGGATCGTGAGCTGACGGTGATGGGCATGTTCGGATCCTTCATCGTCGAACCCCGCGGTTCGTCCTATTGGGAAGCCCTCGGCAGCGGCGCCGTGACTCCGGCCTCCAGCGGCTGGCAGGTCATGATCAAGAACGGCACCGGTCCTGACTTCCGTGAATTCGTGCTCTACTACCATGAGGTCGGCGACGAAGCGTTCCGTCCGTTGAACAAAAAGGGCGACTTCCTCCCGCAGCGCGATCCCCTGACCGATGCCTACCGTCCCGGTGGCCGCGCGATCAACTATCGCAGCGAGCCGTTCGGCATCAACAACATGCATGTGCAGCACGAGTACTTCGGCTTCGAAGACGAGTCGATGGGCTACAGCTCCTATACGTTCGGCGATCCGTCGCCGACGATTCCCCGGTCCTACATCGGTGACCCGGCCAAGTTCCGCCTGGTCCACGGTGGATCGGAAGTCTTCCACTCGCACCATCCTCATGGTGGCACCATCCGGTGGCCGCGCAGCCCGCGGGCGATCGACGACATGAACCTCTGGGCGACGGCCGTGAACGGTCCGGTCAAGTATCCCGTGATTCGCGCCAAGACGGACCGGGTTGACGTCGAAGTGATCGGGCCTTCAGAAGCCCTCGATTTGGAGACGGAGTGCGGTTCCGGTCTCTGTCAGCAATTGGCCGGGGACTTCCTCTTCCATTGCCACGTCGCGCACCATTATGTGGCGGGTATGTGGGGCTACTGGCGCGTGTATAACACGATCCAGCAGGGCGACCTCCGGAACGACGTGATGCCGGACCTTCAGGAATTGCCGGACCGCAAGGGCCGGATCAAGACCCCGGTGTCGTCGGACAAGCTGGTCGGCCAGACGGTCGATTGGTTCGGAAAGCAGTTCACGATCACTGACAAGGGCAAGAGCAACTGGACCACCAACCCTGCGACCATCACGGTCAAGGACTGGGTCGCGATGCAGATGCCCACCATGGGCAAGCCTGGCCACAAGGATGACGAGAAGGGCCAGACCATTTCGTATGATGCGACCGTGTTGGATTGGGCCTGGGACGGCAATCGTGCGATGAGCGAGCGCGAAAGCACGATCGACAATCCCAAGTACAAGTCCACGCATCCCGGCAAACGCCATCCGATTATGTTCGAAGTTATGACGGGCAAAGTGGCCTGGCCACATCTGACGCCGCATTTCGGCCGTCGGGTGATGTTCTCCCCGAACCATTCCGGTGCACCCTGGTTGGAGATGATCCGCCGGGATGCGAATGGCGAGGAGAGCAATGACCCGGCGAAGCCTGGTGAGAACGGCGTCTGGAGCCTCTGTCCTGAGAATGCGGGACGGAAGGATTACAACGTCCACTTCATCAAGCTGCCGATCAAGATCGCCAAAGCTCAGGGCAAGGAGCCGGCGGTGGTCGATCCAAACGGATTGATCTACGTGCTCCATGAAGAAGAAGCGGCGATCCGGGCCAATGACGAT
>CAYHQK010000165.1:3838-5179 GCA_964358535.1 uncultured Nitrospira sp. | reverse complement strand
TGGCTGGATTTCTGGCAGAGGTCTTCGGCCGTAGTGGTCTTGTGCTGCACGGCGGCACGCCGGTCAAGAAACGCCAGGGGCTGGTCCAGAGCTTCCAGGAGAACGACCGGGTGCCGTTCATGGTGCTCTCCCTCAGGGCTGGGGGCATCGGGCTCAATCTGACCGCCGCCTCCCACGTGATCCACTTCGACCGATGGTGGAATCCGGCGGTGGAAAACCAGGCCACGGACCGCGCCTTTCGCATCGGCCAGAAAAAGAACGTGCTCGTTCACAAGTTTGTCTGCCGGGGCACTGTGGAGGAGCGTATCGACGCGCTCATCGCTGGAAAGCAGAAGCTCTCCGATGAGGTCCTCTCCGGAGGAGCTGAGTCGGCCTTGACGGAGATGAGCAACGAGGAGTTGATATCGATGGTGTCGCTCGATTTGAGCAGCGCCATGGAGGGATAATATAAACGGACGAGGCGCAAACGTGCGCATCGCGAAATTGTGTGAGGTGAACTCATGGGCTGGTACTCCTACGACAACTGGCGGCCGTACGTCTCGGTGGCCGAGCGCCGCCGTCAGACCGCAAAGAAGATCGCCCAGATGAAGAAGGCCGGGCGTGAGATCTTGCCGGTCGAGATCGCGGGCCGCAAGATCGGTACGACCTTCTGGGGCGAAGCGTGGTGCAAGAACCTCGAGGCCTACAGCGACTACTCCAATCGCCTGCCTCGCGGACGGACCTACGTGCGCAACGGATCGGTGATCGATCTACAGATCGAGGTCGGTCGCGTGCGCGCGCTCGTCAGCGGCTCGGAAATCTACGAGGTGGACATCGAGATCAAGCCCCTGGCGAAAAAACGGTGGACGGGTATCAAGGGCCAGTGCGCGGGCCGGATCGACTCGCTGATCGAACTGCTGCGGGGCTCCATTTCCAAAGGTGTGATGGAGATCGTGACCCGCAAGGACGAGGGGCTGTTTCCATCGCCTCGTGAGATCTCGCTGAGGTGCTCGTGCCCCGACTGGGCGACCATGTGCAAGCATGTGGCGGCGACGCTTTACGCGGTGGGCGCGCGCCTCGACCACGAACCAGAGCTGCTGTTTACCCTGCGCGGCGTAGATCCAGCCGAGATGGTGGAGGCCGCCGTCGATCAGCCGCTGACTGTATGCAAGTCCCGGAGGGGGCGGGCGCTCAAAACCGACGAACTCTCGTCGGTCTTCGGTGTTGACATCGATATGGGCGAAGCTTCCTTGGAACATGTATCAACGCCAGCCGAGCCAGCCAAGAGGGCAAGGCGCACCGCGCAGACCCAGAAGAAGTCAACCTCCGGGACGAAAAAGAAGACCAAGGCAAAGCCGGCGG
>CAYHQK010000165.1:0-3738 GCA_964358535.1 uncultured Nitrospira sp. | reverse complement strand
TCCACGGTCAAACCGGCTGCGAAGAGAGCGGGCAAGAAGGCTGTGAGGTGACGACATGAGATGGCGCAACCGAAGCTGGCCCGAGAGAACTCCGCGACCCAAGGCGGTCAAGCTACCGCGCGAGGCTCTGCAACGACTGCGCGATCGCGCGGCAAGATTCGTTGAGGAGTCACTAATCCTCCGCGAGCTACTGGATGAGGTGCAGCTCGCCCGAGGATGTCTCTACCTCGGGCGCGAGCCCGATGATCTGATGGCGCGGATCACACCGCTTGGTCCTCGATCAGTGCTGCTGGAGTCTCCTCGTGGGAAGTCCTGGACCGAACACAAGCGCGGTCAGCTCGCGATCGTGCTCAAAGTCTTGAAGGGCGACACCCAGGGGACCTTCCATGGGCTCGGCTCATTGGTCGCCAAGCAGCGCGAAGGCAAGCCGTCGGCGCAGGTCGTCCTGCACCGGAATTTCAAAAATACCCGTTCGCGTCCTTGCCGAGCCCAGATACTGGTACTCGATGCATCCCAAGCCGGCGATCACCGAGGTCAATGGTGCGAAGGACCGCGTGCTCGTCCGCTTCGTCACCTATGGAATCTCGGGATCGTTCCACGAGACGTGCCTCTATGCCCTTCGTGACGGTAAGTGGGGCTGCTACACGATCAAGCCCAGTGCCTCGGAAACCATCTCTTCGGCCGAGAAGTGGCTGGACAAGCGCGACTGGGAGGACTGGGGCTGATGCCTGCGGGTGATCCACAGCGAATCTGGTTTCCAGAGATGCTCGATGAACTCAAGAGGACGTGGTCGAGTGCAATGACATGGGAGGAGTTCGTTGACTTCTGCCATCGCATGACGGAGAAACGGAAGGGCATCCGGCAGACGAAGGGGATCAAGCCGCCACGGATGCGATGTCCCAAGTGCGGGCAGGTGTCGAGGTCGGACATATCGGGCATCTCCATTCGATCAGCCTTGTTCGCCTTGAAGAACAACGGCGTCGTCACCGCGGCTGAGTTT
This sequence comes from uncultured Nitrospira sp., assembly GCA_964358535.1. Lineage (GTDB taxonomy): Bacteria > Nitrospirota > Nitrospiria > Nitrospirales > Nitrospiraceae > Palsa-1315. The sequence goes on along the minus strand of CAYHQK010000165.1, from coordinate 2,738 downwards.
GAGGAGCTAAACAGGAGTTGGATGAGGCACAAGACCAAGCACAGTCTCGACCCCTACGGTCGGAAAGTGGAGACGCCACGCCCAGGAATGAACAACGCAGATTCTTGCTGCTGAGAAGTGGAGGAACGCGTTCTCGATACCGGCCGAGGTTAATGGCGTCCCCAGGAACGGAACCAACACCGCTCTTCAATAATCTCCAATCGGCATTTGTTGACGGCGAAGGACCCGCTGCGGTGGCACCAACGCTGGACCTCGATGATCCCCCAATCTATCCTTCACTCAAAGTGGCTGGTTTTGAACGCGCCCATAATGTTTGCTTGCCAGTGTGGACGGCATTGCGTTGGGTAGCGTGGCGGACTTGCAATCGGATGCAATGGGAGCAACGGCTCTGTCCCGGTGAGGCCAAAATCTGTTAAGGACTCTATATGGGTTGTTCAGCAAGCCCTATTTAGGAACAATATGTCTGATTACGCGTAGCCTGCTAAAGCCTGTCGCGTAAACCCTCCATGCCCCAAGCATCTGGCGAACGCACTCGATAGACGGCGCGCCCAGACAACTCATGATGGATTTGCTCACATGTTCAGGCGCAATCTGACAACTTGGCAGGACCTTGGGCCGATTCCCACATACAATCCTTCCCGCAGCAGCTTTTCTGCCGGCATGTTGTCCCTTGTTTCACTAATCCAGCCCTCTGCGTTATTCTTGAGAATGAGGACATCCTGCGTGTAATGGGCATGCTCGATATCTGATGGATTTAGCCGCCCACTAATGATGTCGCTGAGCGAGAAAACGACCTCTTTCGCATCTGAATCGGTGTTGATTACGCCGACCACAATCTGGCTCTCGTCGAAGCGGGCCAGACAGATTACATCCTGCTGGCCATTCTCTAACAACCTGTAGTCGCCCCTCACTAGTTGTGGATACTCCTTCCGCAGGCCGAAGAGCCTTTTCCCTGTTTCTCTTTCGGCGCTGTCTGCATCGGCCACCTTTGGCGCCGGGAGCGTTTTTTCTATTTGCTTCTTGTACGCGTGCTGCTTGCCAAATATCTGCCCATTGAAAACCAGCATGTATCCCGGCATGAACACATATAAGAAATGCAGCAACAACCGCTCCGTATAATCCAGTCTCGCCCATGGGTCTTCAAAATCAAAGGCGTCGTGTTCTGGGCCCAGGTTGACCAGTTCGTCCCGAATCTGCTGTGCATGTTCGAGGTCCTTCAAATACGACATCAGCATCGGCAGTTTGGCCGGGTCTCTGAGCGCATCGGTGGCCAGATTCCTTGGTCGCCAGTTATACACCGCACAGTTTTCGTAGTCGGCAAGCTGCAGGAGTTCTTCTAACCTTTCAAAACCCTCGAACATGATGAAGCAGTCCGGTTTAATCTGGCGTGCCTCCTCTATGAACAAGCGGGTCAGGTTATCCTCGACATCCAGTCCCCAGTTTTCCTTTATCTTGTCTGGGAACGCGGAAAGTGCAGCATCGATACGGAAGCCGTCCAGCCCTTTGGCCAGCCAAAAACGGCCCATCTCAAGGGCATATGTTCTGACCTCGGGATGCGAAAGATCAGGCTGGGCGAGGGAACTCCACCGCCTCGGGAAGCTCCTCAAGGGCACTTCATCCGTTGCCGAAACAAGGGTAAGGTTCTTCGCACTGGTACAGATGTGCCTGCCCGTGCACAACTGCATGCCCTTGTCGGCAAAATAGTCGCCGTCTTTGGCATCCGTGTAGAGGAACCAATCGGGATGAGCCGTGCATAGAGGGCTGTTCTTAGAAACATGCTGGTTTGCCATCCAGTCGGCAATGACTTTTATCCCCAGCGCATGAGCTGCCGACACGAAATTATCCAAGTCCACGAAACTGCCGGCACGCTCGTCGATGTCAAACGGATCGATTATGTCAAATGGGCTGCCGGCATGTCTCATCAAACCCAGAAGATAGACATATTCGACTCCCGATTCTGCCAGGAACGGCAGCTCCTGCAGAGCAACGGAGAGGCCGGGTACGTGGTTTTCGGCATCGTAATAGTCTCTGATAACCATTTCATACACAATCTTATTGCCAATTACTACTTGCTTCTTGTCGGGCGAATCATCTCCCGATAAGAGCAGTGATAGACCGCGCAATGATTCTCCGACATTCCACGCCTGCGATTTGCACCCCTTTCCGTTCCCGTGCTTGCAGACGGAGTCACAGCCCCCATCGAATACCTCAGGAACGGACCCGAACGTCTCCAGTGTTTTTGAGAGGGCGGTGAAGTAACCGACGCCATCCAGAATCCTCAGCGTTCTGGGTTTGCCGTATGCAACGATGCTGCCCTCAACAAAGGCGCCAATAAGCCACGGCCAAACAGTTCCCTGGTGGTATGAGTATCCGTCGTCGTGAACGGCGCGGTAGTCGGAGTCACGCGGCGAAAGCGTGCGCAAGCCAAAAGGAGTGAGCAGTTCTTGCCTCACCTTGCCCATGATAGCGCGGCTCTTGTTGGCGTCCAGCAACCCAAAGGCCACAGCAAAAACCTGATTGGGCCTTATCTTCTTGCTCTGTTTGGGGTCGCCATCGATAGTATCGTACAGGCAACCGGCTTTCTGGTTCCAGAACTTCATGAAAGCGCCTTTTACCTTTGCCGCCAGCTCTGCATATTCTCTGCTTCCGCAGCCTCTACGCCTTTGGATGTCCTCCATCACCTTCAACGCATTGTACCAAAGCGCGTTGATCTCAACTGCTTTACCATGACGGCTCGT
>CAYHQK010000164.1:0-5198 GCA_964358535.1 uncultured Nitrospira sp. | reverse complement strand
CTGGAGATCCTTCCTCAAGAACGACCACCTCACCGCCGCGCTCATCGACCGTCTGTGAGCGCGATCACGATAAATGATGGCATTGAAATCACGATATTTAAGGGGCTAGCGAGGACGGGAGAAGCGCGTTTCCCGTTTCCGTTTCCCCGCGATTGTATAGGAGCACTGGGAAACGGGAAACGCGTTTGTGCTAACGCGAAGCGAGTCGGTAGCCTTCAGGAGCTTTGAGGACGCGACCGGAAGCGGTAAGAGCCATGAGGGCCTTACACAGCGTGGCGGTTTTCATACGGGATGCCAAACGCAGTTGTTGTAGGAGGAGTGGCTCGTCGGAGGCGGCCAGAGCCTGCTCGATGCGTTGAGCGGCCGATGTTGGTGCAGGCGCGAAGGTATCGGGACTGTTCGGTGGCGGATAATCCGCGGCATGGAGAGCCAGGGCTTGTCCCGAGGACTTGAGAACGATAGGCAAGCCCTCCATCGGAGCTGCTGATCGATGTTCGACGGTAAGCGTGAGCCGATCTGCTTGTCGGCGCAGATAGAGATTGGAGTCACCCCAGGCATGGATCTCGCTCGAACCGCGCAGCGCCAGCCCCGCGCGTAAATGAGCTGCGCCTTTACGCGCGTGGTGGACGAGCAGGACGGCGGTTGCATGGCGGCGCTGCAATCCACGCAAGAATCCTAGCAGCGGAGCGACGTCCGCGGCGACATTCTCGTCGACACGGTGAATTCTGACGAAGGGGTCGAGAACGAGGAGTTTTGGCCTCAAGTTCACCACAGTTTGTTCCAGCAGTTTTTGGTCCTCCGACAGATCGAGTCGAATCTCAGGGACGGTGATGACATGGATATCGAGGGACTCGAAAGAGACCTGGGCCGCCGCGGCAATTCCTGCGATGCGACGGCGCACCTGGTCGAGAGCATCCTCGGCGGCAAAGAGCAGGACAGGTCCGGTCTGCCGCGTTGGGAACCGACGCAGGCAGGCCGCTCCGGAGGCAACGGCTACGGCCAGATCGAGGGCGAGGAAGCTCTTGCAACACTTGGGCTCACCCCCGACGATACCGACGGCCTGGTCGCTCCAGAGCCCCTCGATCAGCCAGCGCTTGGTCTCGGGCTGGGCGGCGAGATCGAAGGGTTTTTGTACCGGAAAGCCGTTCATCGTCGTCTCGGAGTGGTGCGCGCCGAGCCGGCAGGTTGATTCTGACGACGGGGTACAGCGAAGACCTCGAAGTAGAGTTTCTCGTCGAGCGTGGGAATTTCGCGTTGAGCCGCGGCGGCGAGCAACTCCGCTCCCAGGTTGACGAGCACGCGGTAGTTTCCCATGGCGTGCTCACAAAGGGTATTCATCAATTCCGAGGTCATCAGTTTGACGTTTCCCGCCATGTGCAGCAGGTGCTTGAGGCAAGCGCCAAGTTCTTCCTTCGATGCGTACTCCATCGCGAGGCGGGTGCGGATGCGGCTGCCCAGCGGCAGCAACTCTTCGCTGCCGAGTCGATCGACCAGACGGCCATCGCCTGCCAGGACGACGGTCAAAATGATCCGGGAGTCGAACCGGGTGCTGGTGAGCAATCGCAGCTCGCTCAAAAGCGTTGCGTTCATCTCTTGTGCTTCATCGACGATCAAGATGGGTCGCAACAGCGTGGTATCGATGTGGGCCTGCCAGCGCTCGCGCAAGGCCTGAAAGCCACCGAAGCGATTGTGGGGCTTGAGAGCAACTCCGAAGGCAAAGCCCAGTTCGCAGTAGAAGCTACTCACGCTGCCCCGCGGGTGATGAATCGCGCCAACGGTTAAATCCGGGAGATTCGCGAGCCGCTCCGCCAAGATCCGCAACGTGACGCTCTTTCCGGTGCCCGGCTCGCCGGTGATCAGGGCGAATCCCCCCTCCCGCACCAGGATCTGCTCGATGCGCCAGCAAAAATTCTCGACCCGTGTGGTCGCTAAAAGCGCCTCCGCAGGCAGGTCAGACGAAAAAGGGTTCCATTTTAGGCCGTAGAGAGCCATCAGCTTTTTGTTCATTCAGAGGTTTCCTCCTGGTCGGCGGTGGGTTCGCTCTTGGGCACATAGGCGGGTGGCAGGCCTGTGGCCGCATAGTCGGACATGAGCTTTTTGAGCAGCGGTGCAATCTCGTCCTGCGGCAGATCGATGGGCTCGTTTGAGACCGGTTCGATCCGCCGGCGCTGCCCATCGGCGTTTCGAGTCTTGTCCTGGGGATGCAGTCGGCAGAGAATTTTGCCGGTGCGCGGATCGACCATGTCAAGGAACCGCAGGTCCCAGCGGGCGTAGCGTAAAACGAGGTGTTCGAGATGACGGTAGCGAGAAGGAACCTCAAAGCGGCGCCCGGCGATCGATACTGTCCCGTCGCTTCTGCGCACAGTTCGGCGGGCCATCATGCGAAAGGCCCGGCGCAGATCTTCACTCGAGGGGCTCTCGCGTCCGACGTTATGGCTTTCAAGAAAGCGCTTGAGCGGAGACGTGCCGATTTCGGAATGGCAGCTCTGGTTATATTCGAGCTCCGCCCAGGCCTGTGTTGCCTCGTTGAGAAGATCGAGAGTAAGTTCCTTCACTCCTTCGAGCATGGCGATCAGACGTCCCTCGATGGCGGCCCAAAACACCTCTTGTTTAGCGTTTTGATAAGGCGAATAAGGTAGTGTTGTCTCGTGCACGATGCTCAAATCCAAGAGTCCCTGCTTGGTTTCCGCGGCGATCATCGCGCCACCGTTATCGGTCATCAGCGACCGGGGTAGCCCCCGCTTCTGGATCGCCTGAGAAAGCGCATGGACGAGATCTTCGGTCGTCTCATCGTCCAGATACCACTGGACATGGCAAGCCAGACGAGAGTGATCATCGAGTATGCCGAAAAGAACGGGAGTGACCAAGTCTCCCTGGGGTGTCATGACCTTGCGGGAGCAGCCATGGCCATCCAGGTGCCACAAGCCGTTGCCGTACTCGGACTCGAAGCTCCGGACTTCGAACTCCTCCAAACGCTTTTCGGCTTTGCGTGTTCCGTCTGTTTCCACGCTCCGCTTACGTTTCAGGCGAAAGAGCCCCTGGGATTTCAGGTACCGGTTTACAGTCGAGTAGGAAGGCATCGGCCCGATCTCGGGCGCCTGTTTCACCCGCACGGCCAGGTTGTCCACGTGAAGCTGGCAGCTCCAGCTCTTATGCTGCATGTACTGCCCACGGATGACCGGCAGCAACTCGGGGTTCAGGCTCGGACGTGTCCCCGCATCCTTGCGGATTTGGCGACGCAACGCACCTAAGGGATCGCGATTATCGGTTCGTGCGGCGTAATACCAACGCTCGTACGTCGAGAAGTCGAAGGTTATCGCCTCCCCCGTCACTGGATGGTGCCAGGTCTTGGCCTCGAGGCGCTTCAACTCCTCTCGTAACTTTCCCCGTTTCGGCGGCGCGGCAAACAGTGGGCCGATGATCGAGAACCGAAACCTCGCCCAGCGGTTGTAGTCCGGCTCTTCGTTCTGATTCATGGATGACACCCGTCCTTTCCGGTGGCGTTCAAGTCCACCTGTTGTCCGGGCGCACCTTAGAACATGCTGGCGGGCTTGATCAAAACCCATTTTCTGCGGGTAATCGGGCTTCAATTTGCAACCTTGATCAATTGCGATCAGGAAATGAGGAAACCAAAGGCGTACGGCACGCAAAAACAGAGTATGGAAATGCCGCGACCGTGGAAATTATGGAAATCGCAAAAAACGCGATTCCCACAATTCCCACCGCCGCTTGGAAATCCGCCGTACAGACGTTTAGGCCAACCCCAAACGGCTACCGGCGGCGGATTCCCACATTCCCACACTCTCGGCGGCGGATTTTTTTCAGATAAAACAACGGAAAAATGTTGTCCGATTGCGCAACGCAATCCGGACAGATAACGCAAACAGGCTACTTTGGCTCCTCGGAGAGTGAACTCGTCAGAGGCAAAAGGAATTCCAGCAATCGTCGCACACGATGTCCAATGCCATCGCCGGAAAAACGATCGAGCAAGCTCGTGGGCAGGCGTGCTATATCGACCGGCGATTTGAAACGAGCTTTATTCCCTTTCCAAAATGCGGTTCTCGGAAAGGTCTCCTGCCACCAATGACGCCAGCGATCGATAGTTTTCGCGCTCAGCGTGCTGGAGATCTGTTCGCGAAGCTGGAAGAGTCGCTTTCCGGTCAAGCCATGTGCGAGTACCGTAGCCAGAACGACGACCGCGCCCAGATAAATGCGCCGTCCAAGGAACCGCACGGAAAACGGAGTAACTCGTTTTCGGCAACCATCTTTGGCACAGCAGAAACTCCGGCGCTTGTCGTAATCAGGTCCAAGATCGGGTGGCCCGCCCCGGGGCTTGCGAGGGTAGTCGGCCCGGTCGCATCGCCCTCCGCATCGGGGGCATCCGGCTTGCTGTGTTTGATTCGCCAGAATGTAATCGAAAGCGGTAAGAGCCAGAAAGAAAATGGAATTCGTCAGCAATCTGCCGTACAATACACACCTCCTTGGTCTTGGTCGACAGAGGAGGTAACCCCTTCACGGGTTTTAGTCAAGCTTCGTGAGGGGGTTTCTTTCTTTTCCCGCAACGATCATGATCAGAATCTACGTCCATCCCATCATTTATCGTGATCACTCTGAGCGCAGGGGGCACCGAAACGGTGCACTGTTTCACGCAGGCAGGGCAGAAGGAGCTCGGCGTTTTCCGTGGCCGGTTTCCAAGCACCAAGCGCCCATTTTCGCCAGCCGGCCAAGACCACGAACAGGGTGCCACGGCCATGCTCACCTGTGGCGTCGACGTGCATCGGCCAACCACCATCTTTGAACAGTTCGGCACGCAGCACATCGGCGCGGGCGTGATGAAGGCGGGCCAAGTAGTCCGTAAAGCGATGGGCCAGAGCGCTGACCTCACCAGTGGAGATCTGGACGCCATGATGCTCGAACAGTTCGGTCCGGATCGCCTCTCGTTGCTGATGGCCAAGAAAGCGTCGTAGTCCGATAAAGACCAGCACATCGTAGCCCACGACACTGCCCGGAAGCAGCCGGTCGTGAAGCTCGCCTGAGCGACTGGTGACTACGGCCCCAGATGGGTGGCGACATCCATTCGCGCAAGAGAAAACAGTCTCTCGTGTCTCAAACTGGCCGTGGGCCAAGGTCTTGCCCTGACGTGGCGTGGTTTTCCGCACCTGCCACTGATTTGTCTCACAGACCGAGCACGGCTCCGG
>CAYHQK010000163.1:0-5245 GCA_964358535.1 uncultured Nitrospira sp. | reverse complement strand
AGGAAAGACGGCGTCAAGATCAAGTTACCGCCAGCCCAAGTCGCAGCCCATCTCACTCGCGCGCACACGAGCTAACAACCAGACCGCCCTCCCATTCCGTCTCCCTGCCGTTGCGCAGGAAGCCCTAGGCTTAAAACTGCCTTTTCCTTGCCTTCCCTTCGCGATCAGCTAGACTGGCATTTGACCTCCAACAAAACCATTTGTGGTCGCAAATGCTGCGTCCGCTCACGCACTCGAATCGGGCAAAAACCATCATGTGTGACCTGCGGGAATTGGCCTAATGCACACCACGCCCGTCACCCAAAATCTTCAGGGGCTTCAACAGGAAGTGGCATTCGCCGAGAATGTCAAACGCATCACAGACCAAATCCTGGCGACCAGCGACCTTGACCATATTCTCCTCGACCTGCGCAAAGAGATTCTCAGCCTCCTCGACGCCGAAGACCTGACGATCTTCGCCTTCGATTCGGACAAAAAAGAAATTTTCTCCAAGATCCCGCACCTCGACAGCGTCGAGGAAATCCGTCTTCCCATCACGGAACAAAGTCTGGCCGGGCTCTGTGCCAAGTATCTCCGCCCGGTAAACATCGCCGATGCCTATGATCTCGCGGAGCTGCTGGGAGTCCATCCCTCCCTCCTCCACGACACGTCCTACGACAAGCGAACCGGATTCAAAACGAAACAGGTCCTAACCTACCCGATCGTGGCGGAGAATAAGTATTTAATGGGCGTCCTCCAACTGCTCAACAAAAAGAGCGGCGCGCGCTTCACCAGAAAAGACGAAGAATCCGTCGCGGAAATCTCGAAGGCCCTCGGCATCGCCCTCTTCAATCTCCGCAAGACCACAAAAAAGAACCCGAACAAGTTCGATCTTCTGATCGCAAACAACCGCATCACCCAACACGAATTGGACAACGCGCTGGCTGAAGCCAAAAAGGGCGGCTTAGACTTCGACAGCATCCTGATCGAAAAACATAAGGTACTAAAACTTGAGATCGGCAAATCGCTCGCCCAGTTCTACAAATGCCCCTATATCGAGTACAGCGATCGAACGATCGTCGACATCGAACTCCTGAAAAATCTGAACATCGACTACCTCAAGAAGAACCACTGGATGCCCCTCAAGCGGGACCGCACCTCCATCGAGATTTTAACGGATGACCCAGGCGATCTCGATCGTGTGGCCGATATTAAACGGACCTTCCCCGGCCTCACCATTCGCTTTGCGATCAGCCTCCGTCGTGATATCGCCCAGTTCCTCGCCTCGGCCACAGGACAGGGACCGGGACCTGGAGAGCCAAACAACACCAGAAAGCTGGATGAAAATGTCTCCGACATTCTCGGCGAACTGGCCAACGAAGCCCACGAAGAGGCGGCGGAAGATGCAGGAGGCGGGCTTGACGAAAACGACAATGCCATCGTGCGACTGGCCAACCAGATCATCGCCGATGCCTACCGACAGGGCGCCTCCGATATTCACGTCGAACCCTATGGCGAAAAACGTGAAACCATCGTCCGGTTCCGGGTCGACGGCGACTGTTTCGAATACATGAAGATTCCACCCAGCTATCGGCGCGCCATCGTCTCGCGTCTGAAGATTATGGCCAGCCTCGACATTGCCGAGCGCCGCAAACCTCAGGACGGCAAGATCAAATTCAAAATGTCTGAAAGCAAAGAGATCGAGTTGCGTGTTGCAACAATTCCAACCGCGGGGTTTAACGAGGACGTGGTCATGCGTCTGCTCGCCGCCAGCGAGCCTTTGCCGCTCGACAAAATGGAGTTCTCCGCGCGGAACCTTGCCTCGATCAAGGAGATTGCGGCACGACCCTATGGCATCATTCTCTGTGTGGGGCCGACCGGATCGGGAAAAACCACGACGTTGCACTCCGTCCTCGGCTTCATCAATACGCCGGACCTGAAAATCTGGACAGCGGAAGATCCGGTCGAAATCACCCAGTACGGGCTCCGGCAGGTTCAAGTGCAGCCGAAGATCGGTTTCACCTTTGCCGCGGCCATGCGTGCGTTCCTGCGAGCCGACCCCGACGTCATCATGGTCGGCGAAATGCGAGACAAAGAGACGGCTGAAATCGGCATCGAAGCCTCGCTGACCGGCCACCTCGTCATGAGCACCCTCCACACCAACAGCGCCGTGGAAACCGTGACCCGGCTCCTCGACATGGGCTGCGACTCGTTTAGCTTTGCCGATGCCATGCTGGGAGTCCTGGCCCAGCGCCTCACTCGCCGAATCTGCAAAGACTGTAAGGAGCAGTATGTCGGGACACCGGAAGAATATGAAGAAATCCGCCAAGGCTATGGACCGGAACATTGGGACAAGCTCGGCATCCCTCAGGACAAGACCTTCCTCCTGGCTCGCGGAAAAGGATGCGAAACCTGCAATCGCTCTGGCTTTAAGGGGCGGGTCGCGCTGCACGAGCTGCTGCTGGGAACGGACGGAATCAAACGCTTAATTCAAACAAAGGCCCGCACGGAAGAGATGGTGCAAGCGGCTATTACAGACGGCATGACGACCCTCATGCAGGATGGAGTCCAGAAGACCCTCCTGGGCTACACCACGCTCAAAGAAGTCAAAGCCGTGGCCATCAAGTAATCGGCTTCACTGTACATACGGAAGCCTTCGCTTCGCTTCGATCGCTCACGAGCCTCCCCTCACGCCCAAGTCACGAGCAGACAAAAGCCGGCCTTCACTGCCCCCACACTCACTCGAACGGCCAGGAAGACACGGAAGCAATGTCATGCCACATGCCTAGCTAAATACCCTACTTTGACTACAGATGGCCCTCATGGTAATCTGTTCAATCGTACGAGCCAGCACTAGGTCCTCGCGCAGCCCCATCTCACTCGATTATCCCAGCGCGATTGGCCCATCAGGACGTGCGGCTCCTACGTTCCATCATATTCTGTGCTCGGATGCCTGGCAGACAGATGGATGGAGCAATTTCGGCATTTCTATCCGACCCCCTCATCTCCGTCGCGCGTTTTCCCACGGTGGAGATGCCTGGTTCTACAAAGGAGCACTGATGAAGCTATCCACTGGGTGGCGAGCCGACAAGACGAGGAAGAACCGAGCGCGGGCGACGCGGAAGCCAAAAATCCGATGGGAAGTGCTCGGCCTCCCAATGCCGCTTGATACTAGCCTGACGACCTCGATGGAGGACATCCGCAAACAAGTATCGAATATGGCAAGCCGAGGGTTCGGTCAGGGCACTCGCTCCCGCACGGCCGAACGAGAAGCGAAAACGACCAACCATGTTCCGGCCTCAACCGGCAAAAGACGCCGCGGAGCGACGGAACCGTCGTCATAGTCGGGATAAACTCTAACGGCACGCGAGGGGTGACTCACGACGAGTCTCCACGCAAAGGAGGGCACCATCGGACGAGCAGGAAAAACAACCATCGCAAAACGAGACCGCGAGAAAGCGAAACAGATTCAGCGGCGCGATAAAGACGCGAAGCGCGAACAGCGCAAGACCGAGAAGCCCGAGCGCCCCTCGAACACCGAGGGAGGAGAAGATCCTGATTTGGCAGGGCTTCAGTGGGGACCACAAGAACCGCTCTACTAAGGATGATGTGAGGGCAGGCCCCGCGCATCACAGCACGCCCAACCGACGCCGCCCTCACAAATCGTTCGACGGAATGCCAGGCCAGCCGCGTGGAGGGCAACCATGCGGCGATACAACCATCAGCCTCACGAGGGCACCATGCCCTCTGCACCTACCAAGACCCGCAAATCATTATAATCGTCGCTATCGAATTGGGATTCCCAGCGTTGACGTACGCCTAAGCCCTGCCACCCCTCTCGCCTGAGAAGCCTACGCTCCTTCAGGCACGACAGGGCCAGACTGTTGCTGGCGTCGGTCCTCGCCAGGACGGCCCCACCTCTGACGATCGCCCCTGGAACGATCAGCCCCGCCCCTCGAATGGGAACGATCACCGGGGCTCGGACTTCCCTCTGCCAAGGGCACAGCATGCCCCAACAGGGTCTCAATCGCTCGCAGCTGATCATGATCCTCGGCAGTCACGAAACTGGTGGCTCGCCCAGTCATCTTCATACGGGCTGTCCGTCCAATCCGATGGATATAGTCCTCTGGAGAGTTCGGTAAGTCGTAATTCACCACATGGCCGATATTCGCCACGTCAATTCCGCGGGCAGCGACGTCCGTCGCGACGAGAATCCTCACTTGCCCGCGCTTAAATCCGTCGAGCGCGCGGAGGCGCTGCGGCAACGTTCGATCGCCGTGGATGACCGCAACGCGGTGACCGGCCTGTTCCAACGTCTGACCGAGTCGATCGACCCGGCTCTTAGTCCGAGCGAACACGAGAACCGTTCCTCGCTCCACCCCCAGCAACGACACCAATAGATTCGTCTTTTCATGGAACGTCGTATAGTGCACCGCCTGCGTGACACCTTCCGCCGTCGTCGAGTGAGGCGTCACCATCACACGAACCGCATCCTTCAAGCTCGCCTGAACCAAACGGGTCACATCGGTCGGAAGGGTGGCCGAAAAGAGCAACGTCTGTCGCTCCAGCGGCAAGGCGTCAAGGATCTGATTGATCTGTGGCGCAAAGCCCATATCGAGCATACGGTCGGCTTCGTCCAGCACCAGAATCTTGATGGGAAGCATATTGACCGTCCCGTTCCACATATGGTCCAGCAAGCGCCCCGGCGTGGCGACCAGGATGTCGGGCCGCTGACGCAAGCCCCTGATCTGCGCCTGCATATCACTCCCCCCGACAATGACCGTCGCGGAGATGTTGTGGCTCCGCCCCAGTTTCTCGATCGAATCGAAAATCTGCAAGGCCAATTCCCGGGTCGGCGCAAGAATCAACGCCTGCGGATGCCCTTTCGGCAGGGCTGACAGCCGTTCGATCATAGGGACCACAAACGCCGCGGTCTTCCCTGTGCCGGTTTGCGCGCAACCAATGACGTCCCGGCCCTCAAGGGCTGGGGGAATGGCTTGAGCTTGAATGGGAGTCGGAACCAGTAAACCCGCCGCCGTCAAATCCCGCAACAGCGGCGCAGACAAACCAAGGGTGTGAAAACTCGTGTGAACAGAGGTATCCACTGCACTATCCTTTCAGTGTGATCGCATTAAGACGGGATCAGAGAGCCGAGGGGAGAGAAACCAGGAAGGCATCCACTCCAATAGGACCTGGTCGCGATGCGATCGCGAAGTCCGTTATGGTGTATACAGCCGCGCCGCCGGACTACTGCGACTACGATGTA
>CAYHQK010000162.1:0-5276 GCA_964358535.1 uncultured Nitrospira sp. | reverse complement strand
CGGGCTAAAGAAACGGCCGAGGCCGCGAGCAAAGCCAAAAGCGAGTTTCTCGCGAACATGAGCCACGAGATCCGGACGCCGATGAACGGCGTGCTCGGCATGACCGAGCTGCTCCTCACGACAAGCCTCTCCAGCCGGCAGCGGCACTTGACGGAAACCGCGCATCAGGCCGGCGCGACGCTGCTCACCATCCTCAACGACATCCTGGACTTTTCCAAGATCGAGGCCGGGAAACTTGAGCTGGAAACCATCCCCTTCACCCCCCGCCAAATCATCGAGGAAGTCGGAGACCTGTTTGCGGAGTCGGCGCAACGAAAGCACGTCGAGCTGGCCTGCCTCATCACGGAGACGGTGCCCCATTTCCTGCAAGGCGACCCGTCCCGCCTCCGCCAAATTCTCGTGAATCTGCTCGGCAACGCCGTCAAATTCACCGAGCACGGAGAGGTCTTCCTCCATGTCACCACGGTCGAGAACACGGCCACTGACGTGCTCCTCCGCTTCGAAGTGCGGGACACGGGCATCGGACTCTCACCCGATGCCCAAACTCGCATCTTTCAACCATTTATCCAGGCGGACGGATCGAGCACCAGGAAATACGGCGGGACCGGCCTGGGGCTGGCCATTGTGAGCCAGCTCGTGCAGATGATGGGCGGCGCCATCGGCGTCGAGAGCGTAGAAGGCAACGGCGCAACATTCTGGTTTACTGCACGTTTCCAAATCGCGGCCGAGGCGAAACAGGCTGCGCACACCACTGGAAACGGCTGCAGAGGGAAACGGATGTTAATCGTGGATGACAACACAACGAACCGGATGATCCTGGAACACCACCTTCAATCGTGGGGAACGACGTATAGCAGCGCAGAGTCAGGATTGCAGGCCCTAGACCTCCTGCATGCGGCCATCCACGAAGGCCATCCCTACGATGTGGCGATCCTTGACATGCAGATGCCGGGAATGGATGGATTCGAATTGGCACGGACCATCAAAGCCGATGCGGCTATTCGGGATGTGCGATTGATCCTGCTCACCTCGTTAGGCCCACAAGAAACGGATATAACCGAGCAAGCCGGGATCCTCGACACCCTGTCCAAGCCGGTCAGACAGTCCCAGCTATACGATTGTCTCGTGACAATTCTCGCAGCCTCTTCGCACAAAGGCGCGCCTCGCGAACGCCCTGCCCGGCTGCACCCGCGCCCAACTCGAGGAAAGGGCCGCAGAATCCTGCTGGCCGAAGACAATGCGGTCAACCGGGAAGTAGCCCTCGGAATGATGGAACTCGCCGGCTACGAAATACATGTGGCGAAAACCGGACGTGAAGCCGTCGAATTATCGGCGAAGACCTCGTACGATCTGATTCTGATGGACTGCCAAATGCCGGACATGGACGGGTTCGAGGCGACGGCCCTGATCCGGAAGCGGGAAGCCTCTCTCGTGAAACGTGACGAGCATGACACGAGAGCGGCAGCACAGGACAAGCGCGTGCCCATCATGGCCCTGACCGCTCACGCCATGGCGGGAGATCGGGAACGGTGCCTCGCCGCCGAGATGGATGATTATCTCGCCAAACCGTTCACCCAAGATCAACTGGATGACGCATTGAGTCGTTGGCTCAGCCAGACGGACGATTCATCGGTCCACAGCCCTGAATCGGCTTCAACCGACGTCATGACTGCATCTTCCATCCCGACGAGTCACACGGAGCAAGTCGACCCCGCAAGCGTAGTCGACTTCACAGCCTGGGAACCCATCAGAAAGCTGAAGCGGCCAGGACATCCCGATCCGCTAGGAAAACTGCTGACCAGATACTTGGAAGATTCCCGGCCACTCGTTGACCAATTGCGCCACGCCATCCAAGAGAACGATCCGACGGCACTCCACGCTGTGGCACACCGCCTCAAATCGAGCAGCGCCACCATGGGAGCCGTGACCGTGGCGGCTCTCTGCAAAGAACTGGAGGCCCTAGGTCTCAGTCGTCAGACTGAAGAGGCCCCAGCCTGCTTTCGGCAATTGGAACGGGACTTCGAAGCAGTGTGCTCCATCTTTCAAGCCACGCTCACAAAGAAGACGCACGATGAAGCCTGACCGGAAAGAGACTCTCCTAGCCTTGGTTGTGGACGACGATGCCGTGAACAGGCTGCTGGCGTGCGCAGCCCTGGAGAGCGCCGGGTGGAATGTCGAAGAAGCTGAGAATGGGCGGGAAGCGCTGGAGGCCTTCCAGCGGCTCCAGCCTGATGTCGTGCTGCTTGATGTCATGATGCCGGAAATGGACGGCTATGCGACCTGTGCGGCGCTCCGGAAACTTCCAGAGGGAACAGACACCCCCGTGCTCATCATGACCGGCCTGGACGATTACCACTCCGTCACACAGGCCTACGATGCCGGCGCCACCGACTTCCTGACAAAACCGCTGAATGGACTGCTGTTGACGCACCGCGTCCGATACATCGTGCGGTCGAGCCGGATCGTACAGGAGTTGCGGGACAGCCAGGCGAGCCTGGTCCAAGCTCGCGATGCGGCGCTCGAAAGCACGCGACTCAAATCGGAATTTCTTGCCACCGTCAGCCACGAAATCAGGACGCCCATGAACGGCGTCCTCGGCATGACCGAATGGCTCATGGATACCCAGCTGACGCCTGAGCAACGCGACTGTGCGGACGCGATTCGCACATCGGGTGATACCTTGCTCTCGATCATCAGTAACATCCTAGATTTCTCGAAAATCGAGTCCGGCAAGCTGCAGCTGCAACAGATCGACTTCGACGTCAGGCAGCTGCTCGAAGACATCGTCGGCCCGTTTCGCCAACGGACGCAACTCAAAGGGGTCGCATTGGCTTGCCAAATCCAGGCACAGGTGCCGATATGGCTGCACGGTGACCCTGATCGACTGCGCCAGATAGTGAGCAATCTTCTGGGCAACGCCATCAAATTTACCGAGCATGGAGAGATCGTACTCCGCGCGGAAGTGGATGAGAGGCAGAACCCGATCGATCCGGACAGGCCGGTCGCGTCAAGGCCCGTCAACGGGAGCACCAGACGGCTAGTCACTGTGCGCTTCTCTGTCGCCGATACGGGGATTGGCATCGCCCCGGAGGCCTGCACAAGGATTTTCCAACCCTTCATGCAAGCCGATGGATCGACGACAAAAAAGTACGGTGGCACGGGATTGGGACTGGCGATCTGTCAGCAGCTTGTCGATCTAATGGGCGGATCCATCGGCGTGGATAGCGAGCCGAGCCAGGGCAGCGTCTTTCACGTTACCGTCCCTCTTGAATACAAGGCGGAATAGCACCCACATTTCCACGTCGACGCGCATCAGTCTTCTGCTTGTTTTCTCGCCTTGTGCGGGATAGGCTCACCCCGTCGGAGAACCCTCCCCTCATGGCTACCTACGCAATCGGCGACGTCCAAGGCTGCGGGACTTCTCTCCAGCGGCTGCTCTCACACATTCGCTTCAAGCCAACTCGGGATCGCCTGTGGTTTGTGGGCGATCTTGTCAATCGCGGCCCCGACTCGCTCGGCGTCCTGCGGTATGTGAAAGGGCTTGGCTCAGCGGCCATGACCGTGCTTGGCAATCATGATCTGTTTCTCTTGGCTGCCGCAGCCGGCATCGTAGCGCCCCGTGCCATGGACACGATCCAGCCGATCCTGGCCGCGCCGGACTGCGACGAGTTGCTGTCCTGGCTCCGCCGCCAACCGCTGCTCTACCGTGAGGGGCCCTTCGTAATGGTGCATGCAGGCCTGCTCCCGCAATGGACGGTCGAACAGGCCGAAGGGCTCGCGCGCGAAGTCGAGACGGTCCTGTGTGGTCCGGACTATCAAAAGTTGCTGCGAGCCTCCTTTGAATTCCCCTCCGCCCAATGGTCGGATGACCTAACCGGTCTGCCACGGCTCGCCGCTCTGACCCACGTCTTCACCAGACTCCGAACCTGCACAGAGGACGGCATCATGAATTCGTCTTACAACGGCCCACTGGATCACATGCCACCAGGCTTCTTACCCTGGTTTCACATTCCCGCTCGCCGCAGCACCGAGGCCACGATCATCTGTGGACATTGGGCCGCATTAGGTCTGTATCTGAGGGATGGAATACTGGCCTTGGATAGCGGATGCGTGTGGGGCAGAGAGTTGACTGCAATCAGACTCGCAGACCGTGAGGTATTCCAAGTGCCCTGCGACGGCGAGGATTGTCCCGGGAATTAAACCGGCACGATCTAGCCCAACCAAACATTACTAACGGGAGATTCGACAGGAGGGTCAGTGGTAGCTTTCCGAATCACTCGGAAAGATGCCTTCTTCAACTTCTGTCTTGTAACGCCTCAACGCTTGCAGCGCATCGGTCTTGAGGTGGGCATAGGGTTTGACGAACTTCGGCACGAAGTCATCGAACAGACCGAGCAGATCGTAGAGGACGAGGACTTGGCCGTCGCAGTGAGGGCCGGCCCCGATGCCAATAGTCGGAATGGTCAATTGTTCCGTCACGGTCTTGGCCAGCTCGGCCGGAATCGCTTCGAGCACGATGGCGAAGGCGCCGGCTGCTTCCAAAGCCTTGGCATCCTTCAATAGAGCCGCGGCATGATCCGATTCTTTCCCCTGCACCTTGTACCCGCCATAGCGATGGACGGATTGGGGCGTCATGCCGAGATGCCCCATCACCGGAATGCCGATACTGGTCATCGCCGCCACTCGATCGACTACGGCTGCGCCGCCTTCCACCTTGATCGCCTGAGCCCCGGCCTGTAGAAACCGCCCCGCATTGCGGAGCGCGTCTTCGCTGCTGGCTTGATAGGACATGAAGGGCATATCGCCGATGACCAGCGCCCGTTGGGCCGCCCCTGCCACCAGCTTCGTGTGGTAGAGCATGTCCTCCATCGTCACGGAGAGGGTATCGGTCTTCCCCTGCACGACCACTCCCAGCGAATCCCCGACCAGGATCGCTTCAATGCCGGCCTGTTCGACGATGCGTGTAAAGAGCGCGTCGTAGGCCGTCACGACGATGAGTTTTTTCTTGTCCCGCTTGTGCCGCTGAAACTCGGGGATTGTCATCAACCCACTTCTGCTTTGGTGAGAATCTCTGACAGCCTATGGGTGGCCTTAATAGCCATGATATGGACCCCGTCGCAGTAAGGTCGCACCGCCTTGATCGTCCGCACCGCGATGCCCACCCCCACATCCTCCGCGCGCCCGGGACCGGCAGCCCTGAGCTCGTCGATCATCTCCTGGGGGACCGACACGCCGGGGATGTTGGCGTTCATGAACTCCGCCATCTTGGCGTTGCG
>CAYHQK010000161.1:0-5314 GCA_964358535.1 uncultured Nitrospira sp. | reverse complement strand
GAGTGCCCAGCGCCGGGACCAGCGAGGCATCGAGCCCGTCACAATCGAACGTCAGATAGACCGGCCCGCGACAGGCCTTCACCACCTCTGGAATCCAGCGGGAGGCCTTGCCTTCGTAAGGACCGGAGGGATCGAGGATGTTGGCGGCAAAGAACGTGGCGATGCGATCCGTACTCTTCATCAGCTCCACTTCTTCGGGGGAGATGGAGCGAATGCCGACTTGGACCAGCGGCAACCCGTCGTCAACCACGCGGGCCATGACGCTGGCGTGACTATAGGGATTGCCTTGATAGGCCTTCCGCAAGTCCCCATGCGCATCGATTTGGACCACGCAAAGATCGGGATAACGTTTGGCATGGGCTCGAATCGCCCCCAGCGCGCCTGTATGTTCACCGGTCAAGGTGACGGCAAACCGCCCGGCTCCGACATGGGGCGCAACGAACGATTCAATCGCATCCACCGCCTGCTTATCGACTTTGCCGGCAAGATCGAGCGAGCGGATGGTCGCCACCCCGCCCCACTCACGATAGGGTTCACAGCCGAGCGTTTCGTCGTACAACTCGACTTGCTGCGAGGCCTCGATGATGGCTGATGGACCCCGATCGGAGCCCAGCACGTAGCTGGAGGTATGTTCGTAGGGCGCGGGCAGGACGTAGACGCCCGCGTGATCTGGATGGCACCAGGGCTCTTCAAGCCCGAGGAAGTTCTGGTCGGTGCCTTCCCATCCGGCGGGAAGTGTCATGGGCGTATGCTCACGTGGCAGGACTACCGGCGCCGCTTCGGGATATTTTCTTCCGGGATGAACACGGCAAACGCCACTACCGTCGTCCAGCGATTGGGTTTTCCAATAGCGGACTGAGTGATGTTTTGGGTCCGAACGATCTTCCCGGCCATCTTGAAGACCTGTTCCCGTTCTTTCCACGCGATGTTCGGATCGAACTCGACGCCGAGCGTTGTGGCCAGCATCTGTGCCGCCAAGTCTTCCGTATATTCGCCCGTCTCTTCATCGGTTTCGCCATGCGCATGGTGCTCGGACAGATAGCCGTAGGTGCGACGATCCGTGGGAACCGCCAACCCAATTGACGCAGAGACCAGGCGATTCCGTTCATTCGTTTCCGACCGCGCCATCACACAGAACGTGATCTCACCGGGGTTCAATAACTTCTCGCCGCGTGCACGCGGGATGATTTTACAATTTGGCGGAAGAATCGACGACACCGTGACGAGGTTGCAATACGCGACGCCGGCACTACGCAAGGCCTCCTCGAAGGAGGCCAGCTTTTCTTTGTGAACTCCAACGCCTCGCGTCAGAAACATCTGCGTAGGTACCATCGTCTCTTCTCCTTACTTCGTCCGACCAACCGGATGCCGGACGCCTCGTTAGCTGAAATACGGCTCTCAAACCTTCCTGCACATGC
The DNA here is from genome assembly GCA_964358535.1 of uncultured Nitrospira sp. GTDB lineage: Bacteria > Nitrospirota > Nitrospiria > Nitrospirales > Nitrospiraceae > Palsa-1315. The sequence goes on along the minus strand of CAYHQK010000161.1, from coordinate 3,896 downwards.
AGGGTGGCTGTTCTACCAAGAATTGACGCCGCTTCGCAATATCCCGAGGCGTTTTTTTATTTAGGCCCCGGCCGGAGGCTTCAGGTTCAACACCAGCATGCGAGGCTCCGTCATATCCTCCATCGCCGCCTGAACCCCTTCGCGTCCGATCCCCGAGTCCTTCACGCCGCCATAAGGCATGTGGTCGGCCCGAAAGGTCGGGATCTCGTTGGCCAGCACCGCCCCGACTTCAAGCTGCCGAAAAGCATGGAAAATAGCATTCACATCCTGAGTAAAGACCCCGGCCTGCAGCCCGTAGTCGGACTGGTTCAATGCCGCAATCGCTTCGCTGAAATGGCGATAGGGAGTCACTGTCACCACCGGCCCGAACACCTCCAGGCAAGAGACCTTCATCGTCGGCGTGACCTGAGAGAGCACCGTCGCCTCCATGACTGAGCCCCTACGCCTGCCCCCCAAGAGCACCAGCGCCCCCTGCGAGACCGCTTCCCCGACCCATTCCTCCACACGATGGGCAGCGGCCTGATCGATCAAGGGTCCGACGACCGTCGCCTCGTCGCTGGGATCCCCGGCCTTCAGCCGTGCAACGTGCGCCAGCAATTTTGCGGTAAAGAGGTCCACGATAGAATGATGGACAAAGATTCGCTGCACGGAAATACAGGTCTGACCGGCATAGCCGAACCCGCCGGCTGCGCAGCGCTGTGCGGCAAACTCCACGTCGGCATCGGGCTCCACGATCACACCGGCATTCCCACCCAGCTCCAGCACCACCTTTTTCTTCCCGCACTTGGCCTTCAACATCCATCCCACGGGAGCGCTGCCGGTAAAACTCAGGAGCTTGAAGCGGGGATCGACGACGAGCTGCTCCGCCACTTTGTTGTCACAGGGCAGGATATTGAGCGCGCCGGAAGGAAGCCCTGCCTCCAGAGCCACTTCGCCCAGGAGGAGCGCAGTCAGAGGCGTCTGTGGCGCAGGCTTAATGAGGATGGAATTGCCGGCAGCCAGGGCCGGAGCGACCTTGTGCGCGACAAGATTCAGAGGAAAATTAAATGGGGTGATCCCGAGCACCGGACCGATCGGAACCCGCCGGAGAATGCCGAGATGCGAATCAGTCCCCGGCGTCCAGTCGAGAGGAATCACCTCGCCGGGAATGCGCTTCGCCTCCTCCGCCGCAATGGTGAAGGTCTGGACGGCCCGGCTGACTTCCCGCTTCGCGTCGGCGATCGGCTTGCCTGCTTCCGCCGTCATCAGGCGAGCAAATTCCTCGCGCCGGTCATGGATAGCACCAGCAATCTTTTGCAACAGCTGATAGCGGGCATGAGACGGCAGAGCTCCCATCACGGCAGCGGCAGCAACCGTCGATTGGGTCGCAGCCTCTGCGTCGAAAGAACTGGCGTAGGAGACCGTGGCAAGTCGCTCCCCCGTAAACGGGTTGTTCACAGGGACAGAGGTCTCCCCCTGCCGCCACAGGCCTCCAATTAAAAATGGACGTGGGTCTTGCACGAGAGACGCTCCGCGGATGATGAGGACTTAGTCGGCGGACTTGACCGATGCTGCGGGGACCGGCTCAGGGCTGGCCTCTTGCTGGGCGATACCGGCCTTGGCAATCAGGTCCTCTGTGCCCCAGTCACGAATTGCTTCGAGCGTGAAGGCCTCATAGGTCGAGACGCCGTGGCAGGTCGGACAATCCGGCATGGGCACCTTGAGATAGAAAACTTCCGACAAACAGGACATGCAAACCCGGTAGGCCGGCTCCCCTGCGCGCGGCGGGACGGACCAAAACGATTGTGTAGCAGACATAGGGTGATCCTTAATGAATGGTGGACTGACTGTTCTGTGCCACCGCCGTCGGCCCGGAAGGCTCCGTGGGAGCTCCCTGGGAACGCGGAGCCGTGGCCAGCATGCGATCAATCTCTTCGGCAAACTCTTCGAACGGAAATGCGCCGGGGATCGCAATGGCCGGCTCTTTTTCCGTTGGTCCCCCGACCGTCCGGATCAGAATAAAGCCGGGAGTACCATGAAACCCCCACCGGTTCGCTTCTTGACGATCCTGAAAAATGGCTTCCAGATGTTGACGCTCGTCGAAACACTTGGCAAAGACCGCCTGATCCAGGCCCATCACCTTCGCATAGCCCTTGAACGATCCAGAATCCAACCGGCCGCCGCCGCTAAAGAGCCGGTCATGCATCGGCCAATACCGGCCTTGCGCTCCGGCGCAACGTGCCGCCACTGCCGCTTCAACGGCAACTCCCTGGTCCGCCCTTGGATAATCCCGATACACAAACCGCACTTTGCCCGTATCGATATATTTAGCCTGCAGCCGGGGCAAGGTCTCCTTGAAAAACTTAACGCAGTACCCGCACGTAAAATCGGAATACTCGATCAGGGTCAGCGGTGCGTCTACCCGTCCCCTGATGCGGCCGTCGTCTATGATCGACCCGCCACTTGCCTGAGTCAACGGCACGAGCAACAGCAGTAACGTCGCAGCAGCCGTGAGAAACGGACGCGCCGCCATCATGGGCGGGCCGCGCGCTTCGCTTTGGCGCGCTCCAGCAACCCAACCATGAGAAGAGGCCAGACAACCGTGGCATCGCTCAAGACTTCAGCAAAGCGCCCGCCTTCTTCCGGCGGCACAAACTTTCCCCATGAAATGCCTTCCTGATAGGTACAGCCGCTCAATCCACCCCAATAATCCGGTTCCGGACAGATGCGCACGCCGTACTGAAACCGAGGCGGCTGCACATTGAGGCCGAGCCGCGAATTGCTGATCTCGATGTAGGGGCCAACTTGCTGTGCCCAATTACGCGGCACGCCCCCGCCGATCGTAAAGATCCCCAGCTTCTTAGCCGACACGACGTGGCTCGCATAACTATTGAGATCGAGGTAGGGATTGAACGAGGGGTAGGCGCAATGAATCGCCCGCAACACATCAAGGTCGCTCCCCCCTTGAAGCTGTGTACGAGCCCGATCGAGCTCCCGCCCCATCGCCCAGGTCCCGACATCCAGCCCCATCTCGGAATCGGTAAAGGCCGGAATAAAAACAGGGACTTTTTTCAGATAGGCGCTTTTGAGAATACCAGCCCCGTCATATTCTTCCGCAAGCGTCTGCCCCAGTTCACGGGTCAGGATCTCGGAGGACAGAGTCTGCTCAGGCTTGACCCGCTTCATCGTCTGAGAGACCACCTGCTCCACATAGTTCAGATTGGATTCCATCTCCAAGGTGTCGTACACCCGGTTGTAGCCCTTTTGGAACAACTCTTCATCAGACATAGATGGATGATGCCGATAATGGGTCTTGCCGACCGACTCGCTCAGCCCGTGAGCGATCAAGGCGCCGGTCGAGACGACCGCTTGCACCATCCCGTGATCGATCATTGAGCTGATGATCTTGCCCATCTTGGCGATGGTCATCGCCCCGGACAGAGTCAGCACGACGAAGCAATCGGGATCTTCGATCATCGCCCAGAGCACTTCGTAGGCCTCGCCCAATCGTCGGCCCCCGAAGGCCGTCTTTCGCATGGCGGTCAGCAGGCCATCGAACGATGCGATCTGGCCCGGGTCGAGAGGCTCGAGCGCCTCAAGTCCATCTTGCGCCCCATCGCGGAATTCACGTGCACCCATAGGAAAGTCTACCTACCATAGAAGTGAGGAGCACAACGGCACATTCTTTATGCACAACATACACAACCGGCAATAGAGGCGTCAACGAAGTTGCAACGCGAGAAGTGACGAAACGGTCCACCGAGCGCGGCGATCGCAGAGCCGCCTTCAGTTGAAGGATTCCAGGTTGTGTCGGTGGAGAAGAGACGATTCTGACGTGACCGTCATTCGCGCGCGCTCATGGCTACGACTCGCGCGAGCGTGGGGTGGTGGTCCCAACGGGATTTGAACCCGTGTTT
>CAYHQK010000160.1:0-5362 GCA_964358535.1 uncultured Nitrospira sp. | reverse complement strand
CAACAAGAACGTACGATCTCGGATGTGTTCGAGCAGCAGCAGTCCGGCAAGACGCTGATCGACATGCTCAAGCTGGATTTGATCGTCGGGAGCGGTGGGATTCTGTCCCATGCGCCGCGCCGCGTGCAATCGATGCTGATGATGGTGGATGCCTATGAGCCGCTTGGAGTGACGAGGCTCTCGGTGGACAGCATCTTCATGATGCCGCATCTGGGCGTGCTCTCGACGATCAATGAGCAGGCGGCGACCGATGTCTTCGTCCGCGATTGCATGGTCTATTTGGGGACCTGCGTTGCGCCGATCGGGCAGGGGAAGGAGGGGGAACGGTGCGCGGACTATGCCATCACCTTCCAGGATGGGCGAGTGGACAAGGGGCAACTGTCGTTCGGAGATCTGAAGTTGGTGCCCTTGGCCAGCGATCAGAAGGCTTCGATCACGATCCAGCCGGCGAAACAGGTGAACCTCGGGGCCGGGGCCGGAGTCTCGGTCACGCGAGAGGTGCAGGGCGGCGTGGTGGGACTCCTGCTCGACGGACGCGGACGTCCCCTGCAGTTGCCGACCGAGCACAATGCCAGAGTGGCAATGTTGACGAAATGGTTCAACGCGGTGGATCTGTATCCGAAAGGGAGCTGATGGCTGATAGCGTATGGCTTATAGCAAGAGACCGGTAGCAAGATGGCGGAGGGTTTTACTATCAGTCATCATATTTTGATTTTAGGCCATATGCCATTAGCTATTAGCTCCTAGACTTTAAATTATGGCCCACTCTTACACTCCAGGTTTAACCGTCACAGAACAGACCACGGTCCGTCGTCGACGGATGTTGTCGCTGCCAGGCACCGTGCTGGTCGCGGCCGGGGAAACCGTGCGTGCGGATCAGGCGGTGGCTCGTGCGGAATTGCCCGGGAAGGTCTATCCCCTGAACCTGGCCAACCAGTTGGGCGTGGCGCCGGATGAGATCAACGAGTATTTGATCAAGAAGGCGGGCGATCCGGTGCAGAAGGGCGAGATCCTGGCGGAGAATAAACCCCTCATTAAGTGGTTCAAGACGGAAGTCCTCTCGCCTATCACAGGCCTGGTGGAATCCGTCTCGACCATCACAGGGCAGGTCCTGTTGCGGGAGCCGCCGCGCGTGCTGGAGTTGCTGGGCTATGTAGACGGGCTCATCGTCGAGGTGATCCCTCAGCAAGGGGTCGTTGTCGAAACCGATTGCAGCCTGGTGCAGGGGATCTTCGGCATCGGCGGGGAAACCTGGGGCGAGATCGTGATCGCGGTGACCTCGCCGGACGAAGTGCTCTCGCCTCGTCACTTCACCGAGGCCATGAAGGGCAAGGTGGTCGTGGGGGGCTCCTTCATTTCGTCGGACGGGTTGGCTCGCGCGAAAGAGGTAGGGGTGGCGGGGTTGGTTATTGGCGGCATTCATGATAAGGATTTGCGCGCGCTCCTGGGCTACGACCTTGGCGTGGCCATCACTGGCACGGAACAGGTCGGCTTTACCCTGATTCTCACCGAAGGGTTCGGCACCATCCCCATGGCCGACAAAACATTTACGCTCCTCTTCGCCCATGCGGGCCAACAGGCGTCCATTTCAGGCGCGACGCAAATTCGTGCCGGCGTCATTCGACCGGAGATCATCATTCCCAAAACCATAACGGGCGCTCACGGCGCTGCTGCCGTGCCGCAGCGGGAAGGCATCAGAATTGGCGACCAGGTGCGGATCATCCGAGATCCCCTGTTCGGCAAGATTGGCGAAGTGGCCAGTCTGCCCTCCGATCTCCAGAAGATTCCGACCGAAAGTGAAGTGCGGGTGATGGAAGTCCGTTTTGCCGACGGCAGCAGAGTCATGATTCCACGGACGAATATTGAATTGATCGAGGGGGCCTAGGGCGCGTGAAACGTGAAACGGTAAACGTAAAACGTGACAATGCTTGTTCAGCATGCGGGGGCATTCTTCTGCTAGCCGCTGTTCTTTGTCTGCCTGTCGTGCCGGTGTTTGCGCAGTACGAGGACCAGACGAAGAAGACCCTTTCGCCTCCGCAAGATGTCCGCGCCTTCGATACTCCCAGCGATGGTGGCGGCAGTGTGACCGTGATTTGGGCGCCGGCCGCCTACGATAGCGCTGCGACCAAGTATCAGATCCTCCTGAGCGAGGGCACGGCGGCTGATCCTGCTGCGATGAAGGTCGTGGCGGAATTTCCTGCCAATCAACATTATGTTCGTGAATCCAAGTGGCCCTGGTGGACGAGGCCTGCGACGGGAGACCAGCACCAGTTCACATTAAGGAACGGGCGGGGAGTCGAGCTCAAGAACGGGACTGTTTACAGCATCACGGTGGCTGCGGTGTTGAGCGACGATCGCGGTATTGCCCAGCCTGTGCTGGTGACGCCGCAACCGAACTGGATGAACTGGAATCAGATCAATAATCTTGTGCTGGCGCTCCTCTTCGGTGGGATCGTGTTCTACGCGATCAGCAGGGCCAGAACGAGAGAGATTTTCCTCCGCCGTATTCCCGGCTTGGATGCCGTGGATGAGGCCATCGGCCGCGCGACTGAGTTAGGCAAGCCGATTCTGTACCTCACCGGCGCCCATGATATGAGCGATCCCTCGACGATTGCGGCGGCGGTCATTCTGGGGCGCGTGGCCAAACGTACGGCTGCCTATGAGACGGAATTGCTCGTGCCGCACCGCGATCCGATGACCATGGCCGTCTGCCAGGAGATTACGAAACAGGCCTATCTGGAAGCAGGCAAGCCGGATCTTTATAAGGACGATTCGAACTTCTTCATTACGTCTGATCAATTCAGCTATACCGCGGCAGTGGACGGAATCATGCTGCGCAAAAAACCGGCGGCAAATTTCTTCATGGGGGCCTACTTCGCCGAAGCGCTCTTGCTGACGGAAACCGGCGCGAGCACCGGCGCGATCCAAATCGCCGGGACGGACTCGGATCACCAGCTCCCGTTCTTCGTGACCACCTGCGACTACACCTTGATCGGGGAGGAGCTCTACGCTGCCAGCGCCTATCTCTCCAGGGAACCGGTGCAGGTTGGGACGTTGCTCGGGCAGGACATTGGCAAGGGGCTCATCCTCTGCATCCTCGCTGCTGGGACGGTCCTGGCCACTTTGGGGGTGCTGCTCGATGTACAGTGGCCGCAATTGTTTCTGGATGTGTTTAAGGACGTGAAATGATCTTTCTCCGCCGACAGGTCCCGCTCCTGATCACGCTCATCACCGGGCTGGTGTTTGCGGCGCAATATTATGTGCCGCATCCGGCTTCGGAGCAGATGCTGACTTCCGTGACCAAGTGGCTCCAGATCATCGGCGGATTCGCGCTGGTGCTGGGCGTGAGCAGCCTATTCCACGTCCATGCGATTAAGATCCGGCGCAAGGAAGCAGGCTGGGGCTACAGTTTCGTGCTCTATGTGAGCATGTTGGGCACCATTGTGGTCGGCCTTTGGTCGAATGGGAAGGAAGCCATCGACGGCACCATGACCTCCTTTGGCTGGATCTATAACTTCATGATGGTTCCGCTACAAGGAACCATGTTCGCCATCCTCGCGTTCTTCATCGCCTCGGCCGCCTACCGGTCGTTCCGCGCGCGGAGCCGCGAGGCGGCGGTGCTGCTCATTGCGGCGGTGATCGTCATGATGGGCCGCGTGCCGCTTGGAGAATATCTCATCCCGCTCAGCGGCGACCTGTCTCAATGGATCTTGAACGTGCTGAATGCGTCGGTGCGGCGCGCGATCCTGATCGGCGTGAGCCTCGGCACGGTCGCCCTCTCCATTAAGATCATCTTCGGGATGGAACGGTCGTATCTGGGTGGTGGGAAAGAGTAAGGCAAAGTTAAAAATGCAAAATGAAAAATTGATCGAATCCAGTATGTTTCACCCTATTTTGCATTTTACATTTTGCATTTCTCATTGCGAGGCCGCCCTGTGACCTTCGCAGAGCGCATGTTGAAGATCGACCGGCGGATCATCTTTCTGGTGATCGGCCTCTGCACGCTCTTGCCCTTGCTCTATCCGGTCGGGCTGCCGATCAAGATTTCGCCGGAGGTGCGCGGGGTCTACGACTACATCGAGTCGCTCCCCGAGGGGTCCGTGTTTCTGCTCTCGCTGGATTTCGATCCCGCCTCGAAGCCGGAGCTCCATCCCCAATCGATCTCGTTGCTGCGTCATGCTTTTCGAAAAAACCTCCGCGTGATCGCGATGACCCTCTGGGTCTCCGGCACCGGCATGGCGGACCAGGTGGTGACGCAGGTCGCCCGCGAGATGGGCAAAGAGAATGGGAAGGATTATGTATTTCTCGGCTGGAGCCCCGGCGGCAGCGCCGTCATCATGAACATGGGGCAGGACCTCTATGGGGCCTTTCCGGCAGACTACAACGGCAAACCGACGAAGGGGCTGCCGGTCCTCCAAGGCATCGCCAACCTGCGCGATGTGAATTATGCCGTCAGCCTGGGCGCCGGCAATCCCGGCGTGGAGGCCTGGTATGTGTTCGGCAAGGACAAGTACAAGTTCGAACTCGGCGGCGGCTGCACCGGCGTGATGGCGCCCGGCTTGTATCCTCTGTTAAGGAGCGGCCAGATCAACGGCCTCATCGGCGGCCTGCGCGGCGCAGCGGAATACGAAACCCTGATCGGCCAGAAGGGGAAGGCCATTGCCGGCATGGATGCCCAATCTGCCACCCATCTTGCCATCATCGTGCTGGTGATCCTCTGCAATCTGTTTTACTTCTCGCTGCGTAGACAGGCGAAACAACAGGGCCACTCGGGAGTATGAGGACCTATGCCGATTGAAACGATCATCGGGGCTTGGGTGGCGACGGGGCTGACCCTCTTCATCTTCTCGTTCCTCTATAAGGACAATCCGCTGTTCAAGCTGGCGGAGAACCTCTACGTCGGGGTGTCGGTCGGCTATACGATCGTCAAGACCTACGACACCGTGATCGTGCATCTCATCTGGAATCCAATCGTCAAGAACGGAGAATGGGCTCTGTTGATTCCAGTCGCCATCGGGACCCTCATGCTCACGCGCTATGTGCCGAAAGCCGCCTGGCTCTCGCGCTATGCCTTCGCCTTCATCGTGGGCGTCGGGTCCGGGCTCGCCATCCCTCGTGTGATTTCCTCCTACATCCTCAAGCAGATCGAAGATACGGTGCGCCCGCTTCTGGTGATGGTGCCGGGTGAAGGTCTCACCTTTACCTGGAACCTCCTGAACCCGGCCAGCAGTCTCAATACCATCATCATCCTGATCGGGGTCAGTTCCGTGCTGTTTTACTTTTTCTTTTCCGTCGAACATACGGGGCCTGGCAAGGTCGTGGCCAGGACTGGCATCCTCTTCCTGATGATCGCGTTCGGCGC
>CAYHQK010000159.1:0-5437 GCA_964358535.1 uncultured Nitrospira sp. | reverse complement strand
TCGACCTTCATGGGCGCGAACATGTTTTCGCGGTAGTAGTCGACGTGGCCGCTGGTTTTCCAGAGGTCCAGCTTGGCCACATGAGGGGAGTACACCAGTTCGTAACCGTTTTGAATATGCTGGTCGCGCCAAAAGTTTTCGATCAACAGCCGGATGGTCGCGCCCTTCGGGTGCCAGAGCACCAGGCCTGGGCCGATTTCATCCGAGATCGAGATTAAGTCGAGTTCCTTGCCGACCTTGCGGTGGTCCCGGCGCTTAATTTCTTCTAAGCGTGCGAGATGCGCGTCGAGTTCCGCCTGGGTGGGGAAGGAGGTCCCGTAGATCCGCTGTAGCATGGGATTGCGTTCGTCGCCGCGCCAGTAGGCTCCGGCTGTGTTCAGGAGCTTGAAGGCCCCGACATGGCCGGTCGTCGGGAGGTGCGGGCCGCGGCAGAGGTCGGTGAACTCTCCCTGGCCGTAGACCGTGATGGTCTGTCCCTCTGCCAGTCCTTGAATCAATTCGACTTTGTAGGCTTCGCCGCGTTCCTGGAAAAACTTCACCGCGGCTTGCTTCGATAATTCTGCCCGTTTCACAGGCAGGGCGCGCTTGATGATGTCTTTCGCGCGCGCTTCAATTTTCTCAAGATCTTCCGGCGTAAAGGGCCGTTCATAGTCAAAGTCATAGAAGAACCCGTCCTCAATGGCCGGGCCGATCGTCAGCTTTGCCGTGGGGAATACCTCTTTGACGGCCTGCGCCATAATATGCGTACTGCTGTGGCGGTAGACCTCACGGCCTTCGGCGCTGTCGAACAGCAGGGGTGCGATCTCGGCATCTTCCGTCAGAACGCTCGAGAGGTCCATCATCCGGCCGTTGACCTTCGCCGCCAGGATGTCAGGACCAAGCGTCAGGCCAAGAGCTGACAGGGCAGACCCAACAGTCTGTCCTGTCGGAATATCCCGACTGCCGCCATCTTTGAGCGTAATTTTCATGATATGCACTGCATCGATCGAGCACTAGAAACAACAAAGGCACCCCGCCTACGAGAGGCAAGCGGATGCCCTCAGCTGGGTGGTAGGCGCGGACGGTCTTGAACCGTCGACCTCTACCGTGTCAAGGTAGCGCTCTCCCCCTGAGCTACGCGCCTGTCAATCCGAAGGCGCATGCTAATATAGCCCTGCCCAATGTGTCAAGAAACGCAAAAGAGAGGGGGACGCACCCCGAAGGTGGAGTACGCCGCCTCCTCTCTTGTTTGCCGAGGCTACGACCGGACGATCGTAGGGATTATCTGACGGCTGACTTCAGGATTTTCCCTGCCGAGAACTTCGGAACTTTGGCGGCGGGAATGCGCAACGCCTCACCGGTTCTGGGATTGCGCCCGAGCCGGGCTTTCCGCTTGGCAACCGTAAAGGTCCCGAAATTTACCAAGGAGACGCGCTGGCCCTTCTTCAGGGATGTGGTGACCGCCCCGGTGAAGGCCTGCAGCGCAGTGCCTGCCGCGACCTTGGTGATACCAGCGGATGCCGCCATCTTTGCGATCAGCTCTTCTTTCGTCATCGTACCCCTCCTGTTGTTGGGTTGAACTACGCGACTCCTTGCCACCGACGTTGGTCCGGCACATTCGTGAATCAGATTGGGCGCTGACACCGGCGGTTGTTACGCCTCCCGCGTCTGCGCCGCCCGTTTCCGTTTCACGGGAATGTGCAAGTCTTTGATCTTTTTCCTGAGGGTGTTCCGATTCAAGCCCAGCAGTTCTGACGCTTGGATCTGGTTCCCGTTGGTTTCCTGAAGCGCCCTGGTAATCAAGGGGCGCTCAATGGCACTGATCAGCATGGGGTGGAGGTTGCGGCCCGAGCCGTCCCTCATCCCCTTCACGAAATCTCCCATCTTCCATTCAAGATAGTCCTCAAGCGAGAGGGCATCTTTCCCGCTCACGCCAGCCGTTTTCGCGCGCGCGATCACTTGCATGAACTTGGAGGCGCGTTTCAGCACGGTTCGCGAACCGGTGATCACCAGTGAGTGCGTGAGATCAATGCTGGAAGAGATGGCGGTCGCTCCGTCAGATGAGCCCGGTTTCGATTCGATGATGACTGCATCAAATGTGCGCCGTGCCGTATCTTTGGGTAACGCTGCCGCGTCCTTCGCGATCGTGACAGACGCATCTTTGAATATGTGTTTAACCTGATTCTGAATGTCCGGGTTGCCGCTGAGCAACAACAGACTGAAGACAGATAATGTAGGCGGCATGAACATTCCAGCCGAAGAACAACGAAGTGGTGCGGATTATTGCCCAGAGCCTATTTGATGTCAACGAGGAAAATGGAGCGGGGCAGTGCTTGCTGACCCGAGTGCGGAGGCAGGGTGCTATTTATTGCCGGATGAACACTGTCCCTCAATGAGGGCGAGGGAGTTGTCCTGGGTTATTTGTTTGACGGGCTGGGCCTTTTCTCCCCTTGCAGTTTCAGGTGACGGGGCAGACAAGAGGGAGCGTTAATTTTTCAACCGCCTCTTTTCTTGTTCGTGCAGGTGAATGTGTTGCGGTTCCGCGCAAAGGACCATCGGGGAATGGTGACTTGACAGGAGCGTCTTTCGGGGAGTATTAAAAGAGAAGGATGTTTTAATTCCCACCGGAATACTCGTGTATGAAGGTTTCTCTCAGGGCGACGTACGGAATCATGGCGGCGGTTGATTTGGCGATGCATTTGGGGACAGCCCCTGTGCAGGCGAAATCGATTGCGCGACGGCAAGCGATCCCTGCCCGCTTCCTTGAACAGGTGCTCCATGGCATGAAGAAAGCCGGTCTTGTCTCGAGCCTTCGCGGCGCCCAGGGGGGGTATGTCTTGTCGAAGAAACCATCCGAAGTATCGGTCGTCGAGATCCTTGAGGCGCTCGACGGTCCGCTTGCCCCTCCGAGCGGCGGAGCTGGGCGGACGCAGGCGCGACGTCTCAGCAAGCCGGAACTGCTGCTCGGAAAGATGTGGGAGCAGGTCCATCAAGCGGAGCGTCATGTGCTTGAAGCTATCAGCGTGGAAGAATTAGCCGGGCAGCAACGAGTGCTTGAACAAGAGCGGTCGTTGATGTACCACATTTAGCAGGATGCTGAAAAAGACCGCCAGCGGCGTTCTCGCTTCACAAAGAGGCTCAACGTACCACAAGGGTACGCCTCGCCTCTTTGCTCGCTGCGGCCTTGCTGAACGGCCTTTTTGAGCATCCGAGGTTATTGATGTCTCCATGCCATATGGGCCACTTTAGCTATATTTTTCTTTTTCACCGGGTTTTTCAGCCGTCTGCATAGAGGTCATTATGAGTCGCGCACCATTGAGTATTGTTCCGATCAAGACCGAGCCCATTTCTCCCGCCATTGCCGAGGAGATCGAGACCTTCGAGGCCGAGGCGTTGCGTCTGGCGTCCGGCGACGTATCGAGCGATCTGTTCAGACCCTTCCGTCTTCAGTACGGCATTTATGGACAACGGCAAGCCGGTGTTCAGATGGTCCGCATCAAGATTCCCTTCGGCGGCATGACGGCCAATCAGCTTCGCCGGGTGGCGGAGTTGACCGAGCGTTATGCTACAGGCGTCGGGCATGTGACCACGCGCCAGGATATCCAGCTGCATTTTGTCGAGTTGCAGGATGTGCCGACCATCATGCGCGGCCTGGCGGAAGTTGGTTTAACGACGAGAGAGGCCTGCGCCAATACGGTCCGCAATGTGACGGCTTGTCACCTGGCCGGAATCTGTCAGGGGGAAGTGTTCGACGTGACGCCCTATGCGAAAACCGTCGCGCTCCATCTTTTGCGGAATCCGCTCAATCAGAGCTTGCCCCGCAAATTTAAAATTGCCTTTTCCGGCTGCAAGCAGGACTGCGCCCTTACGCCGATTCACGATGTCGGGCTCCTCGCCGCGAAGCGCGCGGACGGAGCGATCGGCTTTCGCATGGTCGCAGGAGGCGGGCTCGGTTCGGCTCCCAGGCTGGCGCAGGTCCTTCGGGAATTCACGCCGATGGATGAGCTCATTCCGAGCATCGAGGCCGTGATCCGGGTCTTTGATACCCTGGGCAATCGAAAGAATCGCACCAAGGCCCGCATGAAGTTCGTGATCGAAAAGTTGGGCTTCGAGGAATTCAAGCGTCGCTGGGAAGAAGCCTACGTGTCGATGGGGCATGATCGCCCGACCCATGAGCCGATCACGTTACTGTCCTATCCGGACGAGCCTGTCGCCCTCATCATGCCGACATCCGCCAATGGATCGAAGCGGGCGGCGGGACAGCCCAACGGCCCTGCCAACGGTGCGCCGGCGGAGACTCCGTTCGACATGTGGCGCCGCACCAACGTAGTGCGTCAGAAGCAAGAGGGCTACGTCGCAGCCGTGACCAAGTTGTTCATGGGCGACCTCACGACGGAGCAGATGCTGCATATCGCCGATCTGGCGGAACGCTACTCCAACGGCAACATCAGGACGACGATCAATCAGAATATGGTCATTCGGTGGGTGCCGGAGTCGCGCATTGCCGATCTCTATGCGGACCTGGCCTCACAGGGCTTGGCCGATCCAGGGGCAGAGTTGGTTGAAGATATTATCGCCTGTCCCGGCACCGATACGTGTGGCCTGGGGATCACGTCCTCCAAAGGGCTCGCGCGGGCTTTGGCGGAAGTATTTCCGGCAGGGCGGGTGCCGGAGGATTTAAGCGATGTCAGCGTGAAGATCAGCGGCTGTCATAATTCCTGCGCCCAGCACCATATCGCCACGATCGGCTTGCACGGAGTGGGGAAACGCATCGGCGAGCATGTCGCACCCTTTTATGAATTGCATGTGGGCGGGAGGGTTGACGGAGCAGCGAAGATCGGACAGCTGGTGGTCAAGCTGCCGGCCAAGAGCGTATCTGCTGCGATCACGCATTTGATTGCCGTCTATCGGCGCGATCGTCTTGTCGGCGAAGGACTGCCGGCTTTCGTGGATCGTGCCGGCAAGATCAAACTCAAGGACGAGCTGATTCCCTATACCATCGTGCCTTCCTTTGAAGAGGACCCGACGTTCTACTACGACTGGGAAGGCGGAGAGGAGTTTGTGCTGGAAGATCTCGGACCGGGCGAGTGCGCCGGCGGCGCGCTAGAGATGATTGAGAACGGCATTCTCGAAGCGGACCAAGAGCTCTATCAGGCGAAGCTCCTCGTGGATAACCATCAGTATTCCGTCTCGGTGAACAAGTCCTATCGCGCGGTCCTGTCCGCTGCCAAGGCCTTGCTGGTGACCGAAGGCCTTGAGCCCTCGACCGACGCGGAAACCTTCACGGAGTTCGATAGCCGGATCGCGCAAAAGGGTATTGTCCCGGCGATCTATCGGGACTTGCGGAAACGAGTCGGCGACTTAGGACCCAAGGAGACGACGGGCGAATCGGCCCGCGAGAAGATGGTCTTTGCCAAGGGATTCGTCGATGCCTGCCGTGCCGCCACGGAGGAGATGG
>CAYHQK010000158.1:0-5475 GCA_964358535.1 uncultured Nitrospira sp. | reverse complement strand
CCGGGTCAATAAAGTAGGGGTCCCCGGTAATATCTGACAGGGCCTTGAGCTCCGGAGCCGGTTGGTTCGGGTTACCAGCGCGGAGATAGTCGCCATCCCTATTATTGTAGAACGCATTGAAAGACGTGCTGGTCTGACTGGAGGGCGCGATCAGAAAACCCACTCCGTTCAGCCCCACCACGTTGCCGGTGACGTCGCTCTGGGATTGCCCGAGAAACGCCGCCCCTCCGCCGTTCTTGACCAGGGTATTGCTCACGATCGCGGCGCGGGCATGGCCACTGACCACGACCGCTTCAAAAAGACTCCGTGTAATGACATTCCGCTCCAACCGCACGCTGGACTTGCCGGCAATCGAGACGCCATGGTCGTTATCATGGATCACATTCCCGACCATGACCGCCTCTGAGTCGGCAAACTGCACGCCGGTCGTTTCGCTCCCGCCGATAAGACAGTCTTCGATCCGCACATCGTGGACCTGCTGGCTGAACAACATCCCGTTAATGGTGAGCCGGCGGAGGACCAGCCCTTGCCCGTTGAACAGGCCGACCGCATGGCCGCCATGATCGTTGATGGTCATATCGCTGATTTCAATGTCCGTCGCCCCATAGGGCCACTTCCCCACATGGAGCGCGCCCACCACGATGTCGCGTCCCAGAATCGTCACCTGATCGACGCCGGCCCCGACGAACTTGATCTTCTCTTTACTGTGAATGGTCACGTCCTGAGCATACCGGCCTGCCTTGACGAAAACGGTGTCGCCTTTCCTGGCTGCATCCACCGCTTCTTGAAGAGACACGAAGTCCCCTGTCCCGTCGAGCGCCACCACGATAGCCCTGGGACCAAGCGGCGGCCCCTCATCAGCCAAGCCCAGGCTGAAGCCCGAGAGCCCAACAGCCGCGATGAAACCCAAAGCCAGAAGCCTTTTCATGGAGAAACTCATACAGGCCTGCCCCTCTAGAAGTCAATTGCGGTTTGTTGTGAGGGGAGCATTCGCGTGCTATGCTCCGCCCCCATGATTGTGATCGGCCTCACAGGCGGCGTCGCTACCGGCAAAAGCACCGTCGCCAAGATGTTCCAGCAATGCGGCGCGGTCGTAATCGATGCCGATCTACTGGCTCGGCACGCCGTCGAACCGGGCAAACCGGCCTGGCGAGCCATCGTCAAACTCTTCGGCAAGACCATCCTCAATCCTGACCGCAGCCTCAATCGCCAAATGCTCGGAGCCATCGTCTTTCGCCATCCAGCGAAACGCCGGGCGCTGGAAGCCATCATCCATCCCCGCGTCGCCCGCGAGCAAGCCAGGCTGACGAAACAGGCCGCACGACAAGATCCTCACGCCGTGGTGATGTACGATGTGCCCTTGCTCTTCGAAGCCGGCATCGACAAACGCGTCGATCAGACCATCGTCGTCACAGCAGACCGCACGACCCAGATTTCCCGTCTAAAAAAACGAAACGGCCTCTCTCGCGCCGAAGCCCTGCACCGCATCAACAGCCAAATGCCCTTGGCCAAGAAGGTCCGGCAAGCGGACCATGCGCTGGATGGAACCCTCCCGCGTCCGACGCTCCGCAAACACGTCGGCCAGTTATTCACGCGCCTGCGCCTGCTCGCGTAACGCCCCTCCTGCTCCGTGCATTCCCTTCGCCCCCTGTGTTAAGTTTTCGCCATGCGCAACGTCGTCATCATCGGCTCCGGGCCTGCCGGACTCACGGCCGCAATCTATGCAGCGCGGGCGAATCTTTCCCCCCTGCTCATCGAGGGCTGGCAATCGGGCGGACAACTGACCACCACGACCGAGGTCGAAAACTACCCGGGCTTTGCCAAGGGCATCATGGGCCCGGAGCTGATGAAAGAGATGCGGGCGCAAGCGGAACGGTTTGGAACGGAGTTTCTGACCGGCGAAGTCACAACGGTTGAGCTCGCGCGACGTCCCTTCACCCTCACGATCGACGCCGAACAGACCCTCCAGACCAAGACCCTCATCATTGCGACCGGCGCGTCGGCCATTCAAATCGGGCTAAAGAACGAAGCGCGCCTCACGGGGCACGGTGTCTCCACCTGCGCCACTTGCGACGGATTCTTCTTCAAGGGCAAGGAGCTGATCGTCGTCGGCGGAGGCGACAGTGCGATGGAGGAAGCCTCCTTCCTCACCAAGTTCGCCAGCAAGATCACCGTGGTCCACCGCCGCGACAAACTCCGCGCGTCGAAAATTCTGCAAGATCGTGCAATGAAGAACGAAAAGATTTCCTTCCTCTGGAATTCCGCCGTCGAAGATATTCTGGGCGCCGACCTGGTGACAGGTGTGCGAGTGAAGAACCTCGTAACCAGCAAGGCCTCAGAGGTGTCTTGCGGCGGTGTCTTCGTCGCGATCGGGCACCGTCCCAACACCGCACTCTTTCACGGCCAATTAGACCTGGATGCCAAGGGCTACATCCGCACGACAGAGGGAAGCGCCACAAGCGTGCCAGGCGTCTTCGCCGCCGGCGATGTGCAGGATTCAAAGTACCGGCAAGCCGTCACCGCTGCCGGCTCAGGCTGCATGGCCGCCATCGACGCTGAGCGGTTTCTGGAATCGGGCAGTCATAACCTCTAAGTCCTCCACGGGATGCTCAAAATGGTCGTCCAACAAGGCCGCAGGCGAGACATATACCGGAGGCGTACCCTCAGGGGTACGTTGAGGATTGTGTCGAGCCGAGAACGACGTTGGCGGACATTTTCAGCATCCCGATAAACTATGCGCTGCGCCATCGTCCACTACCACGAAATCGCCCTCAAGGGCCGCAACCGCGAATATTTCGAAGAGCGGCTCGTGCGCAATATCCAATGGATGCTGAAGGACCTCGGCGTCAAACGCGTCGAGAATCTCCGCAGCCGGATTCGCGTGGTCCTGCCAGACGGGATTCCGGACCAGACCATCATCGAGCGGCTCACCAAAGTCTTCGGGATCGCCAACTTTTCGCTCGCCCATGGGTTGCCGCTCGACCTGGCCCATCCGGACCTGGGAGCGCTCAGCCAGGCGGTCATCGAATCGCTCCGATCAGAATCCTTTTCCACCTTTCGCGTCTCGGCGAAACGGGCCGACAAACGTTTGACCCTCACCTCCATGGAAGTCGCGCGGGACGTCGGCGCCGCTGTCTGTGACGCAACCGGCAAGAAAGTCAGCCTCAAGGACCCCGACCTGACGGTCTATCTCGAACTGCTCTCCAAAGAAGCCTACTACTCGATCAAAAAGATTCAGGGGCCTGGCGGAATGCCGGTGGGGGTCAGCGGAAAGGTCGCCTGCTTGATTTCCGGAGGGATCGATTCTCCGGTCGCAGCCTATCGCATGATGAAGCGAGGATGCCGGGCTCTCTTCGTCCACTTCTCCGGCCGCCCTCTCGTGAGTCGCGCCTCGGAAGAGAAAGTTCGGGAACTGGTGCAGCTCCTCACGGCCCATCAATACACGTCGAAGCTCTATGTCATTCCGTTCGGGGAGATTCAACGGGACATTGTGGCGAGCGCGCCGGCTCCCTATCGCGTGGTGCTCTACCGGCGCGTCATGATCCGCATCGCACAGGAGTTAGCCAAACAAGAACATTGTTGGGGACTGGTCACGGGCGATAGTTTGGGACAGGTGGCGTCGCAGACACCGGAAAATCTGACGGTCATCGAAGAGGCGGCAGAGCTGCCGCTCCTGCGGCCGCTAATTGGCATGGACAAACTGGAGATCACCGACCAGGCTGAACAGATCGGCAGCTTCGCCATCTCGATCGAGCCAGATCAGGACTGCTGCTCGCTCTTTACCCCACCCCACCCCAGCACGAAAACCAGACTCGAGGACATTCTGCGAATCGAACAAATGTTCGACATCGACGCGCTAGTGAAACAAGGTCTCGACAAAGCCGAGTTGTCCCAATTCACCTTCCCCCAGTAGCAGGCTGCCTCCAAAGACCGTGAAGCGTTCCTCGTGAAACGTATCTCGTTGGGGATAAGAGCGTTCTGACCATACGCTATTGTCTATACGCCATATGCTCTTTTTTTCTGACGAGATACGAACGACGGACCAAGAGCCTCACTCATCGCCCCGACTGCTGCACCTGCGCGAGCGCCTTATCCTTCACGATTCGAAAATGCGCCTCCAGATCTCGTTTCATCCCAACCGCGACAAGCCAGTCCGGCACCACCGACTCAATCTCAACGGACAGTTCGAACTCAGCACTGGTCTGCGCGCCACCCTCGACCGGCGTCAATTTCCACCGGCGATAATACCGGGTGAAATCTCCGCCTTTCAGATCGGACAGCAACTCTCCATTTGGTAACGTTCGCGATTCCGTCACCAGCCGGCGCTCCCCCGGCAACAGAGCATGTGTGATCCGCACATCCAGCCTGGTGACTCCATCCTGGACGCTCAAGTCGGCAATCCTCATCCGCACGTCGAACAGTGCCGGCCAGTGGACATAATCGGTGAGGATCGCCTGGATCACCGAAACAGGCGCGGGGAAAATGACGGTGGCCGTCGCCTTCACGCCACCGGTCGGTTCCGTCCGAACATCCAGCAAGACCGGCTCAGCCGCATGGCTCCAGCCGGACCAGCCGAATACAAGACAGCCCATGATAATCAGCGCGCGCCACAACATGACGTCATTATATATGAGAGTCAGGCAAGTACTAATGGGATGCGAAAAACTATTTCACTGACTACTACCACGGCAGTCTGTCCATGCTATACAGCGGGGGAACAATCTAGCGGGATGCTCAAAAGGCCATCCAGCAAGGCCGCAGGCGGAGCAAGAACCGGAGGCGTACCTTCAGGGGTACGTTGAGGATTTTTGCGAGCCGAGAACGAAGCTGGGGGGATTTTTGAGCATCCCGCCAAGTCGAAACGTGATTGACGCATCTAAATATCTCTGTGCTAGGATGCGAACGATGAAACGATTATCCTTCATGTTACTTATGCTCATCGGCCTGTGGAGCCAGTCTGCAGAGGCTCAGGCACAATCGCTCTCCGAATCGACCGCCACCACCGAACAGTCTTGCAGTTTCGGGATGGCCAAGGGCGAGGCCTCGCAGAACTGTCACGTCCCCTTCCCCACTGGCTGCCTCGTGGCCAACGTCCCAGGCACAGACAAACCCTGGACGACCATCTCCAAGGGCGGCAAAACCTTCTGCCGCTTCGACGACAAAGCCACGGACTGGAAAACCAAGATCACCGGCTCCTGCGGCCGCTGCAAATCCGACCATTGTTCGGTCCAGTTTATTGTCCGATTTGATTGTTCCCAACAAGCCCACTAGCCATGTCTTTGGCTAACGCCATCAAACGCGAAGCCCTATCGCTGGGTTTCGACGCAGTCGGTATCAGTCGAGTACCGCTTAGCAGTCAGCCATCAGCTATCAGCCATCAGCCTGATTTTCCTCTACCCCCCGCCCCCCCCACCCCCCAAAACCCCCGCCAAATAAACCCGGGCACCGGAATGGGGCGCCAGGGGGACAAACGGC
>CAYHQK010000157.1:2331-5479 GCA_964358535.1 uncultured Nitrospira sp. | reverse complement strand
GTGAAATGCGGAATCGTCGGGCTGCCCAACGTGGGCAAGTCCACCCTCTTCAATGCCCTGACTAAGTCGGGAATCGCAGCGGAAAACTATCCCTTCTGCACCATCGAGCCGAACATCGGCATCGTCGAAGTGCCGGATCCGCGGATGCAGGCATTGGCCGACATCGTCAAGCCGCAGAAAATGCAATATGCCACCACCGAGTTCGTCGACATCGCCGGACTGGTGGCCGGAGCCTCGAAAGGCGAAGGCTTAGGCAATCAATTCCTCGCCAACATTCGCGAGACCGACGGGATCGTGAACGTGGTGCGCTGTTTCGAGGACGACAACGTGATTCACGTGGCGGGCAAAGTCGATCCGATTTCCGACATTGCCACCATCATCACAGAACTGGCCTTAGCGGACCTGACCACGGTAGAAAAGGCCCAGGAAAAGAACGTGAAGCTCGTGCGCGCCGGCAATAAAGACGCGGCAAAACTGGGCGAACTGCTGGATCAAGTGGCGGCCTGCCTGAACCAGGGCACGTCGGCCCGCGCGATGAAACTGGATGCGGCGCAGATCGCCTTGCTCAAGCCGCTCTGTCTCCTCACCATCAAGCCCGTCATGTACGTGGCCAACGTGGCGGAAAAAGGCTTCGCGAACAATCCCCTCTTGACCCGCCTGGAAGAATTCGCCGTACGAGAAGGGGCGCCAGTCGTGGCCATTTGCGCGGCGCTGGAGTCTGAAATCTCCGGGCTCTCAGACGAGGAAAAGCTGGAATTCCTGACCGATGCCGGCATGGCCGAGCCGGGGCTCAACCGCCTGATTCGCACGGCCTACCAGGTGCTGGGCCTGCAGACCTACTTTACTGCTGGCGTGAAGGAAGTCCGCGCCTGGACCATTCATGTCGGTGACACGGCCCCGCAGGCCGCCGGCGTCATCCATGGCGATTTCGAGAAGGGCTTCATTCGCGCGGAGGTGATCAGCTACGATGACTTCATCGCTTGCAAAGGCGAGGCTGGCGCGAAGGAAAAAGGGAAGATGCGGCTGGAAGGCAAGGAGTACGTGGTGCAAGACGGCGATGTGATGCACTTCCGCTTCAACGTCTAATCGGCTGCTGAAAAAGGTCGCAGCTTCGTTCTCGCTTCGTTCAGACCCTCAACGTACCCAAAGGGTACGCCTCGGATCTTCACTCGGCTGCGGCCTGCTGATCGATCTGTTTGAGCAGCCGGCGGCTACTTCTTGTCTTTGGAAGAACTCTGGGACTCAGATTTCCCTGAGCCTTTGCCCGTAAGGTTCTTAAACGTATTCCCGATCGCCGGGCCGATCTTCGGGATCTCCTGCTCGATGTTGCGCGCGGCGCTCTTCAGCCCGCGCCCAAGATCTTCCACCGTCAGCCCTTTAGCATTGTCCTGTGCGGACTTGCCGGCTGAGGACTGATTGTCGCCGGAGGTTTCGGCTGCGCCAGCCCCAGCAGTGAATCCCGCAACCAGCACCGCGAATATCAACGATGTGATGTGTCTCGATCGGTTCATGCGATGACCCTATCATGAACCGATCCTTCCGTCCGAATAAAAATCTGTCCTTCGCCTAGGAACGGGCTTGAGCCAGGCCCTGGAGCCCCTGTCCCGATTGACTTCCTCCCCCGCCCGCGGTACAGGTTGCACCAGTCGAACAAGACATACTCCCGCTTCATCCATCACAGAGAGGCCCCTATCATGAAGAACGTAGAAATGACGATCCAGGGAACGATCTTGACGATCAAGGTGGATCTATCCAAAGAGTTCGGACCCTCCGCGTCTGGCAAGACCACCATCATTGCCTCGACAGAAGGCAACGTGACCATTCCAGACCGCGAAGAAAAGATCGGGCTAAACGTCTACAAGAAAAAATAACGGGCGCCACCCGATGAGGATCTTCGTCCTGGGAGTGGGCGCAACCGGTTCACTGCTGGTCCAACTGCTGAAACGGCAAGGCCATCGCATTTCGTGCGGCGATCGCGATCCTGAACGGGCCCGCCGATTCTTAGGCGAAGCCTCGGCGATTCCCGTGCGGCAGGTGAACGCCCGCAATATCGAGGGCATCGTCACCGCCGCACAGGGCACGCAGCTGCTGATCAACGCCTGTCCCGCGGTCTTCAATAAGATCATCCTGCGCGCCGCAGTCCGCCTGCGTGCCCACTACCTCGACATGGCGGCCCATCTGACCGAGAATCCCTTTCAGGCGGAACAGCTCCGCTTCGCAACAGACTTCCAGAACCTCCGGCGAACGGCAGTGATCACGGCGGGCGTCGCGCCTGGCCTCACGAACCTGCTCATCGCCGCCAGTGCGGACCTGCTCGACAGCGTCGAGACGGTTCAGGTCCGGCTGTATGAAGCGACGGAGAGCGACCGTCCTGTCTCACAATGGTCGGCTGAAGTCGCTTTCGATGAAGCGGTCTCGCAGCCACGCCTCTATCGCCGGGGCCACTTCACGCTGGGTCAGCGATTCGGCGGACGGGAAATCTTTCGATTCCCGGCTCCGATCGGGCCAGTGGGAGTGGTGTTGGCAGCGCAGGATGAAGTGGTCACCGTGCCGCGGGTCATCCCCTTGCGGTCGATGGACGCCAAGATCGGCGGAGCGGACATCGATCAGCTGCGGCGCTGGTACCGGCAGGGAACACTGCGAAAGTCTCGCGGCCTGGTGCCGTCGCAGTTTCCCAGAACCCCGACACCAGGCACGGTGCATCAATTACTCCATCGAGGCATTCTCCACAATGCGCGATTTGCCGCAGCCGTGATCGTCACAGGCCTGAAGCGGGGCCGTCCGACGCTCATCCGGTGGGACGCCACGATGCCGAGCCTCCATCTGCTTAGGCGGCGCAAGCTTCTCTGCTCACCGATCGCGTGGGCCACAGCGGAGATGGCGGCGCTCTTTGTGAAACATTTCCCCCGCACACAGTCGGGCGTCCATCCGCCGGAAGCCTTCCCCGCTGAAATCAGACGGGCCATTCTTCGCGACGCCAAATCCCGCGGCATTCAACTCGTCAAACGAATCACAGTCCTGACTCCGCAAGGCTGACAGGGTATAACCGGCAGTCCAAGCCCCTTGCCGCTCCCAGGGCACAATAGACGGATCGTCTCGAAAGGACTCTCGTGACACTCCCCTCATGTTTTCATGCGCCCCTCAGCCG
>CAYHQK010000157.1:0-2231 GCA_964358535.1 uncultured Nitrospira sp. | reverse complement strand
CAACCACCTCCCACCTCTCATCCCCGCGATCCCTTGCACGGGATCACGCTGGAGACCATCATTAAGGAACTGGTCGCCCGGCATGGATGGGAAGAGATGGGGAAGCGGGTCCCGATCCGCTGTTTTCTCCACGACCCCAGCGTGAAATCCAGCCTCACCTTTCTCCGTAAAACACCCTGGGCGCGCGAACGGGTCGAAGGCTGGTACATCGCCTATAAAGACCTGTAAACGACCGCCGCCGCTAGTAGCTCCATCATTCAGCCCTCACAGGAACCACGACCCTATGGCCTCGAACGCGACCATTTTCAAAGCAGCCCTGCAAATTTCCGACATGGACCGCCAATACTATCAGGACCATACGCTGACCCTGGCGCGGCATCCATCCGAAACCGATGAACGGATGATGATGCGCCTGCTAGCCTTTGTGCTCCATGCGCACGAGGCCTTGGCCTTTGGCCGCGGGCTGAGCACAGAAGACGAGCCGGATCTCTGGCAAAAGGATTTGACCGGCGCCATCGATCTCTGGATCGAGGTGGGCCAGCGCGAGGAGAAAAGCCTGCGCCAGGCCTGCGGCAAAGCGAAACAGGTCTACCTCTATACCTATGGAGGCCGCGGCGCCGACCAATGGTGGGAAAAGAACCAGGCCAGCATGGCCCGGCTGCATAATCTGACCGTGATCAATCTACCGCTGGATGGAAGCCGTGCCTTGGCCCAACTGGCACAATCCAGCATGCAGCTGGAATGCACCGTTCAAGAAGGACAGGTCTGGATGGCGGATGGCACGAATACCATGCACCTTGAACTAACGGTCCTGAAAAGCGCCTCAGCCCAATTCGGACATTAACGCCAGGGCGCCGGGCAGATCTGTGACGGGAGTGAGGCGATGAAAGAGAAAAAACGCATTCCTACAAGTGGCGAGCCGATCGTCTGGACCAGCCCGTTCGCGGCGCTGAAGCAAGCCGTGCAACTTGAACCGACCCAGCGGCCCGAGGCAAGCAACACTGACGAAGCAGCCCCTGCGCCAAAAAAATCCCGTGGCCGAGTGGATATCATCCGCCAGACCGCCCACCGAGGCGGCAAAACTGTCACCGTCGTCACGGGCTTTCCCGGCATCAGTCTCGCGGAAAAAGAACGGCTGGCGAAGGAGATGCAACAGACCTGCGGTGCCGGGGGCACGGTGAAGGAGGGACGGATCGAGATTCAAGGGGACCAGCGAGACACAGTCTCCCGCATTCTGACTAAGGCCGGCTTTCGTCCTGTGTTCGCGGGAGGATGATAATTAACCGGTTGCGGGGGAAATCTACGGTACGAGAGAGCACTCCAGCAGGCTGTTCAAAAAGATCGTCAGCAAGGCCGCAGCCGACGAAAGCACCGGAGGCGTAGCCTCTGGCTACGTTGAGGATGCGTTCGAGGCGAGAACGAAGCTGGGGGTCTTTTTCAACAGCCTGCTAATCCTCCAGCCAAATCCTATCGAGCAATGTTCTGAACTCAGCATCTTCAGGCACCGTGTCTGCTTCAGCATCCTTCACCATGTCCCGATAGAGCTCTTCACCGCCCAACGTCAACGCGTATTGCAGCGACTCCATCGCCTGTTCCGGTTGCCCACTCAAGAACAGAAGATAGCCCAAATTGCCGAGCGTCGATGAATTTTGCGCCTCCCGCTCGAGTACGCGATCGAAGTTCACCCGCGCATCTGCCAGCAGTTGCGCTCGCGCCTCACGGTCATCCCAAGAAAGTTTGGCCTGGCGCAAGAAGTGAAGGCCCATGCTATTGAACGTCCTCGTGACCTGTTCGCGTAAGGATGGCTCCGTCGCCTCACCGAAACGAGCCACGACGTCTTCATACACGGCCATGGCCTCCTCGCTCCGACCGAGCCGGTCCAGGGCGACGCCTTTATTCACCAGCACCTTCGCCACCCCTTCACGCAGGGACAGTTCCGTCGCCATGCCAAAACGGGCCACGACTTGCTCGTAGGCGGCAATGGCTTCCTCGTGCCTCGCGAGCCGGCCCAGAGTGACTCCCTTATTGACCAGCGCCTTCGCCACCCCTTCGCGTAACACCGGCTCCGTCGCTTCGCCAAACCTGGCGATAACTTCCTCATAGGCGGCAATCGCCTCCACACTCCGAGTGAGCCGACCCAGCGCAACCCCCTTATTGAGCCATGCTTTCACCACCTGCTCGCGCAAGACCGGCTCCGTCGCCTCGCCAAAATGGGCCACGACTTGTTCATA
>CAYHQK010000156.1:0-5483 GCA_964358535.1 uncultured Nitrospira sp. | reverse complement strand
GAAGATGAGCCCGATCATCGCGCCCTGCATTTCGAAGAACATCGAAAGCTGGTCGGCCATCATATAGGGGCAAATCGACGCATCGTAGTCGCAGAGCTCGTAGGCCAACAGATAGCCCATGAAGGGAAGAAACAGCAATGCGCCCACGCCGATCAGATTGCCGACAAAGCCCATCCAATCGTAATAGGCCCGCTCTTCGTCCTTCTTCGCCCCCATAAACATGTAGGCCGCAATCAAGCCTGCCACGAACCCGCCGAACGTCACGTTGCCGACGAGGCGGTGGAGATTCAGCGGCATCCAGCTGTAATTGAAGATCTTGTCCCACAGGGACGCGGTGGCGAGGAACTCTTGCGGCGAAATCCCCTCGGCTTTCACCGGAGTATTCATAAACGACGTTGGCCCGTCGATCACGAAGAGCGTGATCGTGCCGATCAGATTCAAGAGCACACCCAGGGCGATATGGCGAGCCTTCTTCTCACCCTTCCATGCGTCCCAGGTATAGAAATACATGTACAGCAAGATCGTTTCGCTGATGAACAACAGTGGATAGATCACTGCAAACAACAGATAGAAATGATTGATGAGCCATGTCGTGAACTGCGGATAGGTCGCCAGCAACACGAAAATAAAGAGGCCCCCGGTCAGGGCGGTCATGCTGTAGAGGATGACCGTCACTTTCGTGACCTCTTTCGCCAGGCGATCGTACCGGGGATCCTGCTTCCGATACCCCAACCATTCTGAGATGACGACGAAGATTGGAGCGCCGAGAATAAACCCGGCAAATAGAATGTGAAGCTGGGCGACGACCCATACCGCGGTCCGGTTCCCCGTGTAAGGGAACTCCACGGGTGGCGCGCCGGGAGCCTGGGCATATGCCGCTCCTCCGAACAACGCCAGAAGCGCGAATGCCGCCACGAGACTGCGCTGCCACGTTTTCATGATGTTTCGCCGCCCCTCCTCACGTGATTGAAATCAGCTTACTTGCCTGCCGGAGCTGCTGGAACTGCTGCCGGCGCTGCCGCCGGTGCCTCTGCCGGGGCTGCGGCTGCTCCTGCAGCCGGCACGCTGGCCGCATCAACCCAGGCATTCTTCTCGGTGTCCCAGCCCTTGCCGGCCAACCCGAAGTTCCGCTCAAACAACACGAGCTTCCAGCGATCTTCGTCTGACAGCTTGCTCTTCCAAGCCTTCATCTTCGTGTTCGGCACCCCTTCGGAAATCCGCCAGAACCACACGGAATCGGAATAGAGGCTCATCCGGTCGCCCTTCCGGAAATCACGGGCGCCCGCCTTGACCGGCTTACCATCCTTGCCGTGGCAGCTGGCGCAATTCACATCGGGGTTCGTCTCGCCGATGAAAAGCTTCCGCCCTTCCTCCAGCTTGGCTGCATCGGTCCACCAACCGGCCGGCATATGATTTGCCGCATACTCAGCAGGAGCTGGCGGAGGCGGAACGACCGGCCCTTCGCTTTCTCCCCCACCGCAGGCCACCATGAACAGTCCCATTCCCAACACAACCGCCAACTGCGTAGCCTTCATCTGCTTCATAACGCTTGCTCCTTTGTTCCAGACCCTATCGATTACGTGTCACTTTCACACCAAGACGAAAAAAAGCGCTTTCACCAGGGGGATAATCACCCCTGCAAAAGCGCTAATCCTAACGAATCCTGTGACGCCACTCGTACTCCCCCGCCACTTTAATTGACCGACCCGGCGAGGCGCACATCAGCCCCACGGACCGCTTAAATTATGTTCGTCGCTTCCCCTGAGACTGTCCTCGTTTCTGCTCTCGCTTCCGCCGTGACCGGAGCATTTTCGCCCCGATAAACCCGCCGACTACGACCGCTACAGCCCCCAACCCCAGATAGACCCACTGAGGAGCTCGCTCTCTGTCATGAATACAGCCGGTCCCGAAATTAACCTGGATCTTGCGTTCCGCCTCGAGATCCTTTGGGTCAAACCAAATTTTCTGCTGCTGCTGCTCTTCCCTGGCTTCAATCAACAACGGATCGCCAAGATTATCGTTATGGAGGTGAAACGTCGCTTTATAGTACCCGTCTCCATCCGTCTTGACGATCTGCCCGTAGGAGATTCTCGTATCCTTGACGAGCACGTCGATATTCGACGCCCCTCTTCCCTCGGCCCCACAGACGAACCCTTCGACTGTAAACCGATGGTCCGCTTCATGCGTCGCAAACACGACCGACGGGAGGCCACCCACCATGACAATGGCCAGGATCCAATCCCGCCATCGCGACTCACTCTGTACGGTCTGTCTACGCCTCACGTGCTCTAAACTGATGCCTCTTTCCGTCGCCGAGCTCTTGGATCCGCCTCACACAACAGAAAGTTCGATCACTAACGAATCCGGCCATTTTGAGGCCGACCCTTTTAACATAGCCCCTACCCTTTGTCAACGAATTGACAGCATGATCGAACAGGGAGTAAAGCCCCGTTCCACGCGCCCTGAGAGGGCCAGCTGCGATGAGTTGGGTATAGGAAAACGAAGAAGAAATGATGCGGTCAGTCGGCGGAGAACCTACAGGATTCCGCGTGCTTTTGCGTCGGCTGCAACCCGTTCTACTTCGGCTCGCCGCTCCGACTCTTTCTTGGAAATCCAGGTCTCCCAGGATTTCCCTGTCGCCGTGTCTTCGCCGGTAAAGGCAATCGTCGCGATCTGGTCATAACGAATTTTTTGCGCGATGGAACTATCGGAGGGAAACAGCTCAAGCGAGGATTCGGAACCGCTCACTTGCCGATTGAACAGATATCCAACGAGGGACTCGCCGGACTTCAATGCAATCGTCACATCGCCGCGATAGTCGAATGCCAGCTCCACCGCTTCCGCCAACTCAGCAAACGAGGCCGGCCGAAACACACGGCCCTCCAGCGAGCCAGCCACACTATCGATGCCATGGGTTTTCGTATCAGTCATTGCGCACTCGTCAAACGTAAAATGTGAAACGCATAACAGGACAGGCTGGTGAACGCACAGCGACACGGCCCGCAATCTGTCATCGCGAAGTCGGACTCATTGTCAGCTTGACGGTCCGGCCGAACCCCGACAATGTCCCGAACGTATCTTCAACGGCAGAGGCTTCGTAACCGCAATGCACCATACAGTCGGCGCATTTCTCATTCCGCCCTGTTCCGTAGTGATCCCACTCCGTGCTCTCCATCAACTCACGGAAGGTCTTGGCATAGCCCTCTTGCAGCAAATAGCAGGGCTTCTGCCACCCGAAGACGTTATAGGTCGGGTTGCCCCAAGGCGTACATTCATACTCCCGCCGGCCCATCAGGAAATCCAGGAATAGCGGCGACTGATTGAACTGCCACCCTTTCTTCGGGCTCCCTAAAATACGGGAGAATAATTCCCTGGTACGCTCCCGCTTCAGAAAGTGCTGTTGGTCCGGCGCCTTCTGATAACTGTAGCCAGGCGAGAGCATCATGCCCTCGACGCCGAGCTCCATCATGGCATCGAAAAACTTCCGCACCCGCTCCGGATTCGCATCATCAAACAACGTCGTATTGGTCGTGACCCGATGTCCCCGCTTCAACGCCGCCTTGATCGCCTTCACCGCCACGTCATAGACGCCATCGCGGCACACGGCTAAATCGTGCTCGTCCTTCAAACCATCCATATGGACGCTGAACGTGAGGTATTTGGACGGCTGATACTCGTCGAGCTTTCGCTCCATCAAAATCGCATTGGTACAGAGATACACGTACCGCTGCTGCGCAACCAGCCCGCTGACGATCGCTGCCATCTCAGGATGGATCATCGGTTCGCCGCCGGGGATGCTGACGATCGGGGCTCCGCACTCCTCCGCCGCAGCCCAGCATTCTTCAGGCGTCAACCGCTTGTCCAGAACATGGTCGGGGTATTGGATCTTTCCGCAACCGGCGCAGGCTAAGTTGCAACGGAACAGGGGCTCCAACATCAACACGAGCGGATACCGCTTCACCCGCTTCACTTTCTGGGTGAGCACGTACTTCGTGACGGTAAACATCTGGGAAATCGGAACGGCCATTCCGCTCTCTCCTCTTACTTATTCTGTATCTGCATGATGAACAACTGCGAATCGCAGCTGGACTTGCACCGAAAAAAGGTTCTCAATCCTAACATTATCTTCCATGAGCGTCAATTTTCCCCACCTGCCCCGACACAGCATTCAACTGGCGAGAAGTAGGCGGCACGAAATTCCGAGGGTATCGAGAACCGCACGCCTTCACAGGACCGGGGGACATGCACGCGAGGATTGGAGGCGCCGAGCGGGGTCGAACCGCTGCATCGCAGTTTTGCAGACTGCTCCCTTAACCACTTGGGTACGGCGCCCCGCGCGCATTATAGCGAGCCTTGCTCCCGTATCTCAACTTACCATTTAACGGAATATCAAATAGCCCGCGACAGGCAGGCGATCAACGGTTGGGCAACACGGGGATTTCTTTCCCGAGCGTCGAGGGCTCATCCGACGGCGGAGTCATCGGCTCCCATCCTTCGTTCGACGAAGCCACCGACTCCCCGCTTCCTTCAGCTTCCTTTTCCTTGGCCATCTGCTCGACCTCTTGAATCAAGGTGTCCATCAACTCTTCGATGGGCACCTTGCGGACGAGCTTGCCCTTCTTGAAGAGGATACCCTTGCCTTCACCGCCGGCAATCCCGATATCCGCTTCCTTGCCTTCGCCGATCCCGTTCACGACACAGCCGAGGACCGACACATTGAGCGGGGTCTTGATATGGCCCAGCTTCTTTTCCAACTCATTAGCCAGCTTCACCACATCGATCTCGACACGACCACAGGTCGGACAGGCGATGACATTGATCCCGCGATGGCGCAGCTCGAGCGACTTCAGGATCTCGAACCCCACCTTCACTTCCTCGACCGGATCAGCGGCCAGAGACACGCGCAAGGTGTCGCCGATGCCCTGCGAGAGCAAGTAGCCGAGCCCCATGGTCGACTTAACGGCCCCCGTCATCAACGTTCCCGCCTCTGTAATACCGATGTGCAAGGGATAATCGGACTGGTGCGCAAACAACCAATAGGCATCGATCGCATGGTGCACGTCCGACGCCTTCAGCGAGACCTTCATGTTCGTGAAGCCCACGTCCTCTAGCGCATGCACGGCATTGAGCGCCGATTCGGCCAAGGCTTCCGGTGACGGCCAGCCATACTTATCCAGCAATGGCCGCTCGAGCGAGCCTCCATTAACGCCGATGCGTAGGGGAATGCCGCGCTCGTTGACCGCCTTGATGACTTCTTCGACTTTCCACCAGGCTCCGATGTTGCCGGGATTGATCCGAACGCAATCGACAACCTCGGCAGCTTTCACCGCTAGCCGGTGGTCGAAATGAATATCCGCGATCAACGGCACCGTCATCGCCGCCTTGATCTGGGGCAGCACCGCCGCCGCTTCGTCGTCTGGCACGGCCACGCGGATGATTTCGCACCCGGCTGCCTCCAGCTGGCGAATTTGCTCGATCGTGGC
>CAYHQK010000155.1:0-5521 GCA_964358535.1 uncultured Nitrospira sp. | reverse complement strand
AGGAGGGAATCGTCTGGCACGTGCGCCTGAATATGAATGCCAATGTCATTCCGCGTTACAAATCCAATCCTCTCTTTCTCTATCCGATCTATTCAGGGATCGACCCGGCCGGCGTCGTCCACGAATTTGGCCATGTCCTAGGACTTGACGATGAGTATCCATCCACGGAATGCGTTCCCCTTGGTGGCGCGGATTACATTATGTGTAACGCATTCGCTTTGGGCGGGGACAATCAGAAGGGGGTCTATCCCTGGATTGTCACCAGACGATACACGGCGGGGAAATCTCTGTAGTAATTTGTGGGCGTTGAGGTAACGGGCGGGGGGTATTGCGGCGTACCCGTCGCGCGAACTGGCCCCTGTTGGACGGGGGGCGCCCGTCAACTATCTCCAGTTGCTCGTGACGGAAGGCGCGGGAGGAAAGCTACCTCGGAGGAAAGACTGCCGAGCCCTCGATCTCTTCAATTGTAGCGACCACCTCACAATAAATGAGTAGTCAGGCCTGACCTCGAATCTCTGGCGCGCAGCACTTCTCTCAAGATTTCCTTTGCACTTTCTGGATGGCAAGACGCTGAACAATCTTGCGGTCGGCTGGATCGGACCGCAAGATTATTCAGTCATCGACCCGATCGTCATCACCCCCACTATTAGATCTATTTCACTGGAATACTGATTACCATCGCCCCCATGACATCATTGATCTTGAAGTCTCGCTTAGGGCTGTCCTGATGGGCATTATGGCAGCCGATGCAAGCCTGGGTCACAGCAAGATCCGGATAGACGGCCTGGAAGTAACGGGCTCCTCCTTCCTTCACAAAACCGGTATAGGGTTTAGTCGGATGAGTGAGAACAGTGCCCAGGGCTGTCTTCTCGAACTCGCTGGAGGCGACATTCCGCTTGTTGATCGGCCAGAGGCTGATCAATCGATACTGTACGCCGATGCCTTTTCTTGCCATGACGCGGCCTGACTCCATCAGAAATTGAGCCGGGAGAGGCAGCGTATTCTTCTGCTCCCAGTTCTCCGAGGCAACGACTATCCCCTTGACCTGCATCCGTTCAACGACGTGCTTGGTGTACACCTCACGGTCCGCTTCAATCACGGCATGCACATAGTCTGCCACTACTTCGATGGGCAGACTGACAGCTGTCCCTTCCGTCGTCGCGCTGCTCGGCCAGGCTAAACCAGCGGCGCCCAACCCGAACGCCAGCATGAGAACTCTCCATCTCAACTTGTTAGAGGATGCCATAGTAGCCTCCTTGGTTTCCTCATGGACCCGTCGGCGTCATGCGCCGCGGTTCCATGAAGGGGTGAGGTGCGTTGCGAATACAAGGTTTCGTAGTCGTCGCGATGAGCAGGCGGATCAGTTCGGTCGTCAAGCCGGAATCGGGAGTAGAGTTGAAGCCGTGACCTGCACGAGGCGACGGAGTCACCTGATCGTTACGATCGCTGGAGAAGTGGAAGGAGGAGGCGTAGTAGGAAAATACCGAAGCCATGGCTTGGTTCTCCCTGTCAGTATGATGCCGCGTGCCGACCGGATCATATGATGACTCATCATACTCTTCGGTCTGGAAGCTGTCCAGTTAGCGTAGCTGGCTCAACAGAGATTTGTGCGGGTGATTTCTGCTCATGTTCGAGGCAAGAAAGCGGTCAGAATCTTGAGCCGGAAATACTCCTCATCCCGATAGCCTTCGGCGCGCCGTTGAATCGCCAGGATCTTGTTATGCAACAACCGGCAGGATGACGGGAGCGCCCGTCATCTATCTCAAACTGTTCATGTCGGAAAGGGTGGGAGGAGGGCTACCTTCGAGGAAAGACTGCTGAGCCCTTGGTCTCTTCATGCGAGGCGACCGGCACCAATGAGTTAATGGTCATGTCTGGCCTTGAACTCATGCCGAAGGAGTATCGCCTGCCGCATTCGATCGGCAGACGAGACTCCTGGCTCTTGCCCCTCCGCTTAACTCTGCCAGTTCGCCCTGAGCAGGTCTTCGTGCTCCTCGTAACGGCAGGTGAATGCGCCGTGATGTGCGTGATGGAGTGCTTCGCCGATGCGTCGCGCGAGATGGGGGTCGGTCGTGGTGATGATCACCCCGACGGGTGCTTCGGCTTGGTCCTGGATCTTGATAATGCGAGCCAGAGGATGTTCGGCTTTGACACGGGCCTCTTCATTGCGGGCGAGTCCGAGAACCTCGTCCCGGTGCGAGGCGACAAACTCACCGGTGAGCAGCAGCACTCCGCTTGGCGCGCCGTCCTGTATCCGTTCACAGGCCGGGCACACGAGATCGTGACTCTTCGCTGGGGCAGGGTCCCATGTCCACCGCCCTTTGTGGTAGACCGCTTTGCACTCACGACACACCGACGGCTCCTGGAGTTTGCCCTTCGCCTTGTATGGATCGTGCATCCGCGCTCGAACCGATCGATCTTTGTTATCTCGGGGAAGATGTGACGTCGACATAACAGCTCCTTTATTCCCTCAGGGGAGAGATCTCTGATCATTCCGTCAGGGAGGGAAGCCCCTCCGTACGGCCCTTCTGCACCGCTCCAACAGGATGCCAGATCTGCACACACAATGCCACATGGCAGAAGGATGCGTAAGGGAATCAATTCTGCCGAAACCATGGATGGACGCGAGAATATATACCCGCGGGCATGAACCGCTCCCAAAGAGGCTGTGGTGTTATTCGTCATGACCAAATGGAGGGCCTCTCCCCTAATGCCTCAGTTGGAGTGGTCGATCGTGGTGAGCGCCTCCAGTGCCACAGCGTGAAGATTCAGAAGAGTTCCGGACGCGAATCACATTTGGAAGTGGTGTTGGTCCAGGGGAAAAACCGTGAAATCAGACGGCTGTTCAAGGCCTTGGGGCATGAAGTGACCAGGCTTAGGCGCATTCAGTACGGTCCCTTTAAATTGGAAGAACTCCCCCCCGGGGCCTGGCGCGAGATCCCGATCACGGACGTAAGGAAGACGCGTAGATTGCCCTAACTCGGCGTTCAGCTGTCTGGTCTGTTTCGTCTACCGCGTCTAGCGCCAGACAGACCAAAAAATCCGGATAGACTAGAAGTTCCCCGCCTGCACCACATCCTCTAGGCTATTGATGTCGAGCCAGTGTCCCGCTGTATAGAGCACGCGGATCGGATAGTCACGCTTCAATAATTCTTGAATGAGTTGAGGGATGGCAGCTTTGCGGTTGGCCGGCTTGGCTAGCATCTCTGCAATGATGCTTGTGATGAGCGTGGTTGCGCCAGGCGAGACTTTGAGGAAGCCCATCCAGACCCCGTGGATGGATTCTTGGGGGAGTTTGTCGCCCAATTGCTTGAGATAGATCTTGGCGTTGAAGGCTTTTCTCGAATTGGGAATAGTGCATTCGGCAAATCCGCCGAGGCGGGCATAGCTGCTCTGTTCCTGCCAGTTGCTATCGACGAAAATGACACAGTCATCAGTCTCCTGACAGAGAGACTGGGGAATGTATTTGTTGAAGAGGACATCCCCATAGGAAATGATCGTGCTCTGTTCCGGTCCTTTTCTGGATTGGAGGGCCTTGAGCAGGGAATCCAGTTCGCCTGTGTCCGCGAAGTCGTTATTGTCGACATAGGTCAGGTTGGGCAGGTTGACGGCTTCTTTCTTGTACCCGCGCACGACCACGATATCCTTGATCCCTACGGCATTGTAGGCATCCACGATGTGGGAGAGGATGGGCGCGCCCTGGATCTTGACCATCGTTTTGGGCTGCTGCTCGGTGAGTGCTCCCAGCTCCTTCCCTCGGGAGGCGGCCAGCACAATGGCGGAGGTGTCTTCGGCGCCTTTGGGGAGGTAGCGGTCTTCGGCCTCTTGGAGTTCAGCGGCATTTTGCAGGCGGAAGATTTCGGAGACCGGCGCGACCTTGTCTTCAATGGAGAGCAGGTGCTCCTGTTCCTTGAGGATCTTCGCGGTTTTCTGCATGGCGGTTACGGAGGACCGGAGCATGTGGTTGGCCCAAATCACGATTGAAAAGCCTTGTTGGCGAAACACATCCGTGGGCGTGGCGTAGTACTTCGTCGGCACAATCACGACCGGGCAGCGGTTGCCCCATTCCTGTTTGAACGCCAGAATTTCATCCGGCACAGAGAGGGCGCTGTGGATGAGGATGCCGTCCGCTCCCGCCTGATGGTAGGCCTCGGCGCGCCGTAAGGCCTCCGCCAGACCCCAGCCACAGATGAAGGCTTCTACTCTGGCAACAATCGAAAAGTCCGGATCGGTCTGCGCGTCTTTGCCTGCTTTGATCTTGCCGCAGAACTCCTGCATGTCCGCCATGGGCTGGGCGCCGCCCTTGATGAAGCTATTGGTCTTGGGAAAGAGCTTGTCTTCAATGCAGACCGCGGCGATCTTGCGCTGTTCCAGCTTGCGGACCAGGCGCTGCATATTATTGAAGTTACCGTAGCCCGTGTCGCCATCGAGGAGAATGGGAATCGTGGCTGCATCGGACATGAATTCCAGGTTCTCTAAGACTTGGGTCCAGCTGGCTTCGTTGTTATCGCGGACGCCGAATTGGGCTGAGATCGACAGGCCACTGGCCCAAATACCTTTAAAGCCGGCTTCTTGGACGATTTTGGCGCTGAGGCCATTGTGGGCTTCACAGATAAATTCCAGCTGCTCCGATGAGAGGAGCCTTCGAAATTGATGTGC
Organism: uncultured Nitrospira sp.; assembly: GCA_964358535.1. GTDB lineage: Bacteria > Nitrospirota > Nitrospiria > Nitrospirales > Nitrospiraceae > Palsa-1315. The sequence continues at coordinate 862 of CAYHQK010000155.1, read as the reverse complement.
TGCGGTGATGCCTGTGATCGAACTCATGGATTTCCTTCCTTGTTCCGCTGTCTGCACTCGTTCACGGTGAAGAATACCGGTTTCCCCAGGAGAAATCACCTTGCCATTCAGGGGAGTAGAGCGGATAGCCGATGGCTGATAGCAGATGGTGGGGGGGAACGATCGTCTCTCGTAGAGGAGGTGCGTGAGAGGCGCATGTGATGCTGGCTATCTGGGGGAAACGATTTTTCGCTGGTATGCGCGCTTTTTTTGTCTGGTTCCTACTGCGGCAGTCATCGGCAATATGGCTCTACTCATTAAGTGCAGATGGCACTAATGCACCACTTCCCCAGCTTCTGTGGACAACCCTGTGTACAAAAGGATAGTAGATGCTGAAACGGCTCGTACAGAGGGACTTATGAGCTCATTGCCTGAAAATTAGGCATTGTATCTCGTCGAATATATCCACAACATTTAGTGGCTTGACCGATGAATATTCTACTTTTCCACAAGTCGGGATTTTTTTGGCGACGATAGGGCGACTTTTCACTTGAAACGAACCCCTCGAATGGGGGGTGTAGGAAAAGGTCATACTTATGCACAGGCTGGCGAGATTTCGGCGGGTTTAGCAACTAATCAGTTATCCTATACTTTCATTCGTCTGGTTTGTTCCTGTCGGCCATTGGGAGCGGATGTGGGGTTATGCCGCTCATGTTTCCTCTCAGCGAGACCATGAGGCCAGTTATCGCTTGGCTCATGTCGTGGATCGGTTTCGCCGCGCATTTCCAAAAGAGAGTGGCTTGGTCTGCGAGGAGATGAGATGCTGGCTTCTATAGATTAGAGGAGGGTGTTTATGGTGATGTCCACGGAGTTATCGAATGAG
>CAYHQK010000154.1:0-5533 GCA_964358535.1 uncultured Nitrospira sp. | reverse complement strand
ATCGATACGGGCATGGGATTGGAACGGCTGGCGGCGGTGGCGCAAGGCGTCTACAGCAACTATGACAGCGATGTGTTCACCCCCCTGCTCAGCGCCGTGGCTGCCAGGGCGGGAGTCTCGTATGGGGCGAAGGACCAGACCGACCGGTCGATGCGCGTGGTGGCGGATCATCTTCGCGCCATTACGTTCTTGATGGCCGATGGCGTGTTGCCCTCGAACGAGGGGCGTGGCTATGTGCTCCGCCGGATTCTACGCCGGGCCGCGCGTCATGGCAGGCTGCTGGGCATCGTCGAGCCATTTCTCCATGAATTGACGGAAGCGGTCGTGGGCCAGATGGGTCCGGTCTATTCTGAAATTCGTGGTGCTGCCGCGACGATTGCCGAAGCGACGAGAGGCGAAGAGGAGCGATTTATCGCCACACTGGAACAAGGTTTGCCAATTCTGAACGAGTTGATTGTGAAAGCCCGCTCGTCCGGGAGCAAAGTCCTGACGGGCCCTGACGTGTTCAAGCTCTACGATACCTATGGATTCCCGATGGACTTGATGAGCGAGGCCTGCCGCGAGCAGGAGATGACGCTCGATGAGGCGGGGTTCGACCGGGCTATCGAGGAGCAGAGGACTCGCGCACGCAAAACCGGCGGGTTCGAGCAGGAAACGGCTCGGCCTGCGGTTGCGGAGTTGGCTGGCCGTCTCGGGGCAACCAAGTTTGTCGGCTATGATCGGCTGGAGAGCGAGAGCTTTGTCCAGGCGCTTTTAAAAGGCGACCGGCTGGTCAAGGAAGCGGCGGAAGGCGATGAGGTTGAATTGGTCCTGGATGTGACGCCCTTCTATGCGGAAGGCGGCGGACAGGTCGGAGACCAGGGCGTGCTGATGGGGCAGGATGGGCAGGTGGAGATCAAAGAAACCACGAGGCCTGTGCCGACTGTTATTCTGCATAAGGGGACCGTCACGAAAGGGCGGATTCGCGAGGGCGAGCAGCTGCGTTTGACCGTCAATGCCACCACGAGACAGGATGCGCAGCGGAATCATACGGCCACTCACTTACTCCATGCCGCCTTGCGCGATTTGCTGGGACCTCACGTGAAACAGTATGGGTCGCTCGTCGGGCCGAATCGCTTGCGATTCGATTTTGCCCATTTCAGACCTCTCTCCACCCGCGATATCGATGAGATCGAAACGGTCGTCAACAACGAGGTGCGGAGGAACGAGAAGGTCACGACCGAAGTGCTGAGCATTCAGGATGCGGTGGCCAAGGGGGCCCTGGCCTTCTTCGGCGATAAATACGGTGAGCAGGTGCGGGTGGTGACCGTCGAGTCCTTCAGCAAAGAACTCTGCGGCGGGACCCATTGCCGGCAGACAGGGGACATCGGCCTGTTCAGAATTGAGTCCGAGACCGGCGTCGCAGCCGGTGTGCGCCGGATCGAGGCTCAGACCGGCCGAGGGGCGTTCGCCCAGATGAAGAAGTTGGAAACCGACGTCCGGGAACTTTCTGATCTGCTCAAGGTCGGCCAGTCCGAACTGGTGCCGAAGACTCGCAAGGTCCTGACGCAGCTGAAAGACAAGGAGCGAGAGCTGGAAGAATTAAAATTGAAAATGGCCAGCGGCTCCGCGGTCGAGGCTTCGGCCAAAACGATTGCCGGTGTCTCGGTGCATGTGCAACGGACTGATGGTTTGGATGTGAACGGCATGCGGGCCTTAGCCGATCAGTTGCGGGATAAGTTGAAGAGCGGGGTGGTGGCCCTCGGAGCCGCCAATGACGGCAAGGTGTCGTTGCTGGTTATCGTCACGAAGGATCTGATTGCCAAGCTGAAGGCGGGCGACCTCATCAAAGAGATGGCGGTGGAAGTCGGCGGAACCGGCGGGGGCAGGCCCGAGATGGCGCAGGCAGGCGGGAAGGACCCGGCCGGCCTGGATACGGCGTTGGAAAAGGTCTTTGGGCTGGTCGAACGGATGTTGGGGCGGTAGACTAATGGAGGACGGTAAACGGGTTCTTGCGCTCGATTACGGCACCGTGCGGATCGGGGTGGCCCTGAGCGACGAGCTGGGCTGGACCGCCCAACCGCTCGAGACGCTCACTCGGCGCACATTAGATCGGGATATCGCCCATATTGCCGCTCTCGTTGCGACTTATGAGGTAAAGCAGGTTTTGTTGGGGTTCCCGCTGCAGTTGGATGGCCGCGAAGGGCCGGCGATCCAGGCGATGCGAGAATTCCAGGCCCGCTTGGAAGCGGGTGTGCCCGTTCCGGTTATTCTGTGGGACGAGCGGTTGACGACGAAGTCGGCGGAAGACCTGTTGATCGCAGCCGATGTCAGCCGGAAAAAGCGGAAGGGTGTGATCGATCGCATCGCCGCCTCGATTTTGCTCCAGAGTTATCTGGCCAGCCTTGAGCCGGCGCCGAAGCAGAGGGCGGAAGGCTGGGCGGATGAAGATTCCGATACGGAAACGATGGAACCGCATGATGAACCGACGGATCATTTTCGGACTTCTACTGGTCGCAACGGTCGCTCTTGGCGTCGCCGTGCATCAGACGATTCGCTGGGCTGAAGGCCCGGCTGTTCCCACGCAGAAGCACCCCCCTTCGAAAGTCGTCCTCATCCCGGAAGGCGCGCCGTTTCAACAAGTGGCCGCGATGCTGGAACGCGAACGGTTGATCAAGAGCCGTTCTGTCTTTGTCATTTTAGCGAAGTCCCACTCTGCCGACCGGAAGGTTCACGCCGGTGAATATGAGCTCAATGCCGGCATGACCCCGGCGGAGATTCTCTCGAAGCTGCTCAGCGGCCAAGTTCTGCTCCATCCTCTGACCATCCCTGAAGGGCTCACGCTCCTTCAAATTGCTAACCTGGTTTCGCAACAGGGCCTCACGGACCAGGCGGAGTTTCTCCGGCTGGCGAAGGATCGGGCCTTTATTGCGTCGCTGGGGATCAAGGCGGATACGCTGGAAGGCTATCTTTATCCCAATACCTATAGGTTCCCTCGCACCGTCAAGGCGCGCGAGGTGTTGACGACGATGGTCGAGCAGTTACGGCAGGTCGTCGGGCCGGACCTCCTCGTTCGGATGCAGGAACTCAAGATGACGATGCACGAAGTGTTGACCCTCGCTTCCGTCATCGAAAAGGAGACAGGCTCGGGAGGCGAGCGGCCGGAGATTGCCGCGGTGTTTCACAACCGGCTTAAGCAGCACATTCCGCTCCAGAGCGATCCGACCGTCATTTATGGCTTGCCGGCATTCGACGGAAATTTACACAAGCAAGATCTATCGAACCCCAGCCCCTACAATACCTATCGGGTCAAGGGACTGCCGCCTGGACCGATCGCCAATCCGGGCATTCAAGCGATTCGCGCGACCCTCTATCCGTCCGACTCGCGTGCCTTATATTTTGTGTCGAAGAACGATGGCACGCATCAGTTCTCGAAAACGCTCGTCGAGCACAATCAGGCCGTGGAGAAGTATCAAAAACGACCGTTTAGACGGGTTTCGGCCCCGCGCCTGTAGCCGAATGCTCAAAAAGTGAGTGGGGCAGCTGGGACGATCCCTGTGCTCGCGCAACGCGCGGCCTCCGAAGGCCCTCGTTGGACGCACGCAGTTGGGACCATCCCAGCCATCCCTTAGTCAGGGATTGTTCGTTGCGGTTTCGTCGGATGACTTTTTGAGCATCCGGCAAAGGGTTTGCGCGTCAAAATAGTTTCTCATAGTCCGCGAGCCATATATCCTGCCCGCCACGCTTTCCTCTTCATCTCTGATCCAGGACTTGCTATAAGACTGTCATGATTACAACACAGGACTGGAATCTATCGACGCTGCTCGACCATACAGTACTTCGCCCTGATGCGACGAAGGCCGACGTGCTGCGGCTCTGCCGGGAGGCAAGGGAGCTTGGCTTCGTTGTGATCTTTGTGCCGCCTTGTTATATCGATGAGGCGGTTGAGGCGGTGGCCGACACCACGATTCGCGTTGGTATTCCAGTCGGATTCCCGTTGGGCGGTCATACGACTGCGACAAAGGTTGCCGAGGCCATTGAAGGCGTTGCCCGCGGGGCCAAGGTGCTGGATATGGTGATCAATGTGAGCCGCCTCAAATCTGGCGACTACGACCTGGTCAGGACCGACATGGCCGAGGTCGTGCAGGCGACTCAAGGGGTCGAGCATAAAGTGATCCTGGAGACCTGCTGTCTGACGCGCGAGGAAAAGATCACAGCCTGCCGTTTGGCGGTGGAGGCGGGGATGGACTATGTGAAGACCTCGACAGGATTTGCCGCGTCCGGCGCCACGGTCGAGGATGTGAGGCTGATGAAAGAGACGGTGGCAGGCCGGGCCAAGGTGAAGGCCTCCGGAGGAATCAGAGACTGGAAGACCACGTTGGCCATGCTGGAGGCAGGCGCGGATCGGATCGGCACCAGCGCGAGTCTGGCGATTATGGCTGAATGGTCTGCCGCAAAGCGGAAAGGGTGAGCCTCGTGCAGGCTTCTGGTATAGTGCGACGATGATTAATCGTGTGATTGTGCTGGTGATCGATGGATTGGGCGTCGGGGCTCTGCCCGATGCGGCGGACTACGGCGATGCTGGAACCCATACCCTGTCCCATCTGGCTGATGCGGTCGGGGGGCTCCACCTTCCCACGCTTGAAGCCCTCGGGCTTGGCCATATCACGGCAATCAAGGGTGTGCGGGTGATGGGGCAGCCGGAAGGCTCGTTCGGGCGCCTCGGATTTCTCTCCAAGGGCGTGGATTCCATGGTCGGCTATTGGGAAATAGCCGGCTTGCAGACGGACATGGCCGGGCCTCTCTATCCTGACGGATTCCCTCTCGATCTGGTTGCGATTCTTGAACAGACATTCGGCCGGAAGATTCTCGGCAATCGTCGCTCCTCTGGCGCGGCGATGTTGCGCGAGTATGAATCAGAGCATCTCGCGTCTGGTTCGTTGATCGTCTGGACGGATGGACGACGGACCTGCCATGTGGCAGCGCATGAGAACGCCCTGCGCCAGGATGAGTTCTTTCAGCGTTGCCGGGACGCGAGGAAATTACTGAAGGATCGCTGGGGAATTTGGCGCGTTTCAGCCCATCCTCTTACGGGGGATGCCGGGGCGGTGCAGTTTGCCTCACGTTCGCGTGAGTTCGTGATCGAGCCGCCGGGCCAGACGATGATCGATGTGCTGAACCAGGCCGGTCAGATCGTGATCGGAGCGGGGAAAGTCGGCGATCTCTTTAGCGGCCGAGGCTTTACCCGGTCTATTCCGGTGGGGCCTTGGACGGCGCTGTTTACGGAAGTCACGGGGATGTTGAAGAAGGCGCCCCGCGGATTGATTGTTGCCGGACTCAATGTGCTGGAATCGGCGGCGGCGCAGGCGGCGGCAGCCCTCCACGATTTCGATCGCAGGCTTCCCGAGTTGCTGGAACAACTGCGCCCTGGTGATCTGCTGGTCCTGACGGGCGATCATGGGCGGGACCTCACGAAGGCGGATCAGGTGCCCACGAGGGAATATGTGCCTCTCTTGGCTACAGGCCCGAAGCTGGCGCAGGGGGTCAATCTCGG
>CAYHQK010000153.1:0-5614 GCA_964358535.1 uncultured Nitrospira sp. | reverse complement strand
GGATGGTGTTGGCCGCCAGTCCTTCCCTCAGGGCCTGGATGACGGGAATCCCTCCTCCCACGCTCGCTTCGAAACCGATGTCGACTCCCTTGCGGGAGGCCGCGGCAAAGATTTCTTCTCCATGTAATGCGAGCAGGGCCTTATTCGCGGTGACGACCTGTTTGCCGGCCGCAATAGCTTCCAGAATGATGCGTTTGGCGAAATCGCAGCCCCCGACCAACTCGACCACGATGTCGATCGACGGATCGTTGAGAATCTGCTTCGCATCGGTCGTGAGGACACCGGGCGGCAAGGCCAGACCCCGATCCTTCGTCACATCCAGGTCCGCAATCCGGACGATCTCGATCGGCACACCGACACGGCGGCTGATCAAGGCCGCATTCTCCAAGAGAATCTTCGCGACCCCCGTTCCGACCGTGCCGAGCCCGATGATGCCGACGCCCACGCGCGAGATCATTCTTCAGACCCCTCCAGCTTCAGGGCCTTGCGAATGCCGCGCACGGCTTGCCTCGTGCGATGTTCGTTTTCAACCAGGCCGAACCTCACATACTCGTCCCCGCCTTCACCGAATCCGATCCCCGGAGACACAGCGACTTTGGCCTCGCGGAGCAGGAGCTTGGAAAACTCCAACGAGCCCATCGACCGATAGGGCAGGGGAATCCTGGCCCAGACGAACATGGTCGCCACAGGCTTCGTCACCTGCCACCCGATGCGATTCAGGCCGCCCACCAACACGTCGCGACGCTTCTGGTAACGCAGCACCGTCTCCTTGACGCATTCTTGCGGCCCATTGAGAGCAATGACGCTGGCGATCTGTAAGGGCTGGAAAATTCCGTAGTCGAGATAACTCTTGATCTTAGCCAACGCGCCGACGACTTCGCGATTGCCGCAACAGAATCCCACGCGCCAGCCCGGCATATTGTAGGCCTTGGACAGCGTATAGAACTCCACTCCGACATCCTTGGCGCCGGGAGCCTGCAGGAAGCTCGGGGCCTTATAGCCGTCGAACACCAGGTCCGCATAGGCCAGGTCATGAATGACGATCACGTCGTGCTCTTTGGCAAAGGCGACGATTTTCTTGAAGAACTCGAGGTCCACCACAGCGGTGGTGGGATTGTGCGGAAAATTGATCACCAAAATCTTCGGTCGTGGAAACGTTTGGCGATAGACCTTCTGTAGCTCTTCGAAGAAGTCGTTGTCCGGGCGCAACTCGATTCCGCGAACTTCGCCGCCCGCAATGATAAAACTGTACATATGGATGGGATAGGTCGGCGTCGGCGTCAAGACGACGTCGCCTGGGCCAATCAAGGCCAAGGCCAGATGCGCCAACCCTTCCTTGGAGCCGATCGTGACGATCGTCTCGGTCTCAGGATCCAGATCGACGTCGTAATTTCGTTTATACCAGCCGGCGATCGCATGCCGCAGCTTGGTAATGCCGCGCGAGGCCGAGTAGCGATGATTTTTTCCCTTCCGCGCCGCCTCGATCATCTTCTCAACGATATGGCTCGGCGTCGGTTGGTCGGGATTGCCCATTCCAAAATCGATAATGTCTTCGCCCTGTTGGCGAGCCTCAAGCTTGAGGCTCTGCACCTGGGCAAAGACATAAGGTGGCAGCCGTTTGATGCGATAAAATCCGTCGCCTAATCCCATGTATCCCCTGTCGACAATTCCCCTGCGTAGGAGGCGTGGAGAAACCACCCGCCTCCCTATCAGGGGGCCTATTCTAATGGCGTGGAGCTCGTCGAGTCAAATTATCCCGTGATTCTGTGGGGTTCGACATTCAGCCCTCCAGAGAGACTGAGCCAGCCAGCCAGCGCCGCCCCCTCCCAGTCCTTGCCCCTCCCGGCCAATTTCTGTTACAACTAAAACGCCTTTCGACTCATCACGCAACTCAGCTTCTCCTTGCTTCACATAACCAGAACGGAGGATCCGTGCCACGACTTGGGGTGAATATCGACCATGTGGCCACGTTGCGGCAAGCCCGTGGTGGAACCGACCCAGACCCTCTGACCGCCTCCGTACTGGTGGAACTGGCTGGCGCCGACGGCATTGTCGTCCACCTCAGGGAAGATCGGCGGCATATTCAGGACCGCGATCTCCGTCTCTTACGGGAACTCATCCGCACCAAGCTCGATCTGGAAATGGCCGCCGATGAGACCATGGCCAAAATTGCCCTGACCATCAAACCGGACATGGTCACGCTCGTCCCGGAGCATCGTCAGGAGCTCACGACTGAAGGCGGTTTGGACGTGGCAGGCCACAGAGACCGTATCCAGCAGATCGTGGCCATGCTCCACGATGGCGGCATTCCCGTCAGTCTCTTCATCGAACCGGATTTGGCGCAGGTCAAAGCAGCGCACAGAGTTTCCGCCGACTTCGTCGAACTCCATACGGGCCGCTATGCAAATGCCAAACGCTCCAAAGAAGCCGATGCGGAAGTCGAAGCCATTACGCAGGCCGCCAAGCTCTCATACAAGCTGGGCATGGGCGTCAACGCCGGACATGGATTGGACTATCGCAACATCGCACGGTTGCTGAACATTCCTGAAATCGTCGAGTACAACATCGGCCACAGCATCATTGCCCGAGCAGTCCTGGTGGGCCTCGACCAAGCTGTCAGGGAAATGAAAGCGTTGCTGGGGTAACCGTCTCCTCTAAGGACAACGTGACTCCCCCTTGCCATGACATTGCGACGTAGGCCACAGATTTCCTTCCTTCCCCCACTCCCCCGATTCTTCATGGGGGACCGATCCCATATACAAGGCCACCGATGAACATCGTGACCGGAGCCGAGATGCAGCTGCTCGATCGCCGCACGATCACTGAGGCGAAGATTCCTAGCGCCACCTTGATGGAGCGGGCCGGCGAGGGAATCGTCAAGCAACTGGAAGCACAATACGGACCGGCGCGCAGCAAGACCGTCACCATCCTCTGCGGAAAAGGGAACAACGGAGGAGATGGATTGGTGGTGGCCCGCCTGCTGCACCGCCAACGAGCCAAGGTCCAAGTGCTGCTCCTGACGCCGGTTGCCGACCTAAGCCGTGATGCCGCAGCCATGTATCGTCGGTTCGCAAAGGTAGCAGGGAGTGCCAAGATCCTTCGATTCCGGTCTGCCGAGCAGGTTCGTCCCCTGCTCGCCTCCAGTGATATCCTCGTCGATGCCCTCCTGGGCACAGGCTTATCCTCTGAAGTCACCGGAACCTATCGCGAGGCCATCGAACTCATCAACGGTGCAGGAAAGCCGGTCATCGCAGTCGATCTGCCATCCGGCATTCATGCTGATACAGGCGCCATTCTAGGACAAGCGGTCCGCGCCTCGCTCACCGTCACCCTCGGCCTCCCGAAACTCGGCCTCTACCTCGGAGCAGGGATCGACCGGGCAGGAGTCATCCGTATCGTCGATATCGGCATTCCCCCAGCCTATGTAGACAAGCTCGAAAGCAGAACTTTGCTCCTGACCAGCGATGACATCGTCAACCTGCTGCCGGAACGCCGGCCCTCCTCCCATAAAGGCACGTTCGGCCATGCGGGGATTATTGCCGGGTCCGTGGGGAAAACCGGCGCAGCAGCCCTAGCGGCTCAGGCAGCGCTGCGGATCGGAGCAGGCCTCGTCACCGTGGCCATCCCCAGCAGTGTCAACGATGTGCTGGAGTCCAAACTACTGGAAGCGATGACGATGCCGTTCCCGGAAACCAAGGCGCGGACATTGGCCCGCTCGGGACTCGATCGCATCCTCGCCTTTGTCCAGGCTCGCACCGCCATTGCCATCGGCCCAGGCCTCTCGACCCATCACGAAACCGTCGAACTGGTGCAGTCGCTCATGAAGCACCTGGATCGGCCCTCCGTTCTCGATGCCGATGCGCTCAACGCCTTGGCCGGGCGGGCCTCCTTGCTGACCGAATGTACAACTCCACCCATCCTGACCCCTCATCCCGGTGAAATGGCCCGGCTGGAAGTCGATGCCACCGCGCAGAGCATCAACGCAGACCGCATCGGCACGGCCAGACGGTTTGCCAGAGAACGAGGCGTGTTCGTTGTCCTAAAAGGCGCACGCACCGTCATCGCCCGCCCCGATGGACTGGTCGCCATCTGTCCCACCGGGAATCCCGGCATGGCCACGGCCGGAACCGGCGATGTCTTAACCGGCATGATCGTCGGCCTACTGGCGCAAGGGGTCCCGTCATGGGAGGCTGCTTGCGCCGCAACCTATCTTCACGGATCAGCCGGCGACTTTGCGGCCAGACAACTCGGACAGGCCGGGATGCTCGCCAGCGACCTGATCGCTCAGATTCCTTATGCGCTCCAACAAATCACCACAATCTAACGGCACGAAGCCAGCCAAGGCACAACCGCCTGTTGCCAGGCGTAGCGCCGCAGCGATCCTGCCGTGGAAACTCCTGTCCTCATCGAGCCAGCAAACCGACCGGTTAGGCCAAACGCTCGGCCGGACGCTGCGCGGAGGAGAAACGATCGCGCTCTACGGGCCGCTCGGCGCCGGCAAGACCGCGCTCGTGCGCGGCATCGCGCAGGGCCTGGGCGCAGCGCCTGAAGCCGTGACCAGTCCGACCTTCGTCGTCATTCATGAATACCAGGGACGCCTGCCGCTGGCCCACATGGATTGGTATCGCATCACCTCGCTCCGCGAACTTGAATCGACCGGCGTAATCGAGTATTTCTCTGGCCAGACGGTCACGGCTATCGAATGGGCCGACAAGGGCCTGGCCCTGTTGCCGCAGGACCGGATCGAGATTACCCTGAGCCATCGAGCCGAGCAGAGCCGGACGATTCAGTTGAGGGCGACGGGGCCGACGTCCGGCAAAGTCCTCGCACTCACGCGCCAAGCCCATCGAACGGCGCCAAATCGAGTTTCGAACAAGAAGGGGACAACGAAGTCATGATTCGATTGATTTTAGTCGGAGTCCTGCTGCTCCTCTCTCTGGCATTCTTCCTTCAAAACCAGGAACAGGAAGTCACGCTCCGCTACTTCTTCGGTCTGCTCGAATCCTCGACGCCGATCTATAAGCCCATCCTGGCAGGATTTGCCGTGGGACTGCTGGTCTCAGGCATTCTGCTGTTCCCCCCATGGGTGCGGGGCCGGATCGAACTTCGCCGAAAGACCAAAGCCCTGCAGGATGCCGAAGTGGACTTGGAGCGATTGCGCCACTCGCTTGAAAAAGTCACAGGCCGAATCTCCCATACCGTCACCGACGAACCCCATCGAGACCGCCACGATGAGTGACGCAGACGCCTCACCCTTAATGCGGCAATACCGCGAGGTCAAGCGCGGCTACCCCGACGCCGTGCTCTTGTTCCGCGTCGGCGACTTCTATGAGATGTTTTACGAGGATGCGCAGGTCGCAGCCAAGCTGCTCTCCATCGCCCTGACCTCCCGCGACAAATCCAGCGCCAACCCCATTCCCTTATGTGGCGTGCCCTACCATGCAGCCCAGGGCTATATCGCCAAGTTACTCAAGGCCGGGCGGACCGTGGCCCTCTGTGAACAGGTGGAAGACCCGAAACTTGCAAAGGGTCTAGTGCGCCGGGAAGTCGTCCGCCTCTATACGCCTGGCACATTGGTCGATACCGAATTCCTCTCGCCAGGCGAATCGCATTT
>CAYHQK010000152.1:0-5703 GCA_964358535.1 uncultured Nitrospira sp. | reverse complement strand
CCCGGCATACTTCATGAACATTTGCGGGCCTTTGCGGCGGCGCCAGGTGAGATAGGCGAGGAAGTGCTCGCGGCAGATACTGTGCGTGCCAGCTGGGGCATAGACTCTTGTTTGGCAGCCTTTGATCATGCAGGTCAGGTCGTGCATTCCATCCTCCGGTTCAGAGTCCATAGTATGCAGGACGGACGGGCTGATTACAACCTGGTCGCTTGCTGGCTCGAATCGGTTGATCTCATTCGGCGTTCCGGTTTCTGCTGAGCTCGTAGTCCTGGCCCTCTGGAAAATCCTCTTGAAATATGGGCTGGAGGCCAGTTACGGTACACGGTCGTCTATGTAAAGAATGGGGCCCAGGCGAGGTTCGTGATGCTCTTACAGCTAATATCCGTGCTGGGCGCTCTGATGGTGTTGTCGGCCTATGGCCTGATTCAGGGCGGGGTCTGGCGTGAATTGGACGCGGGGTACCTCGCGCTGAACATCGTCGGGTCGTTGTTGCTGGGGATTGTCGCGATTGCGGATCAGCGGGCGGGGTTTATTTTCTTGGAGTTTGCGTGGGCCGGCCTGGGATTGGTCGGCGTCGCCAGAGCTGTGAAGGCCCGGCGTACTACGAATTAACAGGGTTCGAATGAAAGGACTATGCACATGGCGGGTTTGATGTCGGCGGATGAGATTTTTGAAAAGGCGCAGAATGCCGCAGCGGCGGCCACGAATGCTGATGAAAAGGCCATGCAGATCGATTACCCGGCGTTGAAGGAAAAGATCCGCGCTGCCCTGGGTGACCGCAAAGTTGCACGTTGCCACATCAACAAGTTTTTGCCCGAGGGTTACGAAGACCAGGGGCGGTTCAACCTGGTGCTGCTGACCGCCGGGAACGTGGTGTTCGATATGGTCATCGGCGATTCCTATTTCCGTTACGATGTGGTGTCGGTCGGTCAGCTGGACAAAGTTCAGGTGATCGATGCCATGTGGGACAACAAGGAAAAGCGCAAGGAAGAGCCGTTCCTGAGCCTCCGCCTGATGCATGCCGAAGAGGCCCACCTCTTGTTGGCGCTGGAAGACGAAGAGCGGACGAGCCTGTTGGCTTTTGCCAGCGCGGTCTCATCCGTCAGGAACCCCGAAAAGTAGGGATTTGTAGGACGCTCAAAAAGACCGTCCAGCAAGGCCGTAGGCAAGTCGAAACCCGAGGCGTACCCTTCTGGGTACGTTGAGGGTCTGAGCGACGCGAGAACGACGCTGGCGGGATTTTTCAGCAGCCTGAGGGATCAGGCGCGACGGTAGAAGGGGAGAGCCTGCACCGTCGCGTCATGACGAACGCCATCGACTTCAACGGTGAGGGCTGTGCCGGGGGCTGAAAAGTCCCGAAGCGGGAATGCCAGAGCGATGGGGGCCTTGAGCTGAGGTGACTGGGTCGCACTGCTGACCCAGCCGAGTTCGCGGTCTCCGCTGAAGAGCTTGGCGCCTTTCGGTGGGATGACCGATCCCTTCATGACCAGCCCGACTAAGTGCCGCCGTACGTTGCCGTAGGTATCCATCCTCGCTACGACTTCCTGCCCCGGGTAGCAGCCCTTATTCAAGCTGAAGGCTTTTCCTTCCAGATTCGCTTCCGGCGGGACGATCTCTTCGTTGAGGTCCGGTCCTGCCTTGGGTAGGCCTGCTTCGATGCGGAGGGCCTCACGAGCGAGACCTCCGACGGCTTTGATGCCATATGTCGCCCCTGCCTCCATGAGTCGCTCCCAGGCCGTGTTGAGGGCCTCGGCGGGCAGTAATACTTCAATGTCAGTTTCTCCTGTTTCCTCTGTGCGCAGGGCGAAGGCTGCATGCCCGCCGATCTGGGCTGCGATGGCGCTCACTGGCTTGAGGTCGCTCATCTCCACGCCGAAGGCGGCGCTGACGGTCGCGCAGGCCTTGGGTCCGCTGACGAGCAAGAGCCCCCAGGATTCGGCGCAGTTTTCCATCTTCGCTTTGATCCCATAGAGCAGAAACTTTTTGAGCGCTTGGATGGTGGCCTCGCCGACCTCGCCGACATCTTCCACCCACAGACTGTCTGCCAGGACATAGACCCGGAAATAGCCGAGCATCTTGCCCTTGTGTGTGAGGAAGCTCGAGTAGCGGCCCTGGCCAGGCTGGAGCGGGAGGATATCGTTGCTGATAAGGCCCTGCAGCCATTTCACGCGGTCGTCGCCGGTGACGCGGATCTTGCCCCGGTGCGAGAGGTCTGAGAGGCCTACGGCCTGGCGCACCGCCTGATATTCCTCGACCCATTTGCCATAGTGAGCGGGCATGTTCCAGTCTGCGGCCTCTTCAAAGGTGGCACCAAGCTTCGCGTGGTGATCGTGGAGGCGTGACTGTTTCATGCGTGACTCCCTACGACTTCTTCGACCAGGTCTTTCAATCGAGCGGAGAACTCATTGCGCGAGACGATTTTGGTCACGCCCAGCGCTCTGGCCCGGTTAAAGGTATCGACTTCTTCGTGATTGGCAAAGGCAAGGACAGGAATGGTCTTGAGTTGCGCGTCGGCTGCGAGTGTTTCCAAGGCTTGAAAGGCGTTCAGGGTTTCGTCGTTCATGTTCAAAATGAAGGCGGCCGGGTTGTTGGCGGATGCCTTCTCGGCGATGTCCTGCTGCGTGCGCGCCCTCTCGAACTTGTAGCCCTTCGCCATCAGAGCGTCGCGGACTTTGGTGTAAAAAAAGATGTCGGTGACGCCGACCAGGATGGTCTTCTGGTCTATCTGGTCTGTCTTGTCTGTCTGGTGAGAATGCGTGGTCATTGTGTGGGCCTGCTTTCGGATCAGAGTTGATGGATCTTCTTCATGACTGAACGAGACAGGCGAGATAGGCCAGATAGACCGGTCAGTTCAATGAACTGATCAGCCGTCCCAATGCCTTTTTCGCCAAGGAATAATTGGGATTGAGGGCCAAGGCTTTTTTGTAGGAGTCGATGGCTTCGGTCCATCGGCCCTTGCGCTCGTAGACGCGACCGAGGTTGAGGTGGGGGAAAGCCGGGCTCTCATAGCGTCTCGCCTGCAAAGCCTTCTCGAACCAGACAATTGCTTCGTTCAGTTCGCCCTTTTCGATCAGATAGGCCCCGATGTCATTGTAGGGGTTGCCGAAGTCCGGGTCCTGCGCGATGGCCTTGTGACATTCCTCGATGGCATCGTCGAGCCGACCCATGAAGCTATAGGTCCAGCCGAGAAAGGTATGGGCCTCGGCTGTCGGATGAGTCTCAAGCGATTGCTTGTAGAGCGAGACGGCTGCTTCCAGCTCGCCCTTCATCTGCCGTTCATAGGCCTGCTGGAAGAGTTGCCAGGCTTCACGCTTGTCTTCTTCGCGGCCGCCGCCCTGTATCAGAAAATCTTGTACATCCATAGTGCAGCTTCTGAAAAACGCCTCCAGCGGCGTTCTCGGTCGTTCAATCAACTCGACGTACTGAGAAAGTACGCCTCGTCGATTTCACTCCCTGCGGCCTTGCTGGAGACATTTTTGAGAAGCCGCAGGAGATGGGTATTGTTATTCGTTCTTTAGCTTCTTCTTAATCAGCTCTGCGCCGTAGCGCCCTGAGAGTAACATGGAGCCGAAGGCCGGACCCATGCGGGGCGTACCGTAGACTGCTGCCACGGCCAACCCGATCACGAAACAGTTGGGGTAGACTTCGCCGGTCCGGTCCATGATTTCCTGTTCCGATTGCGCGACCCACATGGCGCCGTTGCCTGGCACAGCCTTGTGGAGATTGCGCTTGTGCAGGAGCTCCACGACGATGGCATCGTGACCAGTCGCATCCACCACGATTTTGCTTTCGAGGGCGATCGGGTCCACATGGATGATGTCATGGCCGGCCATTTCAGCCGTCGTGCTGTTGACCACTACCCCTTCGAGGATCCCGTCGCGCCGGATGATCAGGTCGACCACTCTGGTGAGGTTCATGATCTTGGCCCCGCCTCGATAGGCCGCGGCAATCAACGCGCCGGTGGCATGAGGGGGATCGACCATGTACATGCCGGCGCATTCCGTGATCTTCTTGCAGGGCACGCCGATCTCTTCGAGGATTTCATTGGCCGGTTCACAGATCGTGGCCTTGTTCATGAGATAGCCGCCAGACCAGAAGCCGCCGCCCAGGGCGAGGCTCTGCTCGACGACGACGGTCTTGAATCCCATCGCAGCCAGGTCATGGGCGCAGATCAAACCGGAAGGCCCGGCGCCGACGATGATCACATCGCTCTCGATGAGCTGGTCGAATTCCTTATAGTATTCCCGTGCAATTTGCCGCGTAATGTCTCGTTCGCGTAGCGGGGCTGGTGTCGGTGGCTTTGGCATTGTGTCTTCTCCGTTCAACGGATGCTGAAAACGATCACCAACTTCGTTCTCGGCTCATCGAAATCCTCAACGTACCCCTGAGGGTACGCCTCCGGTTTCGATTCACCTCGGGCCTCGTTGGATGACCGTTTTGAGCATCCTCGCTTGTTTTATCGATAAATCTCGGAGCCGGTTTTTTTAAATTCTTCCGCTTTTTCTTTCATGCCGATTTGGATCGCTTTCTGTTCATCCACTTGCAGCTGCGCGGCATAGTCTCGGACATCCTGCGTGATCTTCATCGAGCAGAAATGCGGTCCGCACATGGAGCAAAAGTGCGAGATCTTCGCGGCATTGTCCGGCAAGGTTTCGTCGTGGAAGAGTTTGGCCGTGTCCGGATCGAGCGACAGATTGAACTGGTCTTCCCAGCGAAACTCGAAGCGAGCCTTGGAGAGCGCGTTGTCTCTGATCTGCGCGCCAGGATGGCCCTTGGCCAGGTCTGCTGCATGGGCGGCGATCTTGTAGGTGATGACGCCGGTCTTCACATCTTCCCGGTCCGGGAGGCCCAGGTGTTCCTTGGGCGTCACGTAACAGAGCATCGCACAGCCGAACCAGCCGATCATGGCAGCCCCGATGCCGGAGGTGATGTGGTCGTAGCCTGGCGCGATGTCGGTGGTGAGGGGCCCCAGCGTATAGAAGGGCGCTTCCTGACAGACCTTCAGTTGCTTTTCCATGTTGACCTGGATCATGTGCATGGGCACATGGCCCGGTCCTTCGATCATGACCTGCACGTCGTGGTTCCAGGCAACCTTGGTAAGTTCGCCCAATGTGTCCAGCTCGGCGAATTGCGCCTCGTCGTTCGCGTCCGCAATGGAGCCGGGCCGCAACCCGTCGCCTAAGCTGAACGAGACGTCGTAGGCCTTCATGATCTCGCAGATTTCTTCGAAGTGGGTGTAGGCGAAGTTTTCTTCATGATGGGCCAGGCACCATTTCGAATGGATCGCGCCGCCGCGGGATACGATGCCGGTCATGCGCTTGGCGGTCATGGGCACATAGGCCAGGCGCACGCCAGCATGGATGGTGAAGTAGTCCACGCCTTGTTCTGCCTGCTCGATCAAGGTGTCGCGGAACAGTTCCCATGTCAGGTCTTCGGCCTTGCCCCCGACTTTTCCCAGCGCCTGATAAATCGGCACGGTGCCGATGGGCACGGGCGAATTACGGATGATCCATTCGCGGGTCTCGTGGATGTTCTTGCCGGTGGAGAGGTCCATCACCGTGTCGGCGCCCCAGCGAATCGACCAGATCATCTTCTCGACTTCTTCTTCGATGGAGGAGGCGACGGCGGAGTTGCCGATGTTGGAGTTAATCTTCACCAGGAAGTTGCGGCCGATGATCATCGGTTCGCTTTCCGGATGGTTGA
>CAYHQK010000151.1:1253-5738 GCA_964358535.1 uncultured Nitrospira sp. | reverse complement strand
GATCGATTTCGACGACGCGCGGATCTTTCTTATGATAGAGCGTGCCGGCCACCTGGTATGACTTCTTGCCGGCCTCGACTCGCACGCGAATCAAGCTGGTGAAATCGCCCGCGTCGGAGCTCTTCACTTCCTTCACTTCGATCCCGCGTTCTTTCGCGACGATCGGCGCGTTCACGTAATTCACCGGCGCTTGCATGATCGGGCTCAGCAAGCCCTTCAGCACGGCGATCGTGAGCGCCGCAATCGAGAGACTGGCCACCTCTCCGCTGTATTCGACCGTCACTCGTTCGATCCCGCCTTCGCACAACTGGGTTTGCAACTTCCCGAGCTGCTCGGCCAAGGACAGGAACGGCTGAAGCCGCGGCAGCAATTCCGGAGAGACCGACGGGATGTTGACCGCCCCGCGGGCGATGCCCTTGGTGAAATAGTCGACGACTTGCTCGGCAATCCCGACAGCCACATTCTCTTGCGCCTCGGCCGTCTGGGCTCCGATGTGCGGGGTGCAGATGAAGTTATCCAAGGCCAGCAACGGATTGTCGGCCTTGACCGGCTCCTCTTCGAAGACGTCGAAGGCCGCCGCCGCCACTCGCTTGGTCTTCAAGGCCTCAGCCAGGTCTGCCTCATTGATGATGCCGCCCCTGGCGCAATTCACGATCATCACACCGGGTTTCATCGTCGAAATCGCTTTCGCATTGATGAGGCCCTTGGTCTCAGGCGTCAACGGCGTGTGCACAGAGATAATGTCAGCACGCTTGAAGAGTTCATCCAGCGGCAGCATGGCGACGCCCATCTTCTGCGCGCGCTCTTCGGCCAAATAAGGATCGTAGGCGACCACGCTCATGCCGATCCCCTGTGCCAGCTTCGTCAAATGGCTGCCGATTTGCCCCACGCCAACGATGCCCAGCACCTTGTTGTAGAGTTCGACGCCCATGAATTTATCTTTCTCCCACTTGCCGGCCTTTATGGAGGCGGTGGCTTGGGGAATGCGCCGGCTCATGGCGCAAATCATCGACATGGTGTGCTCGGCCGTCGTGACCGTATTGCCGCCTGGCGTATTCATGACCACGATGCCGCGACGGGTAGCTGCGGGCGTATCGACATTGTCCAACCCCGACCCGGCCCGCCCGACGACTTTCAATTGCGGGGCTGCCTCGATCAACTCGGCCGTCACCTTCGTCCCGGACCGGACGATCAGGCCATCGGCATCCTTGATCTCCTTGAACAAATCTTCCTTCGAGAGCTTGGATTTGACCACCACGGTAAATCCCGCTTTTTCGAGAAGCTCCACACCCTGCTGAGAAAGGCTATCGCTGATCAGAATTTTCATTACAGTCCCGTCCAATATGCCGTCATGAATTCGCTGAATGTCTGAATCCTACGCCAAGAGAATTTCTTGCGCCTTCGCCACACCGCTCCCAAGCTTCACGGGATGCCCCAGCCCCTTGAGCACCATTTCAACCGCGGCCACACCGATAATGATATCGAAACGGTCCATGTACCCCATGTGGGAGAGCCGGAAAATCTTCCCCTTCAAGTGGTCTTGCCCACCGGCCGCCGTAACGCCGTATTGCACACGCAAATTCTTGTAAATGGCCTGCCCGTCTACGCCTTCCGGCGCGAGAACCGCGGTCAAGGCATCGCTGGGAGATTCCTTCGGAAACAACGCCAATCCGGCGCCCTGCAACCCTTCACGCATGGCCTTTGCGAGCAGGGCTTGACGGCCGAACAGCCCCTCAAGACCCTCCGCCTTCATCATCTTCAGCACTTCCTGCAGACCGACGATAAGGGAGACAGCCGGCGTATAGGCCGTCTGATTCTTCTGCTGATTCTCGTGCTCTTTCTTGAAATTGAAATAGAACGCCGTGTTCTTCGCTTTGTCTGCCAACTTCCAAGCCTTATCGCTGACGCTTACAAAGGCCAAGCCAGGCGGAAGCATCAAGGCCTTTTGCGACCCGGTAATCACGACATCCAGCCCCCACTCATCGGTCTTGATGTCGAACACACCGAGGGCGGTAATGGCATCCACCACCAGAATAGTGTCGCTATAGGGCTTCACGATCGCGGCCAGCGCCTTAATGTCGTGCGACACGCCGGTGGAAGTCTCGCTCGCCTGCACATACACCGCTTTGATGGAGGGATCCTTCTTGAGGGCATCGGCCACCACCTGAGGATCGACAGCCCGTCCCCACTCCACCTTGATTTCCGTCACCTCGGCGCCGAACGTCTTACAGAGCTTGGTCCACCGCTCTCCGAACTTGCCCCCGTTAATGGTCAGGGCATGGTCGCCGGGAGAAAGAAAATTCGACACCGAGCCTTCCATGCCTCCGGTTCCGGACGCCGCTAGCATGAGCACGTTATTTTTCGTTTGGAACAACCACTTGAGTCCATCACGGACTTCCGCGAACACCTTGTCAAACTCAGGAGCACGGTGATGGAACATGGGTCGCGCCATGGCCAACAACACTTCTGGTGGCACAGGCGTCGGACCGGGGGCCAGCAAATACCGCTTCAGCATCGACGGATCCTCCTCGGATGAAACGTGAAAAATCCTACGCAGGAAGGGAGGACGATACCATTGCCCCCCAAAAGCTGTCAAGGCGAGAACCCCTGTAGACCCGCATGTTTGCAGACAGTTGCGGCCTGCTGAGGCCGGCGCCGCCGACGTTCACGATTAGGCGCACAGGATCGAGCGCCCGGCCTTCCCAATGCCATGGGAGGAATGCCAATCCCCTGCAATTTCTTGACAAGCGCGAGGTCGATCGATAGTCTAGCCTCACATGAATATCACAAACCGCCCATACGATACCGATCGCCTCCGCGCTTCCATCGCACCGCCCAAACCGGGGCAAGCCGTCTTCCCGATGGTGCTCTTCCTTGGACTCTGCGTCAGCTTCGCCACTCCTATTATGGTGGCGCAGGCTGCAGCCCCTTCCGAGCCAGCCACGGTTGACTCCTTGTCTCCAGTGGACGAGAACGCCGTGGCAGAAGACGACCCGGATGACAATCTGGTCCCGCTCGACACCGAAGGACCGGCCCTGGAGACCGCCAACCCTCACGCAACAACGACCAGCAGCGTCCCGCGGACTGAAGATCTCTTACAACCGAACCAAGCGGGAAACTCCCCGGCGACCGCGCGATTCTCGGACGCATTAAACCCTCCGGCTGAACTGGCCCTGACCCCAAACTCGCCCCGGAGCGCGACCGCGGAATACACCGCCTACGATATGCCAATCGTCATGGATCCCTCCGTCCAGGCTCACATCCGCTACTTCAATACAGGCATCCACGATCGCTTTGAACAATGGCTCTTCCGGCTCAGCCGCTACCGACCGATTGTCGACAAAATCTTCACGGAATTTCATCTCCCCAGCGATCTGGTCTACCTCTCGCTGGTGGAGAGCGGATTCAATCCCTACGCCTTCTCGCGAGCCAAGGCCACGGGGCCCTGGCAGTTCATGAAGGGCACGGCCAAGGCCTATGGCCTCCGCGTCGACAACTACGTGGATGAACGTCGGGATCCCATCAAGTCAACGGTCGCGGCCGCCCGCTACCTCCGCGACCTCTACGACCTCTTCGGCGCCTGGCCCCTCGCGATGGCCGCCTACAATGCCGGAGAAGGCAAGGTGATGCGTGCCCTCCATACGGCCCAAGCTGAAAGCTTTTCCGAGATTTCCCAGACACGATTGATCCGGCGGGAGACGAAGGAATATGTGCCGCGGTTCATGGCCGCCACGATCATTGCGCGGAACCCCGATCGATACGGGTTCTCTCAGGAAGCGGCCGAGCCGCATCAATTCGATGAGGCGATCATCAGCCGAACCATCCATTTCCGCGCGATCGCCAATGCCACCGGTATTCCCTATGAAGAACTCCGACTACTCAATCCTGAGCTACGGCGAGACGCCACCCCCCCGGGCAACGAGACCTATCATCTCAAGGTGCCGGTGGGCATGAAAGCGAAAGTCGAGCAGCTGCAGGACCGCATCCCGGCTTATAAGTTCCCGCAACTTCCGGAGAAGACGCAGGTTGCAGCAGCCGCCTCGTCACATTGGTATAAAGTGCGCGTGGGAGACACGCTGGGAAAAGTGTCGAAGCGGTTTCGCATTCCCGTCAAGACGCTCAAGATCAAGAACAACCTCTCCAGTCCAAACATCCGACCTGGCGATTTCCTCGTCATTAGCCGCTAACGCAAAACTTCGTCGTTGGCATCTCGTATCTCGTCGTTCGCATCTCGCATCTCGTCAAAAGACAAGAGCGTATGGTCAGAAAGGGAGAGAGGATGGCTTTACTGCCAGCTATAGGCCATAAGCCATACGCTCTTATCCCCTACGAGATACGCTTCACGAACGACGATCTTTGGCTAGGGTTTCTTCTTGCCTGCTGAGGGGGAGGAGGGGGAAACCGGGGCAACTGGCGTCGGGACAGACGTCGTTTCTTGCGCTTTCTTCACGTCCATGACCTTGGTCCGGATGGTCGCTTCACTGG
>CAYHQK010000151.1:0-1153 GCA_964358535.1 uncultured Nitrospira sp. | reverse complement strand
GTTTCTTGCGCTTTCTTCACGTCCATGACCTTGGTCCGGATGGTCGCTTCACTGGTGAAGGGCGAGTTCGGATAGGTCTTGATCAGTTCCTGGTAATGGGCGAGTGCCCCTTCAGGCCGCGACTGAGACTCTTCCAGCCGAGCCAATTCAAACAGGGCCTGATCACGATTCAACGTGCCGGGCGTCTCCAGAATGGCCGTGAGCGCCTTGACCGCCTGGTCCCGCTCACCCTTGAGCAAGTAGGCGTAGGCGAGACGTTGCTGCACCAGCCCGGCCATGGATGGATTCGAACCGTAGAATGCCAGATAACGTTGATAGGCCTCGATCGCCGCGCTCACGTCATTGGCCTGGACCAACGTATTTCCCAAATGATACAACGCGAGTGGCGCTGTGGGGGTTCGCGGATATTGATCGACCACTTGCCGATACCGCGCAATCGCTTCCTTCAGCGCCTGATCCATCTTTTGAGGATCGTTCACGGCAGGATCGGTCAAGAGGCGCATCGCCTCACGTTCGAGCTCTTGCGCTTTCTGCGCGGATTGGCGGTCCACATAGAAGACCCCTCCCACCACGGCAGCCGCAAGCAGCAATACGCCCAGACCGACCAGCAGGGGGCGTCGATAATTCTGTAACCGGTGCAACGCATGGTCGAGCGAGCTCAACATGTGGGCTTCATCGACCGGAAGAGTTTTTGCCGGGACCTTGATATGGTAGCTCATGGGTAGATTCTTCGACGAGGGCGGGGCCCGTTTCCTCTAAATGGTGTTCGGCCTTATACTAAGGATGTGACGAGCTTGTCAATGAGGCGGCGGATTCCCTGCGATTCCCGGAAAGCACACAGGCCCCATGTTTAAACAGCAGCTGGACGAATTCGCCGCGAAACACCTCACCAGACGGCTCACGCCGCTCCAGTCCGGCGTCGGCCCGGTGGTGAAGATGGCAGGACGTCAGATCCTCCTCTTCGCCTCCAACGACTACTTGGGGCTGGCCATGCACCCAGAGGTCATTCAGGCTTCCTGCGAGGCGACGCAACAATTTGGCGCCGGCGCCGGCGCCGCACGGTTGGTCTCAGGCTCCTTGCCCCCGCACCAACAGCTGGAGTCTGCGCTGGCCCAGTTCAAAGGGACCCAGGCGGCCCTGACCGTTAGCTCCG
>CAYHQK010000150.1:0-5843 GCA_964358535.1 uncultured Nitrospira sp. | reverse complement strand
TCAATCCCAAGTATGTGCTCCGCAATTATCTGGCGCAGACCGCCATCGAGAAGGCGCAGCAGAAGGACTTTTCGGAAATCGATCGGCTGCTCACCCTGCTGCGCGATCCCTACAGCGATCAGCCAGGCATGGAGGCCTATGCGGCTCCACCTCCCAACTGGGGCAAGCATCTCTCGGTCAGTTGCTCCTCCTAGCAGGCTGTTGACAAAGGCTGCCAGCGGCGTTCTCGCGGCGCTCAGAGGCTCAACGTACGGCAGAGAGTACGCTTCGCCTCTTCGCTTGCTGCGGCTTTGCCGGACGGCCTTTCTGAACAGCCTGCACATGATTCTGGGCCGGTTCGTGGTTGGCAGTGACTCCCCCCACCCAGCCTTCTCAATGAGTTTGTCAACAAACTGCTAGCTCCTTACGGTATTGGTAGGGTTCCCTAGTATTTTTCGCAGCTTCTTGCAGTCCCCCTCACCGTCTGTTGTAGAGTGTCGTGACAACCTAGCGAGCGCCCGTGCTCGCGCAGCCACTGATGGCAGAAAACGGAGTCCTCTATGGCAAAGGGAAGTGGAGACTCGAAGCTCGCGGTGGGAGGGATGATTACCCTTGGGTTGATCATCGCCGGTATTGTCATGGTGCAACAGCCCTTGAAGAGTAGCCGGCCGCCCTCGATGGGGAGCGAGCTCAAGCCGCATGTCGCAGAAGGCGTGGTCTATGCCCGGTTATGGGAGGATCCCCTTGAGGCTGCGCGACGCGTGGCGACATTCGACGGCGAGGTGAGGCCGGGTGTCACGGATGGGAAGGACGACGTCGATTTGGTCAAAGCAATCCGTCAGGAGCTGGCTGGCAAGATCGACCAGAGCCAGGGACGTCCGATCACCGTCCTTCTTGTCACCACGGAAGGCGGATCGTCCGGGGAAAGCAGGGAGACCAGGATTCGGGATCGATACGCGATCGGCTCCGCCCTCGGCATTGCCTGCTACGTTCCGCAAAACGAGGATCAGCTTTCCTACGTTGAATGGCGGGACCGGGCTGGCGTGAGCCGAGTCTTGCCGTACGAGTGGTATCAGGAAGGGCTGCGGAAGTGTTCGCCCGAAAAAACCTGGGCGCAGGCCGTGCTTGTCCTCTGGATCAGCAGTGAGATCACCGGCAATCACCCCATCGACAGGCTGAAAAAACTGACGCAGTCCCTCCTCTGCCAGCAAAGCGCAATCGGGCGCCATGACTGCCAGAGGAGTCATGACGGCACGGTATTGCTGGACCAGAAAATGGAAAAGCACGTACGATTCAAAATCATCGGGCCGCGGAGTTCGTCAGCCTTCCGAAGTCTGCTCGAAGAAGCCGTCAGCCCTCTCCAGGGGCGCGAGGATCATTCGATGTGGGCGAACGCCAGCCGCCGCGTGGAACTCTACTCGCCCTGGGCCACGGGGATACCCAAGCTGCTGACGCATGAACTCAGCGTGCCGGCCACGTCGCCGCACTCCACCGGATGTGCCTCATCCGATTCGAGCCGTGAGAAACTCTGTCGGATTCTGCTGCAGGCCGGCATCGAGCTCAAGCACAGTATCGGATCAGACGATCAGCTCTTCGGCACTTTGACCCAGGAACTGGAACGCCGCCGGGTGAAGTTTGAGCGGGATGCCGTCATCCTCATCGCAGAGTGGGATTCGTTTTATGGGCGCGTCCTGCCGGTCGAATTCACCGCCGCCGTCTGTCATCGTGTCGCCCATCGATCCAAGGAAGAGAACCACGCCATCAAGGACGAGCGCATAGCGCGGATTAAAGCCGCCTGCGACACGTACGATCAGGCCATCGACTTCCAAGTCGGAAACCCGGTAGGGACAAAGGAACTCAACCTGAATGTGTGGCGCTACAGTTATCTCCGCGGGCTCGATGGGGAAGTCTCCGGAGGAGAGAAAGGCGGCGCGGCAAAAGAGAGCGGCTCGAAAGCGATGAAGAACGTGCTGCTCGACAGCCAAGTTCATGAGCGGCCTGTCGGGACAAGTCAGTTCGATTACGCGCAACGGCTGGCAGATCGGATCGAGCGGGAGATGGCTGAAGTCGCGACCGCCCACAATGATGAGGGGGACAACAAGAATCCGGTCGCTGCGATCGGAATTCTCGGCAGCGATGCCTACGATGCCTTGCTGATCCTGCAGGCCATGCGCGAGAGATTTCCCGGCGCAGTGTTCTTTACCACCGATCTCGACAGCAGATTAGTCTATGCGGATGAGTATCGCTGGACGAGGAATCTTGTGACCGCTTCCCACTACGGTTTGGAATTGTACGGCATGCTGCAGGGCGACGTGCCGCCCTTCCGAAGCAGCTATCAAACGTCCGCGTACTTTGCCACGCTCCAGGCCGTGGGGCATGTGTGGCCGCTGGCCACTTGTCCGCCAGGCGACACCGGCCAGTCGAGCTCGACAGCCGGAGCGGCCCTGTCGCCTTGCGGCTACCGGGCCAACTTGACGGCCGACCGTACGTGGTTCAGTGCGGTGGAACCTCCCCGCTTATACGAAGTCGGTCGTCACGGCGCGGTCGATCTCACGGTCGGAGCGATTGAACAGGGCTATACCCTGCATGCGGCTCGCGTGGATCTTGCCGAAGAGTCGCCCCAGACGAATGGCCGGCGGCCGCCATCCGGCGTTATTTATGGAAGTATCGGCCTGACCTACGTGATCGGGTTCGTGCTCTTATGGACGAAACCGAAGTCCAACCAGTGGATGACCGCGCACAGGGGAGTCCTCTTGCTTGGTGCCGTGAGCGCATTCGGTCTCGCCTTTTTTATCGACCGGTTTCTGCTCGACGTGGTCCTGCAGAACCATGACCAGGGCGAACCGTTCTACTGGCTGGAAGGAGTCAGCCTGTGGCCGACAGAAATTCTGCGGGGGCTCGCCACACTGTTGGCCCTCGGATTTCTGGTCAAGGCCTGGCGGGATCTCCAGTCGAATCTTGAAGAAATGACGGAGCGGTATGGTTTTGCCTCTCAGGTCGAGTCGGACCGTCCAGAATGGTGGCGACGGTATCTGACGACGGCGCAGTGGGTGTTGTCTCCCCGTGGCCGGCGTAGCGAAGAGCACGTCGGGGACTTGTGGAGTCTCTACCGGGAAGCCAGTTCAGGCATGCATCGCTTCCCGCGTATGCTGCTACTCGTGACGGTCTACGCCCTGTCATTTGCGTTTCTCTGGAAGGTCATGGGAGCCGAGGACTTTTCAGGTCCCTGCCGCGGCTCATTCAGTTGCCGGCTGGATGAGGTGTTCGTCCTGGCCAGTTACCTCTGCGCGGCGGTGCTCAATCTCTTCGTGTTCGACGCGGTGCTCCTCTGTCGGCGCTGGATCGGCTCTCTGGCGCAGGCGACGGAGGGCTGGCCCCAGGCGCTGACGGATCGCTTCAAACTCCAGTCCGCCGAGAACGTGGCCAAAGCCCGGGAGCTGATGAAAATTGAACTGATCGCGCAGCGGACGGAAGTGGTCAATCGCCTGGTGCGGTATCCCTTTATCGCGCTCCTCCTTATGATGGTGGCTCGAAACCATTATTTCGATAATTGGAATTTCCCCCTCACGATGGTCGCAGGCTGGGCGGTTAACGTGGCGCTGGCGGTCGTGGCTGCGCTGCTCTTGTACCGGGCGGCCGAGGAGGCGCGTCATGCAGGCTTGGTGCGGCTCCATCAATTGGTCCTGCAGGGATTGGATCGCGGGGCGGCAGGCGAGTCCGACGTCAAACTGACTCGCCAGGTCATCGAGGACATCCAAGCGGTGGGTCAGGGGGCTTTCGTCCCCTTGTGGCAGCAGCCGGTGGTCGAGTCATCTTTTTATGGACTGCTGGCCCTCTTTCAATATCTGTATATGGGATAATGCCCGCTTATGCGTGAAGAACAAGTAAGCGGTCTACGAATACGGGTCACAGGCGGCACAGATGGCAAGGGCGGAGGGCGCGGACCTCTCGTCCTGCTCCTGCATGGTTTCGGCGCGCCGGGCGACGATCTGGTGGCGCTAGCCGACGTCTTGAACGTGCCGGCCGGCACGAGGTTCGTGTTTCCCGAAGGCCCGCTCTCGTTGAGTTTCGGACCGGGCAATGCGCGGGCCTGGTGGATCATCGACATGGCCCGCATTGCGGCTGATCGAGCGGCAGGCAGGCCGCGCGATCTCTCGCAAGACATTCCCAAAGGCCTCGCGCCGGCGCGGGAGGCCATGCTGGCCTTCCTCAAAGAAGTCGAGCGTGCTTTCAACGCGGACCCGCGCAAGACGATCCTCGGAGGATTTTCCCAGGGCGCGATGCTGTCGTGCGATGTGATGCTCAGAACGGCGCAACCCTATGCGGGATTGGTCCAACTGTCCGGAACGCTCCTGGCCAAACAGGAATGGGCGCCGCTGCTCCCCAAACGCAAAGGGTTGCCGGTCTTTCAAAGCCACGGGATACAGGACGAGATCCTGCCTTACGCGGGGGCGGAAGGGTTGCGAGACCAGTTGACTCACGCGGGGCTATCGGTTGAGTGGCACAGTTTTCGTGGCGGCCATGAGATTCCCAGAGCGGTACTGCAGCGGCTGGGGCTCTTCATCACCAAATCGGTCACGCAGGCATGAGCGGTCTGCAGCAGTTTGAACTCGCGGCAGCCGACGGCACATTGATCCGCGGCGATCGCTCGATCGGCCAGGATCGACAGATCCTCTTCATCACCGGTTTCCTCTCGAAACGCTGGGGCAATAAGAGCACAGCGCTCGCGCAATGGTGTGAGGAGAAGGGTTGGGGGTTCTGCTGTTACGATGTGCGGGGCTTCGGCGACTCAGAGGGCACGTTTACGGACTACACCCTGTCAGATTGGATCGCCGATGCGAGGCTTGTTGTTGATCTGATACAAGACGGTCCGCCGATCACCATTGTGGGCAACTCGCTCGGTGGCTGGATCGCCTGGCTCATGGCGCAAGACTATCCTCTGGTCGAGAAGCTCGTCCTCATCGCCCCCGCCTTCAATATGATGGGAGTGCGGGCGCGGTCCATTTCCGACGAGCGGCGCCATAGCTGGCACCGCACCGGCTGGATGCCGTGGGACGATGAGCCGGCCCATCGCGATTTTCCCATCGCCTGGAAGTGGGTCGAGGAGAGCGAGGCCTATTGGAAAACGAATTTCGACCGGCTGCGGCCGGTCAACACGGCCATCCTCCACGGTCAGCAAGACAGCGTGATTTTGCCGCAGGGCAGCAGCCAGTTCGTCGAGCAGGTGCGATCCCTTGCCCCCTCTTTTCCGATCGAGCTCCATCTGGTTCCGGGCGACCATCGACTGAGCAGTTCTGAACATCTGGATACATTTCAGCGTCTTGTACTCGACACGCGAGAGAGGCGAGACTAGCGTGAAAAGCGCGACAGGGGGAATCAGATTCTGCACGTCTCGCTCGTCCCGCCTGTCCCGCACGTTCACGCTGCTAAATAGGAGGGCGACATGCTGGTGTTAATTCACAAAGAATGCGGCGGACCGGCGATTGACGATTCGTCCATCGGCGAAGTCTGCGCGATCCCCATTGACCGGTTTCCCTTTGTCTGCTTCAGTTGCCTCGAGGAAATCGACGACGAATCGGAAGTCCGGCTCTCGCAAGAACTCGGCATCTAACCGATCCAGCCCAGTCTCCTGCCCTTGTCCGCAGTCGTCCGGTTGTGAAGTAGCAGGGCTTTTGTTATCGTGAACCCTCCTCGGTAACCTTTCCCACTAAATAGAGGACCTATGGCCACGAACGATAAACAAGTCATTTTCTCCCTCGTCAATGTCGGCAAGATCTATCCGCCGAAAAAGCAGGTGCTGCGCGAGATCTATCTGGGGTTTTATTATGGCGCGAAGATCGGCGTCCTGGGCCTCAATGGATCGG
>CAYHQK010000149.1:1809-5851 GCA_964358535.1 uncultured Nitrospira sp. | reverse complement strand
TCTTGATGGACTGCCAAATGCCGGAAATGGATGGCTTTGAAGCGACGCGAGAAATCCGCAGGCGAGAGGTAATGGGCACGGGGCCAGAGCCAAAAGACGGCTCTTCCCCCTCGCCTCGTGCTTCGCGCCATGTGCCTATTATCGCCATGACGGCGAATGTCATGCAGAGGGAGCGAGACCGGTGTTTCGCAGCCGGCATGGATGACTATGTCGGTAAGCCCGTGCAGCCCAAAGTGTTGGTAGAGACCCTCGCGCGTTGGGTCACCATGCAGGCCCCGATCTCCGACTCAACAGATGACGGCCCGCGACTGACCGCCTCAGGCGGAACGGCCGCTTGATCACCACAGTAGTACGGCAGACGACAAGGAACGAGTACGATGTCCATTCTGATTGTTGAAGACAATCCGGTCAACGCGAGACTGTTAGTGCTCATGCTGAGCGCCCACGGCTATCAAACGGTGGTAGCCAGAAACGGCAAAGAAGCACTGGAGACTGTGTCTGCAACGCCAGACATTCAGCTGATCATCACCGATTATATGATGCCGGAAATGGATGGGTTGGAGTTTATCGTGAAGGTCAGGGCCTTGCCGACATTTAACCAGGCTCCCATTATGATCGCGTCATCGCATGGCGATCTTGAAACCGTCAAACGTGTCCATGGCTTACAGTGCGATGGTTTCCTGGTCAAACCCCTCGAGAAAAAGCACTTGATCAAGCGGGTTGAGCAGTTCTTGCGATCTCAGCCGCGCCTGCTTCTTGGCAAACAGCAAACGATGGACAGATTGGACATCGGGCTGGCGGAATATAACGATCTAGTCACTGCGTTTGTGGCGCAATTGGCCGCAACCCTACCGCTTGTGGTACTAGAACAAGAAGACTCGGACGAGCCTATTTCCGAGAATCTTTGCCGGTTGCTCAAGGAGCTTGCGGAAAGCGCATCTATGTTGGGGGCCGATAAATTCGCACGATTGTATTCGCAGGGCATGGGCAGCGGCCTGCCGGCTCGGTCGCAATGTTCTATGCTTCTGAAGGCGATTCAAGAGTTGGAGACGGCGCTCCTAGCATATCTACAGTCTCAACCAAATACAGCGGTGAGGAGCTGACGCGCCCCCCATCAGTCGTACGCTCCAGCGGGATAGGCATTTAGTTGTCGGGACTACTACTGCCAGCTTCTCGGCGTGGGATGGGCATCATTGCCCGGTCAATCACAGACAATAATTCCTGTTTCGAAAATGGCTTTGCGAGGGTGTGGGTGACCTCGAACTGCGTGGCGAGCGAGAGATAAAATCCTGACTCGGCCGATCCTCCACCGGACATGGCGATCGCTTTGAGGTTTGGCCAGGCTTTCCGCACCTGCTGAACGGTTTCAATGCCGTCGCGTTCCGGCATCAACATATCGATGAGCAGGAGATCCGCTCGATAGTCTCCGAGGCACTCCAGCGCCTCTGCCCCACTGGCGCAGGTCCGCACCTCGTACTGTTCGGCGGTCAAGAGGGCGTCGAGCATCGCGCGGATTTGTGCGTCATCGTCCACGACAAGAATGCGCAAGGCCTGGCGGCGTGGCGCGAGACGCGATCCTGTCTCGGATAACGGACGTTCCAGCACCTCGCGCACCTTGCGCGCGAGGACCTCGTTGGACACCGGTTTCTGAAGGATATCCCCCAGTTCTTCGAGAGATTCATAGTCGGGAATCGTCGTGTCCGCATACCCGGTGAGGAACAACACCCGGAGGTCAGGACGAACCTGTTTCAACTGCCTGGCGAGTGCCCACCCGTTCATCTCCGGCATGATGCCGTCCGTAAGGAGCAGATGGATATCGCCGGAATGTGCCGCGGCTCTGGCGAGCCCGGCCGCTCCATTCTCTGCTTCAAACACCGTATAGCCCTTCCCCTCCAACACCGTTTTCGTCAGGGCACGGACAGCCGGGTCATCCTCCACCAAGAGGATGGTCTCAAATCCCCAGCACTCATCCACCGTCGTCTGCACCAGAGGGATGGGCTGGCTGGATGACACAGATTGCGGAAGCGTAATCGTAAAGGTGGTGCCGGCCCCAACTACACTGGTGACCGTGATGGAGCCTCCGCTCCGCTCCACGACGCGATAGACCGTTGCGAGGCCCAAGCCTGTTCCCTTCCCGATCGCCTTCGTGGTGAAAAACGGCTCAAAGATTCTCGCTTGGGTGATCGCATCCATTCCGACTCCGGTATCGGTGACGGTCAGCGTGATCAATCCCCCCTGATTCTGCGCATCCATGAGGGTAGGTTTGTGAGGCGTGATGGCCGTCTTGATCGTGAGCTCTCCCCCATCCGGCATCGCATCGCGCGCATTGACCGCAAGATTAATCAAAATCTGTTCCAACCCGACGGCGTCCAGGGTGGC
The DNA here is from genome assembly GCA_964358535.1 of uncultured Nitrospira sp. Taxonomy (GTDB): domain Bacteria; phylum Nitrospirota; class Nitrospiria; order Nitrospirales; family Nitrospiraceae; genus Palsa-1315. The sequence goes on along the minus strand of CAYHQK010000149.1, from coordinate 3,472 downwards.
GAAACAAGGCTGGAAGGCCAGGACGACTGAACATCGGATCTGCTCCCCAAGCAATCGCTGCAGCAGGGAGGCCGTGCTGGAGACGATCTCGTTCACATCCACGACCTTGGTTTCCAGCTCCTGGTTGCGGCTGAAGGACAAGAGTTGATTCGTGAGTCCGGTTGCCCTGTCTGCAGCCTTTTTGATCTGCTCGATCTTCATCCATGCGTCTTTCCGCATGTTGGTTTTTGCCAGCAGGAGCTCGCTGTAGCCCTTGATGATCGTCAGCAGATTATTGAAGTCATGGGCAATGCCTCCGGCCAACCGCCCCATCGCCTCCATTTTCTGCGATTGGCGCAGTTGCGATTCCAGGATGGTCCGCTCGGTCAGGTCTGCAAAGGTGACCACCACGCCAGTCAGTGCCTGCTCGGCGCTATGCAATGGCGTCACGACGTACCGTACTGTGAAGGCCGTCCCATCACGACGCCACAACATATCTTCTTCTAATTCACAGGGCTGGCCTGTGCGGAGGGAGCTCATGATGGGGCAACTTTCCAACGTATAGGCGCTTCCATCTTTACAGGTGTGATGAATGAGCGGATGCAGGACTTGCCCCACAAGATCATCCGGCCCATAGCCGAGCATTTGCGCCCCTGCATGATTAACGAAGAGACAACGGCCGGAGAGATCGAGCCCGTAAATGCCGTCCTGCACGGCGTCCAGGATCGTGCGGTAGCGGCTCTGGGTTGCCGTCACATCGTCGAGCAAATGGGCGATCTCGATCGCCGCACCGGCCTGATGGGTCAGCACACTGATCAGTTGTTCGTCCAGTTCCGTAAACTCGCCCGTTTCCGTTTCTGCGTCCTTCCCGTTCATTAAGCCCGCAGCAGCAGTTCCCATCCGTTTCTCTGTGAGGTAAATGCGCCCGAACACCCGATCGTGAACCCGAATCGCTGTCCCCAGAAACGAATGCATCGGGGGATGATGAGGACAGAATCCTGCCGACGAGGGATGTTGCGTGAGATCCTTGAGCCGGAGGATGTCGGATTCCTTGGCCAGGGCGCCCAGCAGGCCCTTGCCTGTCGGGAGAGCCCCCATCCTCTGTCTTGTTGCGTCATCGATGCCGAGGGTGATGAATTCCTTGATCTCCGTCCCTTGCTCGTCGAAGGTGGCCAGCGCCGCATAGCGTGCCCCGGTTAATTGCTGGGCCGCCTGGAGAATGCGGGTCAGGAGCGCAGGCAGCGAGACGGCTTCTTGGACGAGGGCCCGGCTGATGACCGTCAAGGTTGTGAGCCGGACGATCTGGTTCTGTACCTCACGCTCCATGGTGGCCATCGTGCGCGCCAGCTCTCCCAGCTCGTCTTGGCTTTCGAGGAGCGCTCCAGGCAATGAAAATACCGGAGGTGGGAGCGAGTGGGAATCAGGGGACACAGACAGCACCTGCGATTGGGCAATCACGGCTTGGGCATGCGCGATTAAATGGGAGACCGGCGCCAGCAGGCGCCGTTGGATGACGAAACCGAGCGCCACAATGCCTCCCAGCATGAGCAGGCTGGTTGCGATCCAGAGTGCCCATACTCGGAGTCCCTGCCCTGCCTCCGGCTTCGGCGGATAGACTTCCACGCGCCAGCCCAGGCCTGGCCACCTCGAAAACCCTGATGACACCACAGTGGCCGCGGGGGTG
>CAYHQK010000149.1:0-1709 GCA_964358535.1 uncultured Nitrospira sp. | reverse complement strand
GGGGTGTGAGCGCCATCCGAGCCGACCAGACTCCCAAGGGGTTGCCGTTTCGATCGCGAATGAGCGCAGAGAAACTCATCACAGGGCTATGGTCCCGACTCGTCCGGTTGACCAAGGGGTCGTCGTGATAGTCCTCCACCTGCACTGGCTCATGGCCAGCCAACGTCTGTTGGAACCAGAGCTCGTCTTTGACCGATTGTCCGATCACCTCCTGGGCCCTAGCCGCTTGCCCGCGTCCCTCCATCTTGCTGGCGGCAATGATCCGCCCGCTGCTATCGGTCACCAAGGCCAACGCATAGTAGGGAGCATAGGCGGTCAGCAGTTGGTCGGTCAGTATTTCGAGCGATGCGCGCTCGAAGGGGCGGGATTGGCTGAGATGGGAGAACACAACCGCATCGCCGTAGCGCTCAAAGACGAGGCGGTCCAATATCGCGACGGCTTGCTGTGCCTCCACTTCCGCACTGGAGAACTTCGTTTCGGCCAGATCTCGCTGCGCAAGCGTGAGGACCCACAAGCTCGTGCCCACCAAGGGGATCACCAGCAGGAATATTCCGAACCCGATTTTGAGGGATAGCCGGCTTGGCACCCACCCTGGCACAGAGCCATTAACAGGATTCGACTTCATGAATGCCCTTTTTGCTTGCAGGGTCTATAGATTCGTCTGATAGAAACCGATAGAGTTGTACGGACTGCCGCGAGTGTAGCCCATCATCTGGTGACGCAATATGATTTAAATCATACTCCCCCTTCGCACTGATCGTAACGAGCTCAGGTGCAGAGGCTGGGAGGATATGCTGAGCCTGCATGTAGCTTTTCGCAAGAGAACATTGGGGAGACGAACGCGGCAGAAATCCGTGAACCGATCATACTGATAATTACGGAACTGGAGTGAGAGGTTTTATGGCCCTAACTGAAACCTAGCGATCGAGGACTTACGGCCTTAATGGAAATATGTAGTCATCCTGGGCGTCACTGAACATGCGCCACTCTTCCCTACGGACAGACGCAGTGGCTGGCTGACCATCGGTCCATGTAAGAGGATGGGCAATTGATGAGGCTGAAACAGCAGAGACGCTCTGGTCCGCTGGCGAAGGTCTCCTCGCTCGCAACGCTTTGCGCAGGCTGTGAGACGGCGCATATCTGCGCTGTCTCAACAGCCAACCAGACTTCCACCACCGCCAACGAACGCCGCCCCAAGCAAGGCGTCACGATGACGCATTATCGGGCCGGCGATTTCATCGTCCATCAAGGCGATCACATCACAGATCTGGAGATGATCTGCCGGGGGCTTGCGATGCAGTTGTCGGTCGATCAGCAGGGCGAAGAATCGCTCGTGCGGATGATTGGACCTGGAGGGATCCTCTGTCTGTCGGAGTGGCTGCAAGCGAAGTCGACTCATTCGGCCTCGGTGAAAGCCGTCACCGATGTCTTTGTCTCAGGACTGAATTCCGAGGAGGCACGGGCGTGCCTCCTGCAAGACGCGGCGACGATTGACATCTTTCTCCGGCAAATCGGGTCAGACTTTCAACAGCTGGAATCCACAGCTGCCGGCCTTCGTTCACCTCATGCGTCCGCGCGAGTACTACAGTATCTTCTGCAATTGGCGAGCTGGCTGCATCTTAAGAATGCCCCGACTCTCCGTTTTCCCGTTGTCATCCCCCGTTGGGTGATCGCGAAAGCCACGGGCTTAAGGCCGGAAACCGTCAGCC
>CAYHQK010000148.1:1516-5886 GCA_964358535.1 uncultured Nitrospira sp. | reverse complement strand
ACAGGCCGCAGCCGTCATACGCCGTGACACGATAAGGTGGAGAATGACCCTGCTGTGACGATAGCATGATCAGTCGCTGAATCGTGGAGCTTAGTAATTCAGTGTACTGGTCCTCGCTTCCGTTTGTTGTCGCCATCGGGACGTGTTGGATGGATCGTGGACTGCCATTCGCCTGGGCCCAGAATTCGCAGTAGGCCGGTCGGGTGTAGAGCCCATACCGAAGCTCCGGACCAGCCTCAGAAAGGATTTTGCCGAACGCCAGGGCCGAGACGGTCACGGACTGAACATGGAGACCCGCGGCGGCGGCCAAGTCTCTAACCTGGTTGACAATTTGCCGCCGTGCAGCTACCAGCAGAACCTCACTCTTCTGCGACGTACTGGTGCGGCCGCAATAGTCGAAGATCAACTCACCGGCATTCAGAGAGAATGCGCGCTCGGCTTGAATAGTAAGCATGCCCGCCAACGCATCAGAACTTGCCGGCGGAGCGACGATCTCCCTGGCGACCACCCATTTTGTGGGAATCCCGATGACGGCCTGCTTCGACGAGAAGTTGTTTGTTCGTAAGAATTGCCTGAAGTTCTGCCCCATCTCGCTCGTATTGCTCGAATCCAGCTTCTCCTGGAAGCTCCAGTGACCGACGCGCTGGACTTCCGGACGGCCGGACCGAATGCGCACTTCAGCGACAACGACTCCAAATTCATCAATAGCAAGCCCCAATAGGGTCCGAGCACCGAGCATTATCATCATCCAATCAATTCATACTTAAGATAGTGTTCGTAAGGGGCTGCCCTTTTCTCAGGGCAGCGACAATCTCCTGGTTCAGAGGCCAGCCGAAGTGGGTCATCGACTTCCAGTAGACAATCCGCGGCGTCTGTTCGCTCATGTCAAAGACCGCCTTGTAACGCTTGTAGGCCCGCCCGTTGCCCGCGATACCGAGAATATCCGTCGAGTACTGGAAGGAACGGGTTGTGATGTAGCTTCCCACGGCAGCGGCTTTGTCCTGCTTCAGCACCTCCACCACCCACGCGATTGTATTGAGTCCTTCGTCGGAGCTGCGACGGGACAGGAGGGCCTCAACGTCACTCTCTTCCAGACCGGGCAAACAAAGCAGTACCGCCTTGGGTGCGGTATTAACGTTCACGAGTCCGGGGAAGGACTCTTCATCGCTCGTGGTGAGGCGGTCAACGATTTGCGAAAACTCTTCGCGTTTCAGACCCGTAGCGAAATAGAAATCCAGGACACTGGAGAAGGACGGATTTGTGGGTACAAGATTCATAATCTCCAAAGCCCGGTCCTCTTTGAGCACTTCCTGCAATGCGCTCTGCAGATCTCCCCGGCGGCGAGCGTCGTTGATGTTGATGCGCTGATTACCCTCACTGTCCATGTTTGTTTCCACGCTATAGACCGTGACATAGTCGTAGAAACCGGCATCCAATCGACCATTGCGGTTGTCAGGCGGGTCGCTCAACTCGCCATCGTTCTCGCGGTCATCCAGGATGCCGTTGAGATTCGTATCTTCTCCGTAGAGCAGCTCTTCCGAGGCGCCCTTGATCAGAAGGATCTCATCCACAGTCTCCAGCGGGGCATTCTTGCAGTTATAGGGCTCCGGCAACAGGAGGTAGTATTCGTCTTCGGCTCCTCCCGGGGTGATCTCGCTGTCCTCGTCCCGCCAGTCAATGATGGATGCGGCCAGCTCTGCCGTCATGCCGGGCAGGCGCAACAGCATCTCCTCCGATGCCGAGTTGAGATTGATCTTGCCCGCTTCATCCGTCAACCCATAGTCGAGTTCCCGGTCATCTTGCAGGTTCGGACGTAAGATCCAGAAGTACCCCTGCCCGACCTGCATGGCCTCATAGGGTTCGCTATCCATCAGGACGGAGGTTTCCTCTTCTGCGCTCGTGGTCAGCTTTGCCATCGCGTACTCGGCGGCGCCGGCCGCTATGCACTCGGCCTCAAGAGACGCCACGTGGTTGGCTGCGACAATCGCAGCCACCCGCATCGAGCGGGCAAAAACAAGGGCGAGCCCGGCCAGGACCAGAACGACCCAGATCGTGACAATCAGGATCGTACCGCCGGTGCGGCGACTTCGCTCAAACTGTTTGAACATAAGTTCTCTCATGTGCCTGCTTGCCCTTCGCCTGCTGCCGTCCCGCTATTATCCGATTCACTCTCCTGCTGCTTGGCGCCTCCGCAAGGTATGGAAAAACTTTGGATGAGGCGGCGTGTTTTGGGTACCTCAGTGCCATTTGTCCCGTTGTGCAACACCTGAATATCGATCTCCATGGCCAGAGGAAGGCTGTTTGCGTCAGCGGTCGAGTCCCATTCATCCAGCCACCCGTCTCCATCATAATACCGAAGATTCAGAGACCTCACGTTGCGGCAAAGAACCTGTTCCTCGGCATCAACGGCTTTGGGGGACAGCAAATTCGTGGTTATCTTGCGCATGAGCCGGTAGCCGTCGCGGTCAGAGCCAGTGTCCTTGTCGGTATCTTCCTCCAAAGCCAACTCGATCTTTCCCAATCCGCCAACGACCTGATCGTCGTCTGCATATATATGAGTAGTATAAAATTCCAGGCTATCCATATCGACCCCATCAAGACCCCGCCCATCCGTTCCGAGAAAAGCCCCGGCCAGGGTGCCGCCCACCGGAAGGACGCCATAGATATCCTGCTTCATAAGCTCGATGGCGTTGATGGCGAGCGCGGTAGGCTCGACGGCTAATGAGGCGCTGCGTTTCGCCCTGAAGCCGGTGTACAGCGCCGTGTACAGGCACGCGGCGGTGACGACCATCAGCGTCATGGCTACCAGCAGCTCAAGCAGCGTAAAGGCCCTGTATTGTTCCAATCCGCGGCTCATCTCAACTGTCCTCCGGATAGACCAGAGTACTGGCGGTCACAGAACGTTCCCGGCCCTGCGATTGCCACGTCACCGTCACATCGAGCTGGCTCACCACCGAGTCCGTCCAACTGGAAACCGTGGCGGTCCATCGATAGCCGGGCCAGTCCGTGCCGAAGTCGCCGCTCTTCTGCCCGCTACTCCAATCACCCGAACAGGTCATTTCCGTCAGCTTGGTGCGTGCCAGCGATGCGGCTTCGATCTGTTTTCGCGACTGCCCGCCCAGGCGAGCACACAGGCCGATGCTCTGCATCGCCACGGGCATAATGATGCCCAGGAAGACCACCGTAGCCAGGAGCTCGATAAAGGTGAAACCGCCGAGCACGCCGGCGCAGCCGTGCGCGCGCAGGCGTCCCGAGCGCAGCGAGAGACCTTCCCGGCGGCGCATTCTAACTGTTCTGTTTGAAAGCGTATCTGCCATAATTCTTTTCACATTCAATTATGAAGAATGATTCCGTTATCGTCGGGCACGTGACCTCCAGGACCAGTCCCCGCCGATCAATCAGCCGGATCGTGCCGGCCGTGACGGTTCCTTGCGGTGTAAACTCAAGAAACATCTCATCGTCCTTCTTCTCCACATCCTCCAATTCCGCGATGATGTCGTTCGGGAAGGTGAAGACCTGTCCGAACTCGGTCTTGAGTTTTTCGAAGGTCCCGGATTGCTGTGCAGTGAGCCAGTAGGTGCGTTCCCGCGTGTCGAAGTTTAACCGGTAGATAATCCCCTCACTGATGGCCTGGGAGCGGGCGAACTGTGTCAGCGCGAGAATCTGTGCGGCCTCGTCATGGGTCTTTCGCGAACCGAAGAAGCCCCGCAGCGACGGCGCCGCCATCGCCAGGACAGTCGATAGGATGAGCATCACCAAAATGAGCTCCAGGAGCGTGAAGCCCCTCTTCTTATCAGGTTGTCTTTTGTATGCACTCACGCGTTTCTCCGTGTCCGAGCACAAGTCACAAGTGCATAAGCCCTGTGCTTTTGTGCTCCTTTGCGTCGCCTACCGCCGTTGTTCCGACCAATTCGTAATATCATCCTCTCCGCCCAGCTTGCCATCCGGGCCGAGGGAGTACAGGTCGTAGCCATCCTCGTTGTACTGACCTGGATACCGATAGACATAGTCATTGCCCCAGGGGTCCTTGGGCACGTCGCGCTTGAGGTAAGGTTGCTGCCATCCGTCGGCCTCGGAGGTTGGTTTCTGCACCAAGGCCCGCGGACCCTCCGCAGTGGTGGGGTAGCGGCCCAGGTCAATCTCAAAGGCATCCAAGGCGACCTCCAACTGGGAGACCTGGGTCTTGGCCGCCGTAATCTTGGCCTGCTTGGAACGCCCCGTGAGCTTCGGCAACACAATGGCCGCCATCGTCGCCAGGATCACCATGACCAACATCAGCTCGATCAAAGTGAAGCCGGAGGCATCTCTGTCACGATTGCGTTGCTGCCGGCATACCGGCTTTCTTCCGTCACTAAATGCTGATTTCATAT
>CAYHQK010000148.1:0-1416 GCA_964358535.1 uncultured Nitrospira sp. | reverse complement strand
CCGATCACGACCCCACCCACAACAACGGCCATAAGAAAAAGCAGTGCCGGTTCGATTAACGTGACCATCATCTTCAGGTGGCGGTCCAGCTCTTGCTCGTAGGCGGCCGCGAGCCGGGTAAGCTCCTGGTCCAGCCGTCCGCTTTCCTCGGCGACGGAAACCATTTCAATCACCGCGGCGGGGAACAGCAGGCGTGAGCTTTCCAGGCTCCGGGCCAGAGGACGTCCCTTCTGGACACTCTCGATGGCGCTGCTGACCGTGTCGGCCAGGACCTGGTTGCCAATCGCCTCCTTTGCCACACGCAACGAGGCAATCAGAGGCACACCGGCGCCGATGAGCGTCCCCAACATCCGGCAGAATCGCACGAGTGCGAATCGCGCCATGCCTGTGCCGAACAATGGCAAGCGAAGCACGAGTGTTGCCACAGTGCGACGGCCTTCTTCACTGCTGAGCATGCGCTGAACGGCAAAAACAAGAATGACAACGCCAAGAGCCGGGACAAGCCAGTACCTCACGAGAAGCTCACTGGCTGCAACGATGTACCGCGTCAGTGCCGGAAGCGAACCGCCAAACTCGGCGAACATCTGAGAAAAACGCGGTATGAAGAAAGTCAGCAGGAACACCAAAACTCCGGCGGCGAGCACGGCCAGAATGACTGGATAGACCAGGGCCCCCTTGACTCGACCCTTAAGGTCCGCTTCGCGGGCCCGGAACGTCGCAATCTGTTCGAGCACAACGTCAAGGAATCCACCCGTCTCGCCGGCCCGTACCATCGCCACATAGATCGGGGAGAAGGCCCGGGGGTGCAGGCTCAAGGCATCGGCCAGAGACATACCACCGGCCACCTGGTCGTGCACAAGAGCCCAGAGCTTCTTGGGCGCCGTCCGAGCCGCCTCGCGGCTGAGGATGCCCAGCGCCCGGCTCATCGGCACGCCCGCGGCCAGGAGATTCGCCAACTGGCGCGTAAAGGCATCAATCTCGCGTCTTGAAACACCACCGATCCGGGCGAATAGTCCCTCACGTTGCCCTTCTTCCAGCTTCTCCACTGAGACGGGATTAAGGTTCTTCTCGAAAAGCTCTTCGATCGCGGCAGTCCTGTCCGGCGCCACAATCTTGTCGGTCATCTGCTGTCCGCTTACGTCTATCGCCTTGTATGCAAATGTTGCCATTTCGCGTCCTTACCCTTCGCGTACTGCGTCCGCAAGGGGTTTTTCGTCGAACGTGTCATCCTTGGTGACCCTGAGAATTTCTTCCACGGTCGTCCGGCCTTCGCGCAGATGGCGGAATCCGTCCTCCCGGAGACTCGTGGTGCCATGCTTGGCAGCCGCACGACGAAGGTCACGAGCCGAGGCGTTTTCGAGGATCAGCGAACGAACGTCGTCGGTGACGACCATCATTTCGAATATCCCTATACGG
>CAYHQK010000147.1:0-5945 GCA_964358535.1 uncultured Nitrospira sp. | reverse complement strand
GTGGTGCGCCCGATAGGACTTGAACCTATAGCCTTCTGATCCGTAGTCAGATGCTCTATCCATTGAGCTACGGGCGCATCGGAGAAGCACAGTTTCACCGAGCCCCATACATCACGTTCTGACGATCATGCAGAGAGTGGGATGGGCAATCGGATACTGCTGCCAGCAAGCGGTTATACAGGGCTCAGGGTCAGCGGGTCAAGGGATCGTTATAAGTATAGAATAAGGGCTTGCGCGTCCTGCGAAAATGTGGGCGTGGATGACGTTGAGATGAGACGTGCAACATTCAACGAAGGAAGGCAAATTAATGTCCAGGATTCCCTCACCACAGGTTGACCGGTGTCGGGAGGCTACTGTACAATTCTTAATGATAAAGTTTATGAGCAATGTCAGTCCAGACATGTATTCAGCCTGAAACTCATGCGCCTGATGCTACGAAAGGCTTCTCTGGTAGGGCGTTATTCATTATGCAATGGACGGTCGGCACGATTCTCGTCGTGCCCATTGGATCGTAGCTGGTGTGGTGGGGGGATGCATCTTCAGCGGCAATTCGCGGAAGATGAGATCCGGTCCGCCTGCCAGCGGCTCATGCCGGATACGGTGCAACGGTCCGCTGAATCACCACCGTATCAGCGGGGGTGTGCGGCGATGAATGCTCCACGAGCTGTCAATCGAATAGGCCGTTGGGTTTTCGTGCTGGCCGTTCTGGCCATCCCCCCCCGTCTCGATGGGATGGGCGGAGGAACAGGAATCGCATCCGGGGCAACGCGTCGAGCTTTCGCTCAGGTCTTGGATGTTTACGAGCGGGGGAACGAGGTGGAGCCATAATGCGTCCGGGATCGATCCGCGGCTGGGCAACCCCACCTCCCAACTGACATACAAGGACAACAATACGCATATCATCGAACTCGCAGCCCGAGTGAACTTTGCTCGTCGATGGTTTGCGCACGGCGATCTTGGGTTTTCGGTCGCGTTGAATCGGGGGCAGCTGCTCGATGATGACTATACGGCAGTTGGTGGCCAGCGGATGTTTTCGCAAACCAGTAGTAATGTGACGGGATCCGGGACGCAATATGGAAATCTTGATATTGGCTATCGCGCCGTCGAATTTCCTGGAAGTCGCGGTCATCTCGATGTGTTCGGCGGCGTTCAGTATTGGCGAACCAAATACGAGGCGACCGGGGTGCAGCAGGTTGTCTGCACTTCTTCGGGAATCCCCGGTGTCACATGCAACCCGAATACCAACATCCAGGGAGTTCTGGCACTTACCAATACGACTCATTGGATTACTCCACTCCATATGGGGTTCGACACCGAATATCGAATGATCCCTCGAGTGAGCGTGGATCTGAAAGCTTCTGTCAGCCCGGCCAGCATCGTCTATAACGAGGATATCCATCATCTTCGCACTGACCTGCAGCAAAATCCGAGTTTTTCGATGTGGGGCGTCGGGGTCGGCGGCAATGCCGATGCTTCATTGAAAGTGATGCTGACCAAACAGGTTGCGTTGACTGGCGGATATCGTATTTGGTGGAATCGCACCTATACGGGAACGTGGGAAAATCATCCGGTTAACTCAGCGTCGAGTACGGTTCCCTTGAAGGAACTGCAGACCTACCGACATGGTGCGACTCTGGGTCTCACCGCTGTTTTCTAACTCTCCACTGATCGCAACGGCTAGCGGCGGCGCCCTGACGGCAGGGTTTCGTCTTCGTATTGGGCAAAGAGCCGTTTGGCTTCTGGATGGAGATGGCCCGGATGGCCGTGGGGAATGCCGGCGGTGCGGAAGAGCGGTGAGAGCTTGCCGTTCGGATGGAGGTAGCCGGCGCGAAGCGGCACGGTACGGGTGCTGTGCTTGATCAAGTGGCAGGGCGTCTGTCTGATCGACGTGAGCCAGTCGGCAATGTCATGCGGATTGCCGATCGAGGCCGAGAGCAAGAGCAGCTTCGCTTGGCTCGGGCAGAAGATGATCGTTTCTTCCCAGACGACGCCCCGTTCGGGGTCCGCGATATATTGCGACTCGTCCAAAATCACCAGGCCTAACGTATCCAGCCGCACGTCGATCTCACCGCCCCCTGCGTCGTAGAGCAGATTGCGCAGGATTTCCGTCGTCATGATCAGGAGGGGCGCTTGCCCGTTGTCGCGCCGATCGCCGGTCAGGATGCCGACCTGGTCTGCGCCGAATATTTTCGAGAACTCCGTGTACTTGGTATTGGAGAGGGCCTTGAGCGGCGAGGTATAGATAACGGTCCGGTTCTCCGCGATGGCGCGGCGGGCCGCTTCGACTGCGACATAGGTCTTTCCGCTTCCTGTCGGCACGCTCACGACGACATCGCTCTCTCGCAATTTGGCGATGGCGTCTTCTTGCCAGGCATCCGGGATAAAGGGCTGCGACGATGACGGCACTCCCAGTCCCTCCAGCCAGGTGGAGAGGGTGATGCCGGGCTCCTGGGACTCCGGCTCCGTCGGTCTTTGCCCGGTGCGACGCGGCGGCGCCGAGGGCTTCGGCTTCCTTGCGGCAGGGGCTTGAGGCTCTGGCGGAGCAGGGCGAACCGGTTTCTCACCGATCAAGATCATGAGGTCGGATTCGAAGCCTGCGCGATTTTCCGCGGAGTGGCGCAGTAAGACCTCGATCAAGCGGCGTTTGCCTGCGCGGAAATGCCGCTGCACCCGTCCACGCGCCAGACGGTGCAAGAGGGCGATCGGTTGTTGAGCCAGGAGCTGTTCGAGTTCTTCGGTAGTCATCTCTGCCTCGTGAAGCGTGAAGCGTGAAACGTGAAACGTCCGAATCCCTGAACGAGATACGTTTCACGAGCGACGAACGACGTCCTCATGGTAATTCCTCCAGCACACCACGGCGCAGGGCGGCGATGGCCCGTGAGGCTGTGTCTGCCAACCCCGGGTGCGTGCCTTTGAGCGTGTGGAGCTGCGACAAGAATTCCAAGGTCCGCGCCAAGAGGCGATAGATATCCCCCTCAGCCATCGAGGTGCTTTTGCAGAGACCGATCCAGGTGAGGGTGGGATCGCCGATCCACCGTTCCGTCACTGCGGCAATATCGGCCCGCAAGAGCGGGGGCTCTTCATGCGGTGACAGCGAGGCGGCCAGTTTGCGGACCTGCCCGAGCAGTGACGCCAGCCCCGAACTGACGCGGGGAAAGGAACCGGGGCGATCGTCGTCATTCGAGATGCTCGACATGACGGCGGCCAGCATGGCGGGGTCGGCGCCGTTGAAGGCGTCGGCCCGGAGTAATTCCGTGATGAGCAGCGAGTGGTCGATGCGGATGAGCCTGGCCCATTCCCCGTCATCGGTCAGACGGGACGCCGGCGTGAGGTACCCGAACTGTTGCAGGACGTCGATCTTTTCCTGGAACCGGTGCCAGAGACTGGTGCGCAGGGCCTGGATCGATTTGACGTGTCGCTGTTGTTCCTGCCGAAGCTTGGAGGCGAGGGGATAGTCGCTCTGACAGGCGGCGCGCGACGGACAGGTCGGACAGGCAAAATCACCCAGCGTTTGCACGATGGCGTCAGGAATCGGTTCGTTGTCCTTCGGAATCAGGATGGGAAGTTCCGGCAGCTTGGTCGGTAATTCTTCCAGGTTATGGAGCAAGTCCTCCACGCTCTCCGGTGTGCACCAGGGATAGACCGGCGCGTCTACGCAGTCGAGGATACGGTCAGATATTTCGGTCACGGTGGAGGCGGGGGATTCGGTAATGCCTCCGCCTTGCCGCAGAGCCGTGATCATCGGGCTCTTCTGTCCCTTGCTGCGATATTGTCGGAGGACCACGCCTCGACTTCGACCGAATCCCACGACGCGACCGGGGGTGAGGAAATGGAACCTCGCCGATATCTCCGGCGACTCAAATTTCCTGACGGGGGCGCGGTGCGATTTCTGCCGGCGGACCTGATCGAAGGTCTGCCATTCCGTGATCCAGTCGGTGCAGACGCGCGGCCCGAATGGCTCCATCTGATCGCGCAGATCGTCCAGCTTGCGTTCCAGGACTTCCGCGCGCTGGTTGAGCTGAAATTGCGCAAAGCTTTTGGCGAGGATCGGTTGGATTTGATCCAAGGGATGCGCTTTCAAGAGGTTTAGGACCATCGGATAGCTGATGACGAATTGGCTATTGATCGCTTCGGGGTGGCCGGTAAAGCCTTTGGTCAGCACGGTCAGATCAATGTAGGGGGAGGGGGTCACGATGGCGAACCCGACGAGATCTTTGCCCCGGCGGCCGGCGCGTCCGGCAATCTGCTGCACCTCGCCGATCGTCAAGTCCATGAAGTCGCGGGACTTGCGGATGCTGGACTGCGTGATGATGACGGTGCGCGCGGGAAAGTCGACCCCGGCGGCCAGCGTCGTCGTGGCGAAGACGGCGTCGAGACAGCCATGACGCATCAGCTCCTCCACCGCGATTTTCCACGAGGGCAGATGGCCCGCGTGATGCGCCGCGACGCCGATGCGTTGGACGATCGGAATCAGCGGGTGCTCGGCGATGCTGGGATACTGGGCGATCACTTTGTCCAGCACAGCGGCGATGGCCTCCTGGCGAACCGGTGGGAGGACGATGTGACTATGGTCGAAGGCCTGCATCGCCTCATCGCACGCACGGCGCGATGTGAGGAAGACGATGGCAGGGGTCAAGTGCTTCTCGCGAAGGGCGACTATGAGGTCAACCGGATGAATCGAGGGAGGCATGCAGTTTCATTCCCTTTGAAATCACGACCAAGCCGGATTCGGTGACGGTAAATCGCTGGGCATCGGCTACCCGGTCGTATCCGATTTCTGACTTGGGCGGTATGATGACGTCTTTATCGATGATGGCCCGTTTGATCCGGCTCTGTTCACCGATGATGACGTTTTCCATGACGATGGAATCCCGCACGTCCGCATGGTCCTGGACACGGACATTCGGTGAGAGCACAGAGTTTTGCACACGGCCACCGGAGATGATGCACCCGCCGCAGATGATGGAGTCCAGGGCCACGCCCATCCTGCCGCCCTGATAGTCCTGCGCGAAGACGAATTTGGCCGGGGGGTATTGCCCCTGATAGGTCCGGATCGGCCAATGTTGGTCGTAGAGATTGAATTGAGGCTCCACGGCGACGAGGTCCATGTTCGCCTCCCAGTAGGCGTCCAAGGTGCCGATGTCTCGCCAATACTTCACGTCTTTGTTGTTTGCGTCGACAAACTTGAAAGCGTAAACGCGCCGATCGCGAATCATCTTGGGAATGATATTTTTCCCGAAGTCGTGACTCCCGCCTTCCTGGGCGTCGGCGATCAAGTATTCGCGAAGGACCTTGGTCCGAAACAGGTAGATGCCCATCGAGGCAAAGGCATGGGTCGGATCGTTGGGGATCGACGATGGCTGTGCCGGCTTTTCTTCAAAGCTCGTAATCCGGAAATCCTCATCCACGCTCATCACGCCGAACCGATGGGCTTCGTCGATTGGGATGTCGATTGCGCCGACCACGGCATCGGCGCCTTTGGCGATGAGCCAATGGAACATCTCCATATAGTTCATCTTGTAGATATGGTCGCCGGCGAGGATGAGCACATAGTCGGGTTGTTCGTTGTCGAGGAGGAACAGGTTTTGATGGACGGCGTCGGCGGTGCCTTGATACCACTCTTCGCTGATCCGCTGCTGGGGTGGAATTGAGGCGATGTATTCACCAAGCTCGGCGTTGAGAACGTTCCAGCCTGTGCGGATGTGACGGTCGAGCGAGTGTGACTTGTACTGGATGAGAACGGCGACTTTTCGAATTCCGGAGTTGAGACAATTGCTGAGGGTGAAATCGATAATGCGGTATTTCCCGCCGAAGGGAACAGCCGGCTTGGCTCGATGCTCGGTGAGGGGCTGGAGACGTTCGCCCTTCCCGCCGGCCAAGACCATGGTGAAAATGTTTGGCATGTTCAAGAATTGTAGCAGGACATTGAGAAAATAGAAAGAAAG
>CAYHQK010000146.1:0-6016 GCA_964358535.1 uncultured Nitrospira sp. | reverse complement strand
TCCCTTTCGGAAGGGATGCTTCACCTGCTTCATCTCCGTGACCAAATCGGCCTCCTCGATCAAGGCCTCTGTAGCGCCGCGCCCGGTGATGACCACATGCTGCATAGGAGGCCGGCCACGAAGAACCGGCAACACGGCTTCAAGTCTGACATAGTCGTGCTTCAGGGCGATATTGAATTCATCGAGGATCACCATCGCATAGGAAGGATCGCGCATGAACCCGCAAACCTCGGCCCAGGCCTGCTGGGCGCACTGTGCGTCCCGCTCACGGTCTTGCGTTTCCCAGGTGTAGCCTTCGCCCATGCGAAGAAAGGTGACCCGGTCGCCAAAGGACTTGAGCGCCCGCTCCTCCGCCGTATTGATCGCCCCCTTGATGAACTGCACCACCGCCACCTTCAAGCCGTGGCCGATGCAGCGCAGCGCCATCCCCAGCGCGGCGGTCGTCTTTCCCTTGCCAGCGCCTGTGTAGACGATTAATAAGCCTCTCTCGTCTTGCGCCGCTTCAATGCGTCGATCCACCGACGCCTTCAGCCGCTCCATCTTCGCCTTGTGTTCGTCCTGCTCCGTCACTGTTTGCCTCCTGGGATCATCGACCATCGCCAGCGCCTTAGAACGTGATCTTCACTCCACCATACACCGACCGAATTGCAGTCCCGAACCCGGCGATCTCTTCATAGTCCTGATTGGTCAGGTTCTCCACACGCCCGAATACCTGCATCGTCTTGTTGACATCATACGTTGTGGACACATTCATCACGCCGAATGATCCCATTCGCTGGCTTGGCGTATTATTCGCATCATTGTTGCGGGCTCCGACGAACCGATAGTCCATATTGATGTGCACGGGAGCGATCGGTTGATAGCTCACACCGAGGCTCGCCTGGTCAGTCGGCCAACGGACCAGGCGGCGGTTGTTCGACAAATCCCTGGTCGAGGTATAGGTATATTGGCCTCGGACACTGAGTTGCTTCACTACATCCATGCGGAAACTAAGTTCCCACCCCTGAGCCCTCGCTTGACCGACATTTTCCGGTCTCAGCAAGGCCCCCGCGAGTACATTCTGGATCAGATTGTCGAAATGATTCCAGAAATACCCGGCACTCAGCTTCAATTTGCCATCGAGAAGATTTTGATCGACGCCCATATCGGCGCTTTTACTTTTCTCCGGCTTGAGATCGGGGTTACCGAACCCCGGAAAAAACAACTGATTAATGTTCGGGGATCGGAAACCGGTGGCATAGGAACCACGGATTTTTGTGCCAGTTTCTGGATGCAGGTATCCGCTTGTCACTCGATAGGTCGTCGCGTCTCCGAACGTATTAAATCTGTCCTGCCGAGCACCTCCCGTAAAAAAGACCCGATCCGCCAGATTGACCTGGGCTTGGGCAAAGCCGGCATGCGATGAAAGAATTTTCAGCCGCGTGGTGCTTGGCTGAAAGTTCGGATTGTTCCCCTGCTCATCCCGATACTGATACCCGGCGGTCAGCAACAAGGGTTTCCCGATCTGAAAATTATGCTGCCACTCCGCGCGCCGGTTCAGAATCTCAATGTCGGAGAGGGTTCGCGGTGAGAGGGTGCTCACAGCGCCGGTTTCCACGTTACGCCGTACCGTGCCTCCATCAAAAAGCGTCCGCTCGTTGTTCTGTCCAACCGTCAGCTTCTGCGACCACCAAGACGTCAGCGGCTGTTCGTACGCACCGCTCAGGATGAGCGATCGCGTCGTCTGCTTCGACCCCAAAACGTCGGACTTCGCGGTACTGGTGACACTATCCAGACCGACATCGGAGTTCGACCAACGAAGACTGAAGTCCAACCGGCCGTCTTTCGGCAGCGTCGCGCCCACACGAGCAGATCCCTGCCAGTTATGAAACCCATCTCGTTCTGCCGCTCCCCGCTTATAGTTCACTGTGGAGAAACCGCTAGTGTCCCAACGCGAGACCGAGCCGGCAAAGTCGAACGGTCCTTTCGCACCGGACGCCTGGGCCCCCTCTCGAATGGTCGCAAACGATCCATACTCCGTGAACAGGCTCCCGCTTGGCGCCCCCCGCCCCTTCTTCGTAATGACGTTGATCACGCCTCCCATCGCATCCGATCCATAGAGCATGCTTTGGGCTCCCCGGAGGATTTCAATTCGTTCGATGTTCTCAGCTGTGAGGCTCGAAAAATCGTAAAACCCCTGTGTCGCGCTGTTCACAATGGCGCCATCAATGAGAACCAGCGTGTGGGTATTGCTTCCCCCACGGATTCGGACGGTGGCTTCTCTTCCAGGACCCCCGTTGGAAAGGACGGCCACGCCTTGGGCCAGCCGCAACGCATCCACAACCGTCTTCATCTTCTTCTGTTCCAGTTCCTCGCCGGTGATCACTTCCACAGCACTGGTCACCTGACTAATCGGCAGAGGCGTCTTCGTTGCCGAGACGACCACCTCCCTGGTTTCAATAACTGGCTCAGCTTCGGCAGGCTCTTCAGCCAATACGGACGACGACCAAGCAATTGGACTGATACAGGCTGCCACGGCGCAGCACAAGACAAACCGGTCCCCACGACGAGACTGCATGCGAAACCTCCCTTTGGCTCGAAGGGCTGCATGAAAATACCTGTCAGCTGGGTCTCCTGACTTGCGGATCGTCGTTCCCCTGCGCCTTCCCATCTGAAGCGTGAGTCGTAAAACGTGAGACGTAAAAAGACTGACTGCGTCCCTTACGCTTTACGTTTCACCTTTCACGCGTCATGACAGTGGCTCTTGTGCAGGATCGCTCCCCGCTTACAGTGGCGGCACCGTGATGGTTTTGCACCATCTTCCCCGTCGCTGATGGTTCTTCTCTATAGGCTCCCCCTGATTAAAAATACGTGCCCCGAGAATATGCGGAAGGATCGGGCACCAATCCTTCCGCTACAGACAATCTCCGAGATTCTTCGTGGGACGGTACTGCGGCATCGTGACTCTCGGCACGCCAGATTCAGGATGACGATCGATCAAGACGTCACAGCCATAGACGGCTCGCAACACATCGGCATCAATCACCTCATGCGGCGAACCGAGACGGAAGAGCGCTCCGGCCTTCAACATCAGAATTCGGTCGCAATATTGGCTCGCCAGATTCAGATCGTGAGAAACCAACACCACGGTCAAGCCCCGCTCCTCTTTGAGCCGGCGCACAATCGCGCAGATTTCCATCTGGTGCTGAAGATCCAGAAAGGCGGTGGGCTCATCCAGCAACAGAACTTGAGGCTCTTGCGCTAACGCCCTGGCAATCATGCAACGCTGGCGTTCACCACCTGAGAGATCCATCACCGAGCGGCCAGCCAGGTGGGTGAGATCCGTGTACTGCAAGGCCTGCTCGGCGATCGACAGATCCTCGGCGCTTTCCCAGCCGAATCCCGCGCTCCACCTCGTGCCCTGATGATGCGGATACCGGCCCATGAGGACCGTTTCCATCACGGTAAAGGAAAAGACCTGAGGACTCTCTTGCGGCACAAAGGCCACCGTCCTTGCCACATCCACTTGCGGCATTGCGCCAAGATCGCGCCCGAACAAGGCCATCGCACCATCGTGGGGCCGCAAGACTTTCGCTAACAATTTGAGTAAGGAGGTCTTGCCTGACCCGTTCGGACCCACAATGCCCAGAATCTCTCCAGCCTCAACATCGAAGGTCAGTCCGTCGACCACCCAGTTATCGAGGCTCCGACTGAGAGGCTGGTACTGAAACCGCAGAGACCGCACCTCATAGGCCTTGCGCGAGGCAACGGCGCTGCCGGTCATGGCATGGTAACTCTCAGGAAAGAGACTCATGCAAACCGATCCTTCCGCCACACCAGGAGATAGATGAAGAAGGGTCCGCCTGCCAGAGCCGTGATAATCCCGACCGGAATTTCCGCCGGAGTCAGCAGCGTGCGTGCCAGGGTATCCGCGACCATCAAATACATCCCTCCGACAAGCGCCGACGCAGGTAAAAGCAGCCGGTGATCAGCCCCGAGCATGAGTCGAACCGCATGGGGGATCACCATCCCGACGAAACCGATCATCCCGCTCACCGATACAACCGCCCCGGTGATCAGGGCGGAAAGGAGATAGACCCGACGCTTGACCTGCTCCGTTTCGATTCCCAATGATCGCGCGGACTCTTCTCCCAATGTCAGAATGTTCAACCGTCGAGCCTGCTTGAGCAAAAGAAAGAGCCCTCCCAGCAGATAGCAGGCCAAGATGGCCAAGGCCGGATACGACGGCGCAGTCAAAGTCCCCATGAGCCAGGTCATCGTACCGGCAGAGCGATTCGGCTCCATGATCGAAGTGATGAACATGATCAAGGCCGAAAAGATCGAATTGAGAATGACCCCTGCGAGGAGAAGACTGTGAATCGGCAGCCGTCCATAGGAGAGCGCCATACGATAGACAACCGCCAGAGATAGCAGCCCTCCGGCGAATCCACAGAGCGGCAAGATCGACAGAGCAAGAAACGTCGATCCGATCCCCAGCAGAATCGCCAGGGCTACGCCAAGGGCCGCCCCGCTCGAAACCCCGAGCACATAGGGATCGGCCAAGGGATTGCGCAACAGGGCTTGCAACACGACGCCGACGGACGCCAAACAAGCGCCGACGAGAAGACCCAACATGAGGCGCGGCAATCGCACTTGCATGAGGATCACGCCGGTCGTCCCCACCTGTTCACTCTCAAGCGACCCTTCGCGCAGGACGTGACTCACAATATCGATCACCTGACCGAGCCCGATCCATTGCGACCCGAACTGCAAACAGGTCAAGACCCCGGCGACGGACAACAGCGCAAGCGGCGCCATCACGGCGCTCCATCGCCTGGCGGTCAGCACCGCCCCGCTCAAAATGGGAGGAGCAACTGGATATTTCAGAATGGTCGGCTGTCTGGATGGAAAGGCAGACTGCGGCGGATCGGTGGTGGCCTTCATGTCAGTCACGGCGCGACACTCGCCGCGAAGGCCTCAGGATGGAGAATGATGGCCAGCCGTTCCAACCCCTCAACGATCCGAGGCCCAGGACGGTTCAGAAGATCGGAAGGAATCTGATGGAGCCGTCCCTGCTTCACCGCTGAGAGCGAGGTCCATTGCTGCCACAATTGTTGATCGCCCGGTGGAATCGCATCAGTCTTCCCGATGGGGAACACAATGATTTCGGGATCTTCCTGCAACACCGTTTCCATGTTGAGACGTGGATAGGGCACGGAGGCATGGCTTGCAATGTTGGCGCCTCCCGCAAACCCGATCACGTGATGGATAAAGCTTCCCGGACCGACGGTAATCAGCGGCTGGCTGTTGAGCACATAGAGCACGCGGACGCGCGGCAAGGCCTCCGTCTTGCTTTGGATCGCAGCGATCCGTTCCTTCATCGCCTTCGCGACCGAGTCGGCCGATGCGGAGCGGTCGACCATGCGTCCAATCAACTGAATGCGGCTGGGAATCTCCTCGAACGATTCCGGATCGACGATGAAGGTTGGAATTTTCAATTGCTCCAGCTTGACCAGGAGATCGGCCCGGAGAAAGGAGCGCGGCGCCAGTACTAAATCCGGCTGCAACGAAACGATGACTTCAATGTTCGGATGGGTGTAGCCGACTTTGGGCTTCTGCTTGGCTTCAGGCGGATAATCGCAAAACTCGGTAACGCCGACGATCTGCGGCTCTAAGCCGATGGCAAAAAGAATTTCCGTAATGCTGGGCGCGAGGGAAACGATCCGCGTGGGTGCCTTGGCCAAATACAATTTACGGCCGAGATCGTCGACGAAAGTCCGCGGGGTGATATTCGCCATGAAGGGCATCCCGGTCAGGATGCCTTGTTGTCGTCGTGCCATGTCCGCCTCGCCCGCTTGCGCAAAAGAGCCGTCACTCCAGGCCACGGTGGCAAAGACCACGAAGAGCATGGCCGCCACAGCCCAACCGATCGAGTGACGGCTTCGAATGCGCAAATAAAAAATCCCCAAGGCCGTAATAAGACCCTGAGGATTGCACCCGCAACTCATCCTCGCCAATTCCCCAGCCCACGAGGGAA
>CAYHQK010000145.1:0-6065 GCA_964358535.1 uncultured Nitrospira sp. | reverse complement strand
CCCCAGACCATTTCCGTCGTGGTCTTGGCGCTCTTCAGCAGCAAGGCCGTCAGCGGCGTGATCGTCAGCATGACGAAGAGCACGATCAGCACTTGCGACGTCGAGAAGTAGTTGATGCGGACGATGGCCGGCACGAAGTAGCCCCAGACGCCCAGGACGACGACGGCGATTCCGGCGAGGACCAGCAGGGAACTCATGACCGCTTTGGCGGCCTTCGCCCATCCGGCGGTCTCTTCCTTGCCCGCGCGCCAATACATGATGAAGCTCATGAACGTCACGAGAATCATCAAATTCGAGACGGTCATTTTCGCCGACATGACGCCGAAGACTCCCAACAGCGGATGGTGGGTGCCTCCCATCTTTCTCGCTTCTTCCAAGCTCGCCACGAGGGAGTGAGGCGTCATCCAGACACCGAGACACAAGAGCAGAATGATCAGCATCGACAGCATCGGCTTGCGGTACTTCAGCTCGGAGCCTGGAATGCGATAGGTGATGCCCAGCCAGAAGTAGTAATTCGAGCCGAGAAAGAGCACGCCGATGAGCATGGCCTGGAGAATGAAAAGCCAGGACAGGAAGCCGCCCATGAGCGTGATGCCCATCTGCTGGTTGTACTGATAAATTTCGCGCATAAGCCAGTAACCGGCAAAGGGGAGCGGCAGGAGGCCAAATACCCCGATGAAGTTCCCGACATAGCCCATCCAATCATAGTGGTCGCGCTCTTCTGCATTCCTGGCGGACAGGTAGCGAATCCCGGCATAGGCGCCGCAGATGTAGCCACCGAGCACCACGTTCGCGATCAGACGGTGAATGTTCACCGGCCACCAAGTTGGATTCCAGGTCGCGGCCCAGGCCCTGGCGAGATCCGAGCCCTCGGCGAGCACAACCGGACTGGCCTGGAACGTCGCCCAGGAGTTCGGCACGATCATGATGAAGAAGGCGAAGAAGTTCAGCATGAAGCCGAGGAAAATATGAAACTTCTTCTTGCCGCCGTCCTGCATCGCATCCCAGCCATACCAATAAAGGTACAGCGTCGCGGTCTCAACCAGGAACAGGAGGCAATAGACGATGAAGGACGGAAAGAAAATATCGGTCAGGTAGTTCATCAACTTGGGATAGAAGGAGATCAGCAGGAACAACAGAATGCCGCCGAAGAGCGCCGTCGTGGCATAGGCGGAGGTCAGAAGCTTGGTAAACTCCTTGGCGAGTTTGTCGTAGCGCTTTTCGCCGGTCTTCCAGGCCACGACTTCGCACAACCAGGCGAAGATCGGCACGCCCAACACAAACCCTGCGAGCAGCAAATGGAGCTGCGCGACAACCCAGACGAGGTTGCGGCTGCCGATGTAGGGAATATCGCGATATTCGGTCGCGGCGGCCGGTGCGACATCGGCCCCGAAGGCCAGCGCGGGAAGACTGAGGAGGCCCACGGCCCACAACAGCCCTGAGAGCATCCCCCCCTGGCCTTTGACGGCCTGGAGAAGTCTCTGAATCCATCCACCCTGTTGTTGCATGGCCCTCACCTCATCATCTCCCACGTTACGGTTTCTTGGCGGCAGGCGGAGCCGGTGCGGTTGCCGCCGGCGTTTTCACTGCATCTGTGCCTGCCTTACCATTGCCCTTGCTCTTCTTCGTATTGGCCGCATCGGCTTCTGCCTTCTGCTTTTCCAGCGCCTCGACTTGCGCGGTGAGCTGCGCCAGCATCTTCTCGTCTTTATTGAGCGTCTCGACCGGTTTGAAGACGTGCGCCGCCTTCACTTCCGGCTTCTTACAACATTCATGCGGGTGAGGCGTAAAGACCGGCAAGGACGACCAGAACAGGAGCGACAAGACCACCGCCCCTCCGGTCAATGCCGTCAACATCAACCCTTGGTCCGCCGGCACCCGCATCAGGTCCCAGCGGGTAATCAGCTTTTGATAATTCTCCGACGCAGGAGCGGCCGACTCCACCGTGCCGCGGATGATCCGCCCCACGAGCCACAGACCGGCGACCGACAGGCCCAGCAACATCCCTGTGGCCACCGTGCCCCAGAGGACCAGCTCAATACTGATTTTTTCCGCGACCGGCACGAACTTGAGAAAGTCCATCTCGAACATCGAATGGGAGGCCGCAATCGCAGTTTCCGTCGTGAAACTCACCGCCACCCAGAGGACCGGCAGAAAAAGCCCGCCGACCAGCGCGCATTTCCACCAGAGCGTCAGCCCCAATCCCTCTTGCGGTTCACGCTTCAGCTGTTCGAGGAAGAATGTGCGGCCCACGACCCCGAGCGCCCAGATATCGATCGGAATCGACAAGAGAAAGAGCAACGGGATGCCGACCCCTTCGCCGAGGTGTGAGTCCAACCCGAGGGTAATCGTCGGAAGCGCGAACACAGTGACCGGACTCGTCAGGAGCATCAAGAAGGCGAGACCGATTCTCGTCTCAAAATGCACCATCCCGAGCGACAGAAACAGGAGCACGAAGGCCAGCTTGATCGGCAAGCCGGTCCAGAAGGCGGGCCAGAGAATACCGAGCCCGAGCTGCGTGGGACACATTGAATCGCGTTCGTTGCTCATAGCAGGCCGAGTCCGTTCTGCGAGATCGCCACTAATCCAAAAACTCTCGGTTGATAATGGCGGAGATCGTGAAAATCAGGATCGCAGCCATGACCACCACCCATCCGATCAGCGCAACAGGCCGTTTGAAAATATTCCGCTCCGGATCCCGGTCGATGAAGGGCAACGCGGCCAGCAGGGCCATGAACGCGCCAGGCAAGGCCATCGCCCCGACAAACTGTCCGAACTCGCCGGAGAACATCTTCAGGCGCAGCAGCTGGAACAAGAAGAGGAAGTACCACTCCGGCTCCGGGTGATAATCGCCCGGGTCAGGCGTCGCCTCTTCCAGCAAGACCACCGGCTCCCAGAAGGCCAGGGCGCAGATGCAGGCAAACACGGTCGCCATCCCGACGATGTCTTTCCAGATCTGCCGCGGGAAGAAATAGTCGGTCTTGGCCTTCAACTCTGCCGGCGTGCCCCGGAATGGACCGGCTGGTCCGGCCGTTCTGAAGAGAAAGAGATGCAACCCGGCCAACCCCATCAGGGCGGCGGGGAGCACCATCACGTGAATGACAAAGAATCGGCTCAACGTCATTTGACCGGGCGTCGCGCCTCCCTTGAGGAACCGCGCCATGAAGTCGCCCAGCAACGGCGTCTTGTCCATGATCTCGACGCCGACGGTCGTGGCCCAATAGGCCCGCTGGTCCCACGGGAGCAGATAGCCCGTGAAGCCGAATCCCATGACGATGCCGAAGAGCGCCAAGCCCACCAGCCAGATCAGTTCGCGCGGCTTTTTATAGGCGCCCCAAAGAAAGACTTGGGACATATGGGCGAAGACGCAGACCACCATGGCCGTGGAGCCCCAGAAGTGGTAGCTCAGCAGGAACCAGCCATAGTCGACGTCATGCAGAATATACTGAGTGCTAGCGTAGGCATGGTCGGCGGTGGGCACGTAGTAGAACATCAGCAGCACGCCCGTGATGGCCTGCATGATGAAGATGAACAACAGCACCGACCCGAAGACATAGGCCCAGCGAGAGCCGCCAGGAACCGGCTCATTGAGCATCTTGGCTGCGAGCAGCTTCAGTCCGACCCGCTCATCGACAAAGTCGATGATTTTTTCGACGATCGTTGCCTGCGTGTTAGGAGAAGGGGTGTGGCTCATCTAGACAATCCGCGTTTGGGACTTCGTCCCGGCTTTGAATTCCATATCGATAATTTGCACTTCTCCGCTCGCGGATACCTGGATCGGCAGCGGATCGAGAGGGCGCGGGGCGGGACCGTCCAAGACCTTGCCCGCCGCATCGTAGATGCTCAGGTGGCAGGGACAGAGGAACACTTGCCCCAGAACTTTATGCTGGCGCCATTTAAATCCGCATCCGAGATGGGGACATTTACCGGAAAAGGCGACGTAGGGTACGTCCTTCTTATTGGTCCAGATCGTCTTCCCCAGGGCATCACGGAATTCCATATCTTTGCCCTGGTACACTTTTTCGAGGACCGCGGGCGTCGCCTTTAACACCCACACGTTCTTTTCGATCTCGGCTTCCGGCAGATAAGCCTCTTTGACCTTGCGCTTATACTTGAACTGGGTGCCTGCGTCGTCCGCCTTGATCTTCCCGACGTTGCCGATCTTCAGCCAGCCGTTGTCGAACGGGGCGTACATCGGCTTCATCAAGTACTTCAGCACGGGGTAGGCCAGAGGCAACCCGATAAAGAGCCCGATCACATGGGTCAAGTTTGTGAAAAACGTCCGCCGCTTGACGTTACGCTCCAGCTCAGGGAACGGCACGAGCACTTCGCCCGGCGTGACCTGCAGATGGTCCTCGAGATGAGGAATCTCGACTTCATGGGTCGTGACATAGTCCTCGCGCTTGAACGGAGCGAACTCCAGGAAGTCTGCCTTGGACATCCGCAATTGCACCAGACCGTCCGTCACGGACTCGACCGCGCACATCGGCACCTGCCGATCCTCTGTGCCGCTGACCGACACGACAAGGTCGCTGATCTCGTGAGACAGCGGGTCGACGATGACCTTGGTCACTTCCCCGATTTCTTGATCCGCGCCGCGGACTTTTGATTTCAGTTTAGGCTGCATGCTACTTCTTCTTAATCGGCTTCGGCGTGGCCACCGATGTATTCTTGAATGTCCCCAGCCAGGAGGCGAGCGCCACGACGTCCTTCTCCTCCATGAGGTCCTTGTACTTGTCCGGCATCTTGCCCTTCTCGTACTCCTTCTCGAAGCCCTCGGCCATAAAGCTCTTGGGGTCGAGAATCTTCTGCTTGATCTCGTCGACTGAAAGATAGCTGGCGATGTTGTCCAACTCAGGACCGCGCTTCTTGCCGCCCTCGCCCTTCAGCTTGTGACAGTTATAGCATTCTTGCAGCTGCCACTGCTCTTCGCCCAACTTCATGAAGTCTCCGGACGCCGCGCCGGTCGTGGCCGGGGGCGCGCCTGGCCCGCCTGCAGCCTGATCCTTCGTCGCCTGGTCCCCGCCCAAATCCTTGAGCCGCGCCGACAAGACCTTCACTTGCTCGTCCAGCGCCTTGGCCCGGGCGATC
This sequence comes from uncultured Nitrospira sp., assembly GCA_964358535.1. Taxonomy (GTDB): domain Bacteria; phylum Nitrospirota; class Nitrospiria; order Nitrospirales; family Nitrospiraceae; genus Palsa-1315. The sequence continues at coordinate 974 of CAYHQK010000145.1, read as the reverse complement.
AATTCATCAGCCTTGCCCTGCTCGGTCGCGGCCCGCTTGGGCTTCAAGATTTTCTCGATCTTGCCCTTTTCGTCCTCCGGGTCATATTGCGGCCACATCGAGGCGCCGGAAATATAGACCGTGCAGAGCACGATATAAAACACCACCAAGACCGCCACAGACTTGATCCCGCTCATCGGCTTGACCGCCGGCGCATCCAGGATCATGAAGACGACGGCCCCCAGCATCGCATAGGCAAAGAACATCATCTGGAAGATGACGGGGAATTCGAACGCCCTCGTAAAGCCTACGAGTGCGCCTCCCACCACCAGGCCGATCACCAGCTTCTTAATCACATTCCCCATACAAATCCTCTTTCCTTCAGTAGGCGTTCCACACCCCGGTTACGTGGCCCCGGCAGGGACTGGACTACCCTCAGGCGTGCCCCTTCGAATCGGAAGGCCGCAGGGTCACGAGAATGGCGAAGCTCACGACTGCGTAAAAGACGACCGTAATCCCTGTGATCCACCAGGCGGAGTACGACAGCGTCGGCGTGAAGGACTCCGCGGTAAAGTCAGGTAACAAATTGTACGTGTGGTAGTACTTCCGCAGCAGCGAACGGACGGCGCCCATCAGGCCCATTGTCCAAATCGCGCTGAAGGCCAGGAAGATCAGGACGAACTGGGAGACGAAATCGATCTTCCCCCAGACGATCGTGCCCTGGCTGATGGCCCGGTTATAAATCACATAATTGACGACCGTGACGAACACCAGCGTGAAGGCCGCCGAGTTCTTGGCCGGCATCAAGGCCAGGAAGTTCCAATCAGACGGCAGCTCCAACTCCGCCACCAGCTTGGCGCCGGTAGGCACGAATCCATGAGGCGTGAGCCAGATGGCATCGCCCACGACGACCATCAAGAAACCGACCTTGATGACCGTGCTCGCCGAAACGGTGAGCGGGATAAAGCGGCCGATGGTGAAGGGCGCCAGCAACA
>CAYHQK010000144.1:0-6113 GCA_964358535.1 uncultured Nitrospira sp. | reverse complement strand
CACCACATTAATATCGGTAACAGAGCCTCTTTCAAAACACCCGGTCCCGCCGACTGTTGCCAGTCGGCGGGACGATTCGCTACGAACAGGATTCGCCTATTTACTAGAAGTCACCTGTCGTGCAATCTTGCGCACCAGTACCATCGGCCACTGCCCAGACGGAGATCGTAGCGTCTCCATCCAAGTTGCTCGAAGCCGTCGCTCTGAAGCCGACGGCGGTCGGGCCAGCATCCAGAGTTCCTACCTCATGAACAATGTTAGCAGCAGGTGCTAACACTGGACCAAGACAGGATGTCTGTGCGGCGACATAAGTGCCAGTTGCATAATTGTACATGACGTTACCAGTTGGCTGAAAACCCAGAGCCGCAAAGTTTCCTGTCGTGACGCCCGCACCGGCAGCACCGACGCACCATCCGGTAGCGGGGTTCGCAGGGGTGGGAACAATTGCGGCGGCACCCGGGAACCAGGGCGCGAATGTATTCTTCGTCCCAGCTACAGGAAGAGCAGCCACCGGCCATCTGCCTACCGTCAGGAAGCAACCACGCTCACCGTTCCAGGAAACCTCTGACGTTTTGATCGCCATCAGATTCGTCTTGGCCTCAGACTGCCGAGACTTCAGCTGATACTGCAAGAAGTTCGGAATGGCGATAGCCGCCAAGATCCCGATGATCGCCACGACGATCATCAACTCAATGAGGGTGAAACCCTCTTGTTTGCGAAATGTCTTAACCATCGTACTGCCTCCTTGGTGATAGTTCACTGACGCCCCTTTCACACCCCCTGCTTTCGTTGCTCAATCGGAACGACGTCCGATTTCTGCTACCTAGGCCTTAAGCAGATTCGATGCCAGGCGTTACCCCATGTCATGTGAACCAACGACACCATTACATATCAATGCGTTACGGCTTGCGCCTCGCAACCATGGCTGATCATGGCTGGACAATTTCAATCCTGCTTTTGCCTGAATGTGCCAATATTTGTCACAAAACTGGCCCTGGATTTGGCCCATTCCAGAGTTTTTGACGATCCTGGCTGCCGGCTATAAAGGAGAGATAGAGAGGAAGAGGGAATAAACCAGAAAGGCAAGGCGAACTAGGGATTATGGGGAAGGGCTTTGTACTTTCTCGGATACACGCTGCTTGGCCTGCTGGATACGTTCTTCCTTCGCTGGGTCGCCCAGCCCCAAGTCACGGAATCGGTCCATCAACTTGTGATTGGAGGGGTCGAGCTCCAGCGCACGAAGCCAGGCCTCACGGGATTCTGAAAGATTTCGTTGTTTGGCGTAAATATCACCCAAATGCTCGTAGAGCACTGCGTCATCGCCGACGAGGGCCAGCGCGCGCTTCATCTCGGTCAAGGCCTCTGGCAACAGACCTGACTTAAACAAGGCCCAGGCGAGGCTATCGACATAGTACCCATTGGTCGGTTTAAGCGCGACGGCCTGCTTGGTCAACGAGAGGGCTTGCTCGATCTTGACCCCCCGCTCTGCATAGCTGTACCCCAAATAGTTGAGCGCATCGGCATGATGGGGATCCAGCTTGATCGCAGCCTCCATGACACGCACCACGTCATCGAACCGATTGAGCTTGTCGTAGACCGTGCCAAGATTGAAATGCAGATCTGCGCTCTTGGGGTTCTGGCCGATGCCTTCTTCCAAAACTCTGGCCGCATCGTCGAACTGGTCCTTCTGCCAATAGGTCAAGCCCAGTATGATGTGGGCTTCCGGCTGTTTCGGGTTGATCGTGATGGCCTTGGTCAAATGGGTAATGGCCTCGGGAAACTGCTTCAACCGGTAGAGCAATACGCCGAGATGCAGATGCCCTTCGAAATAGGAGGGCTCCAGTTGCACGTTAAACGTGTAGGTCTCGAGGGCTTTCTTCGTGTCCTTGGCTTCCTCGTAGAGAAGCCCAAGATAATCTCTGATTTTGAGCTCTGTCGGGCGAACCTTGAGAATCTGGATCAGTTGATCGATGGCCTTGGGGTAGTCCTTCTCTTCCCCATACAAGAGCGCCAGTCTGAGCTGGGCATCGAGGTCCGACGGATCCTCCGTCAGCAATTCCCCTAACTCTTTCCTGGCACTCGGATAATCCTTCGCCGCCACATGGAGCCGAACCAACTGATGCCGGATATCCCGGTTCTTCGGATTCACCGTCTGGAGATATTTCCGCAGCACGGCGATCGCGCGCCCATGATCTTGTAGTGATTCATAGATCGAGGCGAGCGAAAGATAGGCCGGTTCAAACGACGCATTGGCCACAATCGCCCGCTCCAAACTGACCGCCGCCTCCGCCCCGTTCCCCGCATCGAGGAGCATGCGCCCCAGGTGATAATGGCCGACGGCCGATTCGGGAGCCACCGCCAGACCGGCTCGAACGGCCTGCTCTGCCTCAGACGGCTGCTTCAGATTCAGGAGCAACAGTCCCTTGGCAAAATAGGGGTCGCCGGACGTCGGGTTCAGTTCGATGGCGCGACCCAACAGTTTCACCGCACGTTCCCCCTGCCCCACGCTGGCCAAAATGCCTGCCATCTGCATGAGCAACGGGCCGTCCTGGACGGATCCCTCTGTCGCTTCGTTCGCGTAGCGAATGGCCTGAGACGCATCGCCCAGCGAAAAATAGAGGCTGGCCAGCCGCGCATTCACCGAATGGGACGTCGGGTCCGTCTTCAGCGCGGCCTGATATTCCTGAATGGCACGATCCATGTCCTGGACGAGCTCGGCCTGGTATCCGAGCATGAAATGATAGGAGGCTGACGCATCGGGACGGTGAGCTGTCGGCGCGACCTTCGCCGTACTAGCAGACGCAAGCTTCCCGTCCGGCGCATGAGGCGGCGCAGCACAGGCCCCGAGGGCCAAGGGAATGAGCGCACAAAGCACTCGCCTCAGCGACATGAGACCTCGGCTGTTCGCCATTCGGCTCGACATGAAGGGCATCGTGAGAGTCGGCACGATCCTCTTGCTGGATATGAATAAAACTGCGGTGGTCAAAAAGATTATACGAGTAGGGTGCGGCAGGGTCAAACGACTTCGCGATTGTCGAGGCTCTCGAACTTCGCGAAGCGGTCGTGGAAGAAGAGTTCTTTTTTCCCGATCGGCCCGTTGCGATGTTTACTGATGAGGATATCGGCAATGCCTTTCCGTTCGGAGTTCTGGTCGTAGACCTCCTCACGGTAAATGAACATGACGACGTCGGCATCCTGCTCGATCGCGCCGCTCTCGCGAAGGTCGGCCAGCATCGGGACCGGCGGCTTCCGGGCTTCCACCGCGCGGCTGAGCTGCGACAACGCGACGACCGGCACATTAAGCTCCTTGGCCAAGGCCTTCAACGAACGGGAAATATCGGAGATTTCCTGCTGGCGGGATTCCGAATCGCTCCGCCCCTGCATCAACTGAAGATAATCGACGATCAAGAGCCCGAGCCCCTTCTCCGCTTTCAACCGGCGCGCCTTACCCCGCATCTGCTGCACAGTGATACCGCCGGTATCGTCGATATAGATCGGCGCCTGTTCCAGCCGGCCTGCCGCCTCGGCCAGACGCCACCAATCTTCTTTTTGCAGCTTGCCGGTCCGGAGGCCGTGCGAATCGACCTTCGCTTCCGAGCTCAGCATACGCAACACGATCTGCGGCTTGGACATTTCCAGACTGAAAATTCCGACCACGGTACCGGCGTGGATGGCGGCATGGGCTGCCATTCCCAACGCCAAGCTCGTCTTGCCCATGCTAGGCCGCCCTGCGATCACCACGAGGTCGGAAGGTTGAAGCCCCGCCGTGATGTCGTCGAGGTCGTAAAATCCTGTAGGCACGCCCGTGACATGTTCTTTTCGCTTCGACAGCTTGTCGACGAGATCGAGACTTTCCTTGATGATGGACTTAATGGGGGTGAACGAGCGATCCAGCTTCCCTTGGACGATGCCGAACACCGACCGCTCCGCGAAGTCCAGCAGGTCGTCGATTGACGAGCTGCCCTCATAGCCGCGCGTCAGGACTTCCGTAGAGGTACTGATCAGCTCTCGCAGCAGCGCCTTGTCGCGCACGATCTTACAATGGTAGCGAACATTGGCGGAGCTGGCCACGCTCTGCACGAGCTCGGCTAAATAGGACGCGCCCCCGACTGCCTCGATTTCCCCCTGCGCCTTCAACCGTTCCGTCAGCGTAATCTGATCGATCACCTCGCCGATCTCAGACAATTCCAGCATTGCCGCATAGATCTTCTTGTGCGACGTGCGGTAGAAGTTCTCCTCGACCAGCAATTCCATGGCCTTGGCCATGGCGCTATTGTCCAGAAGGATGGCGCCGAGAACCGATTGCTCGGCCTCCACATTCTGAGGGGGCAGTTTTGGTTGGGAGAGATCGATGGCTGACATGGATTTCACGACTGTTCCTTTACTTGCAGTCTGGAGCGACGAGCCGCCGTCACCAAGTCAGCAAGTCCCATCTTCTTCGACAGCCGACTCACCTTGCCGGCTTGGCGGCCAGGCCTCTGAGCCGCGAGGGACTCCACCACCAATACATCATCGAGACCGATTTCTGGCGCACCCACCACGACCACGGAGGTTGCCTGCTGGGCCAGCCCCGCCGTCACTGCGGCAGACACAAGTGCCGCATCGCTCCCCTTCATCGTCTGCTGCACCACTCGAACTCCTGTCCGACGCAACTGCGCTGCGACCGATGCCAACCGACGAGCGGCCCTGCGTGGCGCAACCACCAGATAATCCACGCGCGCCGACACCGATCCCTCCTCGGGGAACGCCACCGTGCGGAAGAGCCGATCAACGTCCAGGCCAAAACCGGTTGAGGGCAGCGGCCTGCCGAATCGGCCGATCAAGTGATCGTACCGTCCACCTCCGCCTAACTCAGCCCCCATGCCTTCGGCAAACACGTCGAAGACGATACCATCGTAATAATCGAACCCTCGAAATTCTCCGAGATCCAGCAGCAACGATTCCTTGTGACCTGCCGCACAGAGCAGCTGATAGACCTGCGCCAGCCGGTCAAGCGGAACAAGCAACTCAGGATCGCCGGCCGCGAGGACCCGTCCCCGTGCCAGCACTTCTTCTTGACCGTACAGCTCAGGCGCTTCACGAATGGCGCGCGCCGCCATTTTGGAGATCCGCTCGCTCGCCAGCACCTCTTCGAGTCTCGGGAGATCTTTTCTCGCAGCCGCCTGCTCCGCCAACTTCTGCCCCTGTGCCGACAGCCCGGACCGTAACAGGAGCCCCTTAATGAAGCCCACATGGCCGAGCGAGACTTTAAACGATTGCAAACCGATCGTATGGAGGCACTCGATCATCAGATCGATGACTTCGCTGTCGCTCGCAACATCGTCCAAACCAATCAGTTCGGCGCCGACCTGAAAAATTTCTCTGCCCCGCCCCGCATGTTCCGTTTCATAGCGGAACACAGACGTCCGGTACGAGAGACGCAACGGCAACGCCGCGCCCGTAAGCCCCATCGCGACCGTTCTGGCGATCTGCGCCGTGGCGTCTGGACGGAGAAGCAGCGTGCGCCCCGTCGTACGGTCGACGAATTGATAACAATGATCGATCAGTTCCGGCTCCAGCCCGGGAGCCAAGACGTCGAGGTACTCGAACGTGGGCAGGATGATCTCGTCGTAGCCCCACTGGTTGATCTGAGCGAGCAACTGCTCTTCGAGGCGACGGACCTGCTTGGCCGCATGGGGAAGAATCGTCGCCATGCCCACGGGCACGAGCGAGCGCTCGCGGGACGCCGCGACCTGTCCCGAAGAGGGGCGGGGCTTCGAAGGAACGGAGGCCATAGCTGATCCGATGGATGGCGCGCGGGGTTAGGACAGGGCCGCGACTTTGACCGAGAGAATATCTTTGCTGGATTTGATCGCGTTCAGCACCGCATCCGGGAACACCGTGTCGGAACCGATGATGAGCAAGGCGTTCCCGCCCCGCTTCTCAATCGCGCATTGCATCCGGACGATGTTGATCTTGTTGTCGCCGAGCACCTGGCCCACCATCCCGATCACCCCAGGGCGATCGACATTGAGGATCAGGAGCATGTGCCCCTCCGGCACCACCTCGACGTTGAACTGATCGATTTCGACGACGCGCGGATCTTTCTTATGATAGAGCGTGCCGGCCACCTG
>CAYHQK010000143.1:0-6132 GCA_964358535.1 uncultured Nitrospira sp. | reverse complement strand
CGGCGCCATCACCAGGGAGCCCTCAGTCTTGAAACGATCGAGCCGCGAGCCGTGTTTGACGGCGAGGTGTTAACCGATCTCAGGATCGAGCAGAAGAATCGGGCCAAGGAACTGATCGAAGATTTTATGATCGCCGCGAATCAGGCGACGGCGTCCTATCTCAAGGGAAAGGGTGTGCCATCCTTTCGCCGCATTTTGCGCTCTCCAGAACGGTGGCTGCGGATTGTCGAGGTGGCAGCCCGCTGGGGCGTGCGCCTTCCCCCGGAGCCGGACGCGAGCGCACTCGAAGGATTTCTCGTGACGAGGCGGAAGGCCGATCCCATGACCTTTCCCGATCTGTCTCTGGCCATTGTGAAGCTCATTGGCAGAGGCGAATATGTGCTGGACCAGTCGAAGGATGGGTCTCCGGAACATTTCGGGCTGGCGGTGAAGGGCTACACTCATTCCACGGCGCCCAACCGGCGCTTCCCCGATCTCATCACCCAGCGGCTGGTCAAGGCGGCACTGGCCGACGCGCCGACTCCGTATAAGCCGGAAGAGTTGAAGTATCTGGCAGGTCACTGCACGGAGAAAGAAGACGATGCGGAAAAGGTCGAACGGAGGCTCCGTAAATCCGCCGCCGCCCTCTTGCTCGAATCGCGGATCAGGGAACGGTTCGAGGCTATTGTGACTGGTGCATCAGACCGGGGCACCTGGGTCCGTCTCTTTGAGCCGCCGGTCGAAGGGCGCCTGGTGACGGGCACGACGGGCCTCGACGTGGGGGACAAGGTGCGAGTGGAACTCATCAGCACGGATGTCGAGCGGGGGTATATCGATTTCGTCCGAGTCTGATCGCTTGAAAACCGCTGCCCTGCGGTTTGTCCTGTTCAAAAAACGACAGAGCCCAGCCAAATCCACATAGAGAGAATGGCCTCTGCACCGCGGGTGGTTCTCCCTTATGTCCGCTGATCGCCAGGGCGCTGTGATCCTGTGCCTCAGCCTGTTGGCTCAGGCTGATTGGGCGGGGGGAGGGAGGTAGGCTTTGAGCAGGTCTCTCCAACTGACGATGCCGCTTACCTTTCCGTCTTGAGTGACGACGGGGAGACAGGACACCAGGTTTTTCAGAAGCCGCTGTGCTGCGATCTCGACGGTTTCGTCTGCCTCGACGGTGATCGGATTTCGGTTCATGATCTGGTGGGCTCGTTTGTTGAGGGTGGCCCGGTCTCGGTCCAGTTCGGACAGGGATCCGATAAAAGGACTGATGGCTTTGAGTAAGTCTCGATCGGAGATCACGCCCACCAGCCGTCCTGACTCCAGAACCAAGAGATGATGGAAATGGAACTCCAGGAAGAGCTCACGGGCTTTAGCGAGGCTGTCGTCCATGGTGATGCTGATCACCTTTTTGGACATGATGCTCTTTACGGTCTGAGAGGGGAGCTCTTCCATCGTTCTGTCGGGTGGTGTGCCATGAATGGGGCGCTTAACCATAGCGAAATTATAGCTCCACTGTCGCCTCATGCCCAGCGTTTATGAAAAATGAAGATCTGCGTGCACTCCATTTCGCGGCGCGTGGGGGGCCTTCTTTCAAGACTTCTTGTAGTGGAGTCACTTTGCGAGGACGCACTTCTCGTAGAGATCTTTCAGTCTGCCGGCCGGATCGTAGCGGGCTTTGAGTCTGCGGTAGGTTGTTTCGTCGTAGAGCTGCCAGAATACTTCACGCGAATAAAAAGCATTTGAATAGAGAGATTTTTTGCCTCCGAGTTCCCGGACCTTGGCTTCTATTTTCTTATTGAAGTAGCCCTCCTCGTGATCGCTTCTGACGGAATCCCAAAACCCGAAATTGACATACAGCGTCTGTGGATTCATGGGATACAATGGATAGGAGACCTCTGGATCGTAGGCCGCGACCGGGCAGATCCATACGGGCGTGATCCCGATTTCACGATTGAAGAACCGCGCGAACGCCGGCGCCTGCTCAAGAGGAATTTCCACGTCCTGAATCACCGCTTCCTGCCGCCAGCTAAGAACCCTGGCCACCAGTTGCGCGAGGCGTGAGTTGTTGAATCGCTTGCGCAGCTTCCAGTAGACCGTGGAGTTGAGGCGTTTCCTGCCCCAGAGCCAGCGCACCAGCGGTTGCTGCGCGAGGAAATGCTTCGAGCACCAGAACCAATCGGTGTCCCAGCGCCACAGATAGTCGTGCGTCGTGAGGTAGTCGATCCTTTTGCGGGGGATCGACCGGTAGTAGGTGTGCCGATAGGTGTAATCGCTGAGCCATTCGGCCTGGTCGGCGAATGTCCCGGTCGTGAGATAGAGCTCTTGTCCGTCGAACATCGTGCCGTCGATGAAATCCACCTGCCTGTCCTGGCAGACCTGCCCCAGTGCGCGGAAATAGGTGTCTAGGTCTGAATAACGCTGGTGCTTGAGTGTGACGAATTTCTTGACGGGCACGAGCGCCACTTTCACTTTCAGCGCATAGCCCAGCGTGCCATACGAATTGGCAAAGCCGAAAAACAACTCGCGGTGCTCGTTCTCTTTGGTGGCGATGACGACCGTTCCGTCCGGCAAGAGGACGTCGATGGCCAGGAGCGTTTCGTGGACGAAGCCGTACTTGAATGAGGAGGATTCAATGCCGATTCCCGCCGTCGCTCCGCCGATGGTGATCGATTTCAGTTGGGGCACAACGGCGGGCATCAGCTGGAACGGCAGCGTGTCACGGACGAGGTCCTCGTAGGTTGTCATCCCTTCGACGTCCGCGTAGCGGTCATGTTCGTTGACGTGGATCACGTGATTGAAGTGGCGCAGGTCCAGTTTCTGCCGCGGCTCCTGAATCCGTTGCCGGAACAGATTGGACGTCGATTTTTCGAGTGCGAGGGCGCCGGTCGTGGCTGACGCACGAAGGGTCTTGATCAAGGCGTCGCGTTTGCGGGCATGCTCTTCAGGCGAAATCATGGCCATTACCGCACCGATTCGTAGCCGCCCAATAGTCCCCGCTTCGACATCACGATTTGCCAGAGGTGGATGGTGCGGGCGCGAAAGGCTCCCGCGAGGGACAGCAGATAGTAGCGCCACATGCGGGTGAAGCGCTCGTCGAAGGCGGGAGGCAACTGTCCCCGCTGCCGATCGACATTCTCCTGCCATGCCAGGAGGGTGCGATCGTAGTCGGTCCCGAAATTATGCCAGTCCTCCAGGACAAAGAGCCCTTCCATCGCTGCGCTCAGTTGCGCCACGGAGGGCAGCATGCCGCCAGGGAAAATGTATTTGTCGAACCAGGGGTCGCCGGTGGTGGCTGAGATATTGTTGCCGATGCTGTGGAGGAGAAAGAGGCCGTGCGGTTTGACGGTCCGGTGTGCCACCTCCATGAGGGTCCGGTAATTTTTGAATCCCACATGTTCGCAAATGCCGATGGCGGCGACCTTGTCGAATTCCCCGCTCGCGTTACGATAGTCGCTGAGCCTGATCTCCACGGGAAGTCCGGCGCATCGGCGCCGCGCGAAGGCCACTTGCTGCTCGGAAATATTGTAGGCGACCACCGAGCAGCCATAGTTGGCAGCCGCATAATGCGCGAAGCCGCCCCATCCGCATCCCAGCTCCAGGACTCGCTCGCCTTGCTTGAGTTGCAGCTTCCGGCAGATCAAATCTAATTTGTGCTCCTGCGCCTCCGCCAGGTTCTGCGCCCGCTTCCAATAGGCGCAGGTATATTGCATGTGGGGGCCCAGCATGCGTTCGTAAAACTCGTTGTTCAAGTCGTAGTGTTGTTGCGCGACTCGTGTGGAGCGGCGCTGATTCTGCATGTTGAACAGGCGGGCCTGGAGCATGTTCAGCATGAGCCGCTTGTCGCGCACGGCCTTATCGAGCCCGGCCGTATGAAATCGAAAGAAGAATTCGTCCAGCTGATTGGCGTCCCACCAGCCTTCCATGTAGGACTCGCCGAGCCCGAGCGAGCCCTCGGTCAGGATCCGGTCGTAGAATCGGTCGTTGTGGACGTGGATATCCCCCGGTTGAGACCCGTTCACATGTACCTGCGCTCTTTCGAGCAGCCCGTGAACAACGTGTTGTGGATCCATAGGGGGCAACCGCCTTTTCTTGGTCTAGGGGGTGGTATGCTCCGTGTAACGCACGGCGAATGGATTGTGTGAAGTGAGGGCTGCGACGGAAGAAGGCACCATAAGGAGTGATCGCTTCGTTGAGTCTTGCTACAGGGCTTGGGCGTTTCCGGATGCGAGGATCTTGGCTTTGATGTGGGGAGGAGGAGTTCTCAGGTCCCACACGATTCCGAACCAGGAGAGCACGGTCAATGCATAATAGGAGAAATCCACTTCCCACCAGAACCATCCCTGATTGACCGAGGATTGGTAGTAATGGTGGTTGTTGTGCCAGCCTTCCCCGCAGCAGAGCACCGCCAGGATGAAACTGTTCTTGCTGCCATCGCGGGAGTTGTAGCGAACCCGGCCGACGATGTGCGTCAGGGAGTTGATGAAGAAGGTGCAATGGTAGAGGACGGTGGTGGAAATGAAGAAGCCCCAGATCAGTCCAGGGAAGCCCCCGACCGCATACATCAGCCCTGCGTAGAGGAGGGGCGGGATGACGTGAAACTGGTTGAGGAAGCGCAGCTCGGGATATTTCGCCAAGTCTCGCACGAGATGGAGATCGGTCTGCACATAATTCTCAGATAGGAGCCATCCGACATGGGAAAACCAGAATCCCCTTTGCAGGGGGGAGTGGCGATCTTTCTCTTGGTCCGAATGCTTGTGGTGATGCCGATGGTGTGCGGCCCACCAGAGCACGCCCTTTTGCGCAGATGTCATGGCGAGAAATGCCAAGAAAAACTGGAAGACCCGGCTGGTTTTGTAGGAACGGTGCGAAAAGTAGCGGTGGTATCCTGCCGTGATGGCGAACATTCTCAGGTAGTAGCTGGCAATGGCCAGGGCCACCAACTTCCAGCTGATGCCGGTCTGAATGACCCACAGACACATCAGGTGGATGCTGAGGAACGGGAGCACGCCCTGCCACTGGTACTTCTCAGCTTCAGGCGCCTGATCGGTAGCGTCAATGGAATCGCACGATAGTCTATTCATGCAGGGAGCCCATCGGTCACTTCTCTCTCCGAGTTCAGTCCTAGGTCTCAGGAAACGGGGCCATTCTACGCGAATACGCGTGCTGAGAGAAGAGGAAAAAGTAGCATATTAGAAAACTATTAAGGGACCATTATGGCGGGGTCCTGAGCCTGGTTGAGCCAAAGAAACCAGGCATACAGAACAGTTCACGGATACGCGCACGTTACGAGATGGTCTTGTCTGCGCTCAGTGGCGATAGGCCCGGCATGGCCTCGCGCCTGTCCGGTTCTTCCAGGCTGGTGCGGCCGAGTGTGCCGTTGCGGTAGTCCAATAGAAGAATCCTCGCCGCTTTGTCACGGTCCAGCCCGCCGCCGCTCCTGGTCAGGAGGCAGCCTCGCTTTTTGGCGATGGCGTCGATCACGTCCGTATGTGTCAGCCCTTCTACCGCAAATCCGTAGCGGGCCGTGAGTCTGGCGGGATAGCGCGCGAGCAGGATGGCGGCGAGAAATTCGGCGACCGCTTCGTCATCGACGACCGTATGGCCCACGGCGTTGATCGTGGCGAGGAGGAGGCCGACGTTCGGGTCTTTGATGGTTCCCCACAAGAGTCCCGGCGAGTCGGTGATGGCCATGTGGTCGTTCAGTTTGTGCCGCTGTTGGACCTTGGTCACGGCCGGCTCGTCGCCCACGCGCGCGATGCGGCGCTTGAGGAGCGTATTCATCATGGTCGATTTGCCGACGTTGGGGACTCCCATGATCAGCATGCGGAGCGGCTTCACGCTGCTATTGCGATGGGGGGCCAGCAGCTGACAGAGCTGGGGCACTTTGGAGGCATCGCCCGCCCGGCTGCACGAGAGGGCCACGGCGCTGACGTTCGGTTGCCGGTTATAGAAGTCGAGCCAGGCTTGCGTGATGGCGGGATCGGCGAGATCGGCCTTGTTGAGCACTTTCAGGCTCGGACGCTGGCGGACCAGGCGCAGCTCTTCGATCAGCGGATTGCAGCTGGCTTCCGGTATGCGCGCATCCAGCACTTCGACGATGACATCGATGACTTCCATCGTCTTGGCCGCTTCTTTGCGCGCCGCATTCATGTGACCGGG
>CAYHQK010000142.1:0-6212 GCA_964358535.1 uncultured Nitrospira sp. | reverse complement strand
AGGTGCATCAGCTCTCCGGCCGCCGTATGTCGGAGTTTCAGGCGGAGCATGGGTTCGCCGAGCGGCCCTTTGCCGCCTTGATCATCGGCTTGAACCGGGACCGCGACATGCTCTATCGGCGCATCGAGGAGCGGATCGATTGGCAGCTGGCTCACGGGTTGATCGACGAGACCAAGCAGCTCCTGGCTCAGGGCTATCAGCGTGACAGCGCGGCCATGAAGGGGTTGGGGTATCGGCAGGTGGCCGAGCATGTGGCTGGCGAGTACGATGCGGCTGAAATGGTTCGGCGGTTCAAACGGGATACGAGACATTTTTCCAAGCGACAAATGACCTGGTTCCGCAAGGAGCCGGGGATTCAATGGTTGATGATCGAAGAGTCGGACTCAGTCGAGCACATCGCGGAGCTGGTGATCGGACAGGTGGATCAATTTCTCACGACACTTGGGGACTAGTGATGACACGACAGGGGAAGGCCGTGAAGGCAGACATCGGGATTATTGGCGGCAGCGGGCTCTACGACATCGAGGGGATTGGGAAGGTCAAGGAGATTGCGGTCAAGACTCCCTTCGGCGCTCCTTCCGATAAGGTGGTGCTTGGTGAACTGGACGGGATTCGCATTGCCTTTCTCTCGCGGCACGGACGAGGCCATCGGCTGAATCCCTCGGAGATTAACTATCGCGCGAATATCTACGCGCTGAAGTCGCTGGGGGTGAGACAGGTGATTTCGGTGAGCGCGGTCGGGAGTATGAAGGAGTCGATCAAGCCGGGGGATGTGGTGCTGCCGGATCAGTTTATCGATCTGACCAAGAAGCGGGTCTCTACTTTTTTTGAGGGAGGGATCGTCGCGCATGTGGCGTTTGGCGATCCGGTCTGCGCGTCGCTCGGGGCGGCCTTATCGGCTGCGGCCAGGACGGTCGGCGCCACGGTGCATCAGGGCGGGGTCTATCTCTGCATCGAAGGACCGCAGTTTTCGACCAAAGGAGAGTCGCGCTTGTATCGTCAGTGGGGCGCGAGCGTGATCGGGATGACGAATCTCCCGGAAGCCAAGCTTGCGCGCGAGGCGGAACTCTGTTACTCCACGGTGGCCTTGGTGACGGATTACGATTGCTGGCATGAGACGGAAGAGGCGGTGACCGTCGAGGGCATCTTGACCACGCTTCGCCAGAATGTCACGCTGGCCAAACGGCTGTTGCGGACGGCGCTGCGCGCGGTGGCCGACGTGACATCGTGCAGCTGCCAGCGCGCCTTGCAGGATGCCATTATTACGGCGCCCGATCGGATGCCGGCTCCGCTTAGACGGAAGCTGGCCCTCTTGATGGATCGGGTTGTGCCGGTGAAGAAAGGGAAACGGTAAGCCATGGGGAAGTTACTTGTCGTCGGATCGGTCGCGCTGGATACGGTGAAGACGCCCTTCGGAGAAGTCAGCGAAGTGCTGGGAGGTTCTGCGACCTACTTTTCGACGGCAGCCAGCTACTTCACCACCGTTGATCTGATTGCAGTGGTGGGGGAGGATTTCCCTCCGCAACACCTGGCCTTTCTCAAGAGCCGCGGGATCGACGTAACGGGGCTGGAGCGGAAGCCCGGGGCGACCTTTCGTTGGAAAGGGGAGTACACGCACCAGCTGAACGAAGCACATACCCTCGATACGAAACTCAACGTCTTCGAAACTTTTCGGCCCAAGATCCCCGAGGCCTACCGGTCTCCGGATCTCTTGTTCCTGGGCAATATCGACCCGGAACTTCAGTTAGATGTCTTGCAGAAGCTTCCGCGTCCGCCCCTGGTCGCGTGCGACACGATGAACTTTTGGATCAACGGCAAGCGGGACGCCTTGTGGCGAGTGTTGGAGAAGGTCGATATCCTGATCGTGAACGACGGGGAGGCCCGGGCGCTCGGCGAAGATACGAATCTCGTGAAGGTCGCACAGAAAATACTCGCGCGCGGACCCAAGCACCTCATCATCAAGCGCGGGGAGTACGGGGTGCTGATGTTCAATGAGAAGCAGATGTTCGGGGCTCCGGCCTTTCCGCTTGAAGACGTGCGCGACCCCACCGGTGCGGGGGATACCTTTGCCGGCGGCTTCCTGGGCTATCTGACGGCCACGGGCAACCGTTCCCCTGAGGCGTTCAAACAGGCCATTATCTTCGGGAGCGTGATGGCTTCGTTTACCGTGGAAGCCTTTAGCCTTGACCGTTTGCGAATCCTAGATTACAAAGAAGTGCAAGAGCGGTTTCGAGCCTTTAAACAGTTGACCCATTTCGAGGATATTTCGTGATGCAAGCTGCCTCAGCCGATCCGGTTATTCGACTGCGGTGGTATTCGTTGTTAGCGGTGGCTCTGGTGGTCGGAGGATTGTCCGGCTGTGCATCGGAGGAGTCGATCCAGAAAGCAAAAGGCTATTATCAGGAGGGCGTCGCGAGCCTGGATTACGATCAGCAGAAATCTTTCGTGTCGTTTCAGAAGGCCGCGAAACTCGATCCTGACAATAAGGAAGCCCGCTATGGGCTCGGTCATATTCTGACGCTCCAGGGTAAATTGCCCCAAGCGGAGGAAGAGTTTCGGACCGCGATTGCGATCGATGGAAATTACTCGGAAGCGCACACGTATTTAGGCCAGGTCTTGGAGAAGCAGGGGCGGTGGCGGGAGGCGATCGTGTCGTTTCGTCAGGCGCTGGCCAATCCTTTGTATGTGACGCCGGACTTGGCCCGCTTCCATCTCGGCCGGTCGCTGGCGCACGAGGGGGATGATAAGGGCGCGATGGAGGCGTTCGAGGATGCCTTAGTGGTCAGTCCGCCGAATGTTCCTCCGGCCTTGTTACACTTGGAGCTGGGGCGGGTGTATGACAAGCTGGGGTTCGAGCAACGTGCGAGGGAATCGCTGACCAAGGTGACGACGCTTGATAAGGGCGGCGAGTATGCCGCTGCCGCAAAAGAACTGCTGACACGGCTGAAGCCGTAGAGAGATAGCTATGGAATCGATCGGCGAATTTTTCAGGCAGGTACGAGAGACGAAGGGGCTGACCATCGACGAGGTCGCGGCCAAGACGCGCATTCGGACCGATTTCGTGAAGGCCTTGGAAGACGGGAACTTCGCCAAGTTGCCCGATCAGGTGTTTGCGCGAGGCTTTGTCCGGTCCTATGCCAGGTCTCTCGGTCTTGATGAGGACGATGCCATTCAGCGGTTCGTGCAGTCGGCCGGCGCCTATTACGACAAGCAAATCGAACGGGAACGGTTAAAGGTCAGACAGGCAGAGGAAGAGCGGAAGCGTCAAGCCAATCGCAAGGCTGTCGCGGTGGCGATTGGCATCGCGATTTTCACACTCATTTTTCTCTTGAGCCGGGAACAGTCGTCGCTGTTGGTTCGCCGTTCAAGTTCAGACCTCTCGACATCTGCCTCTAAGCGGACCGTTCCACCGGCTCCGGAGTCTCAGTCCGCGCCGCCAATTCAGCAGCCTGAGGTGGCCCCACCGGCCCCCAAGGCTCAGCCGAGCGAGCCCCCTGTCGCACCACCCAAGGTGAGCGTGGGAAGTACTGCCGGGCCCGTGATCGGAACGGTTCCCGCAGCCGCGCCGGCGCCGATGCCGCCGCCGATCGCTCCTGCTCCTTCGTCGTTGGGAAGCGATGGGCCGCTCGGAGGAATGTTGCTTGAAGGGGCTGGGACCACAACGGATGGGCCGTTAGTCTTAGATCTTGAGGCGACAGAGCTGAGCTGGGTCGTCGTCCAAATTGATGGCGGCAGTCCTCAAGAAGCCCTGCTCAGGCCTGGTGAAAAGGGCCGATGGAAAGGCCAGGATCAGTTTGTCCTGACGCTCGGCAATGCCGGGGGCGTCAAAGCCGAGCTTAATGGAAAGCTGCAGAAACCCTTTGGGCCGAGCGGTAAAGTCGCTCGCGATATCGTTCTTAAACGTTAACGGTTCTCCAGAAACGTCCCGCCGGTCGCAGCCTGCTTTTCTTGCATTCCGTCTGGGTGGCCAGCCCTCCTTTCATTCTCACGGAGCCTGGCTCTGTGGTCGACTGGTGGCTTTCTGCGCCGCTGGTTTGTGGCACAGTAGGAGTGGCTGGGGCGCAATGGCGCCACTCCTCTGGGCTTTTGCGACCCCAGGGAGAGTGCCTGCCCCCTAACTAGCTGGAATAACATGTCTCACTGTGATGATGTTCTGGCACGAGCTTTGAGTCTTCTGCAATGTGACAGGACGGAAACAGGCGAAGTGGCAGCGCGTATGGGGCAGGGAATGGCAGTCCCGGCGTAGCGTAGGTAGTCCCCCTGATTGCTTGACATCAGTGGAAGGCCATTGTTATATTCGCCGGCGTTTTGTCGTCTTGTAACGGATCATGCAAGCCAGCGGGCAGAGGCCAAGTTCATGTGCGGTGGTTAAACACAAAGGAGGCAGTCTGATGGGTTATGTTGCGAAGTTTTTTGGAATCAGCGCAGCGCTGTTGATGTTGTCGGTTTCGGTAGTGGGAGCTGAAGAGCGTGAGCCGCTGAAGCCCCGCGTTCCGGCTGATCAGATGAGCGACGCGAAGGCCATGAAGAATCCGGTCGCCGTGACCCCGGAGAGCATTGCGAAAGGCAAGGCGCTGTTCGAGGGCAAGGGCACCTGCTTCAATTGTCATGGTAAGGAAGGGAATGGCCAGGGCCCGGCCGGTGCGATCTTGAATCCGAGCCCGCGCGATTTCACGAATTGCAAGTTCCACAAGAAGCGGAAAGATGGCGAGCTCTTCTGGGTGATCAAGAACGGCAGCGCGGGAACGGGGATGGTCTCCTTGATCCCGGCCGCGATCAACGAAGAAGAAGCCTGGACGATCATCAACTACGAGCGGAGCTTCTGCAAAGGCGAGTAGTTTCATCGTAGCGTCAGTATAAGAGAGGGTGGAGGAATGAATCCTCCACCCTCTCTTTTTGTCTGCGGATCGTGGGCTGTGTTGTCGAAGAGCCGTGGCATGAGGGGTCTCCCTGTTCGCGAGCACAATGCCGAGGGGAAGGGTCCGGTGTGGCCTGTCGGTTGGCGAGGAGCGCAACTGACTGAGGCGCCTCTTAGTGCGCTTCGGCGCCACGGAGGGCTGAAGGTTTGGCCAATATCAAGGCAGCCGAAGGGTCGGTTGAGCGGAGGGCTGGAGCAATCAAGAGGCGTTGTTCCTGGTTCATGTGGGCCTTGGAGGCCCAGAGCACTTTTTGGCTGAGAAAGGCTGCCGTTTCGCCGACGGTCACGTCACCGTCCCGATTGGTGTCGGCTTCACCGCGCAGCGCCCGCAGCAGATAGTAGGTGAAGAGCCCATGCCGATGCTGGTCGTCTTCCAGGCCCCGCCCGATGCCGTTGATTCCGATGACATGGAGGGTTGAACTTCCTGCTGGATTCCATTGGGGGAGGGCAGCCTTGGTTTTGCCATCCGGCCCCATACGAGACACAATCCCATCGAAGAGAAACAGGGTCTGTTTCGCTTTTAACCGAGACAGCGCTGCCTCGAAATCCTTGAGGGGATATGCTCGTGAGGTGCTCGCGACTGTTCCATCGTAGGGGATTAGGAACGTTTCTCCTGTCGAAGACACTGAGGCCAGACCGGCGAAATAGACAATGACGACCGCGTCCTTGTTCATGTGGGAGGGCAGCCAGTCCATCAGGGCTTCGTCAATGTCCGGTCGTAACGCCTTCCAGTCCTGCAGCAGCCTGACATTGGAGGCCGGCACCCCGCCGATGGACTGAAAGTAATTCGAGACCATCTCGGCATCCGACGAGGCGAACTTGCGGGAGGAGACTCGTTTGTCCCGATAGGCACCGATCCCAATGGAGATCAGATAGGTGTGAGGCTGCCGAAATCCCGTTGCCATCGCAGGGATCTGATCCACGTCGTCAGCCGTGATGCCGGTCGGTTGGACTGATAGGATCAGGGTTTGAGGCTGTGGCTGCGCACCGGCTCCTGACGTCGAGACTGCGACCTGGAGTTCGGCCTTCTGCTGTTGGACGGATTGCGGCAACGTGGCCGTAAATTCGATCGAGCGGGATTGGCCTGGCTGGAGTCGTCCGACCGTCAATGTGGCGGTCGGGAATTGGGCCAGCAGCGACGCGGTTCCCGCCAGGCTAGCTGTGACGCCCTGTAGTTCCTGCTCTCCTCCGTTCACGAGGTCGATGCGCACCCTGATGCGTTCGCCTCCCTCGAAGACTAAATTGCCGTTCTCGTCCAGCACGGTGGCTTTGAACGAAAGAGCCGATGGCGTGC
>CAYHQK010000141.1:0-6220 GCA_964358535.1 uncultured Nitrospira sp. | reverse complement strand
CTGGTCCTGGGACGACTGCAGGGCTGTTTCTGCCTGTTTGCGCTCGGTGATGTCGGTCACGGTCCCGATGTAGCCCAGCAGTTCATCGCGCGCACCGCGCGATGTTACGGCTTGAGCGAGTACCCAGTTCACGCTCTTATCGGCATTCTGGAAACGATATTCCGAGGAAAACATCGTCTGCCTGGTGACGGCTTGTCGCCATTCCTCGACGACGCGCTGGCGATCGTCCGGATGGACCGATTCCGCCCATCGGTTGTTCAGCGCTTGCTCATGGCTCAGCCCGGCGAGCGCACACCAGCGGAGGTTCACATAACTATAGGCGCCCTGCCGATCGGTGAGGAAGATGCCGACCGGCGAAATCCGCGCGAGTGCATACAGCCGTCCTTCCGCGTGCCGGCGGGCGTTCCGCTCGCCCCCCTCCCGTAAGGCTTGCTGGATGGCAGGCACCAGCCGAATAAGCCGATCCTTCGTCACATAATTATGCGCGCCCGCTTTCAACGCTTCGACGGCCGTTTCTTCTCCAATCGCACCCGTCACAATGATGACGGGCAGATCAAGCCCGAGACTGGCGATCTGCTCCAAGGCTGCCGGGGCGGTGAGCCGCGGCAAAGTCCAGTCTGCCAGGATCAGATCCCATCCCGGTTCGCGCAGCGCGGCAGCCAAGCCGTCGGCTGTATCGACGCGTCGCGCGTACGGCTCGTAGCCGCCCGTGCGCAAGGCATGTTGGACCAGTGTGGCGTCGGCTTCGTGATCCTCGATATGGACGTATCGCAGGGGTTGTCGTGTGGGCTGTATCATCCGATTCGCAGCTCCCTCAGAGAGTCGTTCGTTCGGGCATTTGCTTCAACAGCAGCCAATATAACCCTAACTGTTTGACGGACTCGACGAATTTCGTGAAACGACCGGTTTAACCACGTAGCTATTGGCCCCCAAATTGTAACTGGCGACCATGTCCTCTTCTTCTTTCGATGTCGTGAGGACGACGATCGGCACGATTTTGGTGCGCGGGTCGGCCCGCAAACGCTTGAGCACATCCAATCCGTTCCACTTGGGGAGTTTCAAGTCGAACAAGACGACTTGCGGCATCAGTGTCGTATCCCGTCCTTCATGCGTGCCTGTCCCCAACAGATACTCGATTGCTTCCACTCCGTCACGCAGCATGACGATTTCGTTGGTCGACGTATGTTGTTTGAGCGCCCGCAACATCAACGCTTCGTCGTCCGGATCATCTTCTGCAATGTCAATGGTTCCCTGCTCCGTCCCTTTCCCCTCCACAACTGCGTCCATTTTACAGCGTAAAGAACACCGTGGTCCCCGCTCGACGACTCCCTCGGCCCAGACCCGCCCGCCGTGGCGCTGGACGATGTGCGACACCGTTGCCAGACCGATCCTCGCCCCCGGGAATTCGGCTGCCCCATGCAACCGCTGAAACGGCGCAAAGAGTTTGTCGACATAGGCCATGTCGAATCCGGCTCCGTTGTCGCGCACGAAATAGGTTGTGACGCCGGACGCGACCGTGGCCCCGAACTCGATCTGAGCGTGACCGCTTGGCGGTGAACTTCCACGCATTGCGCAAGAGATTGTCCGGCACGATCTGCAACAGACCGATGTCTCCGGATGCTGACAGGCCTGGCGCGACGACGAACTCCACTTGCCGGTCTGGATCGGACCGGCGCAGGCCCTCGTAGACGAGGTGCGCCAATGTGCTGAGATCGACCGGCGCTCGGCGGAACTCTCGGCGCGCTGTGCGGGAGAGATCGAGCAAATCGTCGATCCGCTGGCCCATCCGCTGGCTGGCGCCCCGCACCCGCTGCAGATAATCCCGCCCAGCTCGTTGAGCTTGTCTGCGTAATCTTCAAGGAGCGCCTGGCTGAATCCGTCGATGCTGCGGAGCGGGGCGCGCAGATCGTGTGAGACGGAATAGGCAAAGGCCTCCAGCCCTTACTTGCTGCATCGAGCAACGTTTGGCGCGTCTGTAGCAGCTCTCCGCTTGTTTGCGCTCCGTGATGTCGATGATCGAAGCCAGCACTTGCGGGCCGTCCGGTGTGTCCAGCGGCGTGAGCCGATTCCAATGGGAATGTCGTGGCCGTCCTTGCGTAGGCCAAACAGGTCGCGGCTGGTGCCCATCGCCCGCCCGCTGGGGTTGGCAAAGAACCGCTGCACGTTCGCCGGGTGCTGCGCCCGAAATTGATTCGGTAGCAACCGGTCGATAGATTGGCCGAGCAGCTCTTCCCGGCTGTACCCAAACAGCCGTTCGACCTGAGCATTGACCAGCATAATCGTTCCGTCGCTACGGACCATTAAGATGCCGTTGGGGGCGGACTCCACCACCTGGCGGAACCGCGCTTCACCGTCGCGGAGCGCCGCCTCCGTCTTTTTGTGTTCCAGGTTGGTCCGGCGCAGTTCCAGGAGTTGCACGGTTTGTCGACCAAGTCTGCGGAGCGCGTCTTGTTGAGTGGGCGTCAGCTGGCGAGGGACCCGGTCAATGACGCAAAGGGTCCCGAGCGCCTCTCCCTTCGAAGCGATGAGGGGCATGCCGGCGTAGAACCGAATGTGTGGCGCGCTCGTGACCAGGGAATTGTCGGCGAACCGATCGTCTCGCGCGGCATCCGGCACGATGAAAATATCCGATCGGAGGACGGTGTGGGCGCAAAAGGCGATGTCGCGTGATGTTTCTGTTGCATCGACGCCGACTGCGGATTTGAACCATTGCCGGTTCGTATCGATCAAGCTGGCGAGCGCAATGGGTGCGTCGCAGATCGTGCCACGAGAGCGGTCAGGTCGTCGAACGAGTTTTCGGGATCGGTATCCAGGACCTGGTAGCACTGAAGGGCGGCCAGACGGGAGGCTTCGTTTTCTGGCAGGGGCGCGATTTTCATTGATCTCTCTCGTTCGGTTCGCCCGGCACAGCGAGCGCCCCATCCCGACATGACGCCGTGAGCGCTGTGTTTTCTTCGGGAGGGAATCGCGCGGGCTGCATGCAGAAATCTCCGGCCAAGGAGGCTACGGGCACTGTCGTATCACGTCATTTACCGCTATTTCTATACGTACGCTTAGGTAGGCGTACATCGAAAATCATCCTCCCGTTTTTGCGCAAGCGAGATCCTGGGATCGTCGTTGCCTGTCGGAGGGTTGAATTGCGTACGAGAGAAGAGGCTGGTGAGGTGTGCGCACGACAGACTGTGAATTGGAGCGGGAAACGAGATTTGAACTCGCGACCCTCGCCTTGGCAAGGCGATGCTCTACCACTGAGCTATTCCCGCTCACTCACAGTCAGCACGAGGGGTGGGATTCTACTGGGCATGAGCGTAACTGTCAAGCTGCCGCAATATTTCTGTAGATATCCGGCAATCCAAGAGATCTCCTTTGTTCTCGTTGCCTTCGTTACAATTGCATAAATTTGTTACCAAAAGGTAGCATTGCAATGCACCGATTAAGTTATTGATTTATTTGCAATTTATCATGTTGTGCAGTTTGAATTATTGTCAGTGATACGTTAGGTACTCATAGTGGCTTAATTGCGAAAATGAGAGTGAGTACAATGCGAACATTTTAATGTTATTATTCAACAAGTTATGTTTGTAGACCAGAATCCAATGGCTCTATAGATCCTGGTGCGTATATTGCGAACATAAGGGCCCATGATGCCAGGAACGCAAGATGGACCCATGCGGGTAACCCCGACTAATCGGTTGGTGGCCTGTTCGGTGCTTCTGTTTTCGGGCAGCTTTTTGAAGGAAGGGGGGTGGTCTGAAATTTCCGCTGTGCGTCAGTAGAAGTCGCGTGGGCTTATTGAAGCCCTCAACTCTTAGGAGGTGTCACCAATGTTTTTGTCACGTAGGCAGTTCTTAAAAGTCTCCGTAGGGACGGTCGCCGCAGTCGCGGTGGCGGACAAAGTCCTGGCGTTGACCGCGCTTCAGCCGGTCATCGAAGTGGGCAATCCCTTGGGAGATTATCCGGATCGGTCGTGGGAGCGTGTCTATCACGACCAGTATCGTTACGATTCGTCCTTTACCTGGTGCTGTTCGCCGAACGACACGCACGCCTGCCGCATCCGGGCCTTCGTCCGGAACGGCGTCGTCATGCGGGTCGAGCAGAACTACGACCACCAGACGTACGAAGATCTCTATGGCAACCGTGGGACGTTCGCGCACAACCCGCGCATGTGCTTGAAGGGATTTACCTTCCATCGCCGCGTGTATGGTCCCTATCGCTTGAAGGGCCCCTTGATGCGGAAGGGCTGGAAGGAATGGATGGATGCCGGCTCGCCGGAGCTGACGCCAGAAACGAAGCGGAAGTACAAGTTCGATAGCCGCTTCCTGGACGACATGCTGCGCGTGTCCTGGGACACGGCCTTCACCTATGCCGCCAAGGCGATGATCATCATTGCCACGCGGTACAGCGGTGAAGCTGGAGCCCGTCGCCTCCGTGAGCAGGGTTATGCGCCGGAAATGATCGAAATGATGAAGGGTGCGGGAACCCGCACCTTCAAGCATCGCGCTGGTATGCCGGTTCTCGGCATCATCGGCAAGATGGGCAACACCAGAATGAACGGCGGCGTCAACGCGTTGCTGGACACCTGGATTCGCAAAGTCAGCCCGGATCAGGCACAGGGCGGCCGTTATTGGTCGAACTACACCTGGCACGGCGACCAGAACCCCGCCCACCCCTGGTGGTGCGGCGCCCAGGGTTCCGACATCGACTTGTCCGACATGCGCTTCTCCAAGCTGAACACCAGCTGGGGTAAGAACTTCGTCGAAAACAAGATGCCGGAAGCGCACTGGAAGTTGGAATGTATCGAACGGGGCGCCCGGGTCGTGGTCATCACGCCTGAGTACAACCCCACCGCTTATCGCGCCGACTACTGGATGCCGTTGCGACCCGCGTCGGACGGTGCCATTTTCTTGGGCGCCATGAAGATCATCGTCGATGAGAACATGCACGACGTGGACTTCTTGAAGGGGTACACCGATTCGCCGGTGCTTGTCCGTACGGACACCCTGCAGTTCCTGGATCCGCGCGACGTGGTGGCGGATTACCAGTTCCCTGACTTCTCCAAGAGCTACTCGGGCCGCGTGCAGTCCTTGAAGCCGGAGCAGGTTGCCCGGCTCGGCGGCATGATGGTCTGGGACTTGAACAAGAAGGCCGCTGTGCCGCTCCATCGTGAGCAGGTCGGCTGGCATTATCAGAACAGCGGCATCGATGCAGCCCTCACCGGGACCTACCGGGTGAAGTTGCTCAATGGCCGTGAAATCGACGCGATGCCGGTCTGGCAGATGTACTTGGTGCACTTCCAGGATTACGACTTGGACACCTGTCATCAGATTTGCCGGACGCCAAAGGACCTCCTGGTTCGTTGGGCGCGTGACTCAGGTTCGATCAAGCCCGCCGCTATCCATAACGGCGAAGGGACGAACCACTATTTCCATCAGACCATCAACTCCCGCGGCGCCGCGATGGTGCTCATCGTCACCGGCAACGTCGGGAAGTTCGGCACCGGGCAGCATACCTGGGCCGGTAACTACAAGGCCGGAACCTGGACGTCGACGCCCTGGTCCGGTGCTGGTATTGCGGTGCACACGGGTGAAGATCCATTTAACATCACGTTGGATCCGAACGCGCACGGCAAGGAAATCAAGACCAAGTCGTACTACTACGGCGAGGAAGTCGGTTATTGGAACCACGGCGACACCGCCCTGATCGTCAGCACCCCGAAGTACGGGCGCAAGGTGTTCACGGGCAAGACGCACATGCCGACGCCGAGCAAGTTCCGTTGGGTTGTCAACGTGAACGTGCTCAACAACGCCAAACACCATTATGACATGGTGCGTAACGTCGATCCGAACATCGAGACCCTGATCACTCAGGACATCGAGATGACCTCGGACGTCAACCACAACGATATCGCCTTTGCGGCGAATTCGTGGATGGAGTTCACCTATCCAGAAATGACCGTCACGGTATCCAATCCGTGGGTGCAGATCTGGAAGGGCGGCATCCGGCCCTTGTACGACACACGTAACGACCTCGATTCGTTCGCAGGCGTTGCGGCCAAGTTGTCGGACATGACCGGCGACAAGCGTATGCGCGATTACTTCAAGTTCGTCTACGAAAACCGCGTGGACGTCTATGCGCAGCGCATGCTCGATGCTTCCAGCACCTTCTACGGCTACAGCGCGGACGTCATGCTGAAGTCGGAAAAGGGCTGGATGGTCATGGT
>CAYHQK010000140.1:1311-6249 GCA_964358535.1 uncultured Nitrospira sp. | reverse complement strand
GATCTGTTCTCCGCCGATGCAGTCGTGGTCGGTTCGCCGGTCTATTGGTCGAACATGTCGGGTGAGGTGAAGACCTTCTTCGATAACTGGCAGTTCAAGTTCGGCGTGTTTCCCGAATTCAAGATGAAGAACAAAGTCGGCGCGGCCTTTGCGACCGGCGGCCAGATATCCAGCGGCAAAGAAGTGACGATGTTGACGATTCTGGCTGCGATGTTGGGGAATCAGATGATCGTCGTCAGCGGCGGCGGGGCCTTCGGCGCTTCTGCCACGACGGAGGGCGACAGTCCCGGTATCGATAACAAGGAACTGGCCGATGCCAAGGCCTTAGGTCTGCGCGTCGCCGAAGTCGCAGCGAGATTCAAGGCCGGCTCTGCCAAGTAGCTCGCCCCGCTACTTCTCCCTGCCTCCACGCACATTCCTGTATGAGGATTGATCGATTGCGTCCCTCTCGCAATGCCGTATGCATCTGTTTCCTTGTGGATGGGCGGGCTATGGTAGCCCTGGCATCGTAATCAGTTCGAGCAGTTCTCTTTGCTGCCCCATTTTCCCCCAGACAGGTTTTGTTCACATGAGGAATTGCTCCCCGGTCTTGTGGGGCTGCCCTCGACGTAGTTGATGCTAATTACTTAAGTTAAGGCCAGTTCAGTCATTTTTGCGGGATGGTTTATTGCCGCCAGTGGCGTCGTAATTGCTCTTGTGATTGTTGTTTCATTTTAGATGGCGCTGTCGCCCGAAACATTAGGTGTTTCATTGAGCATGAGATAAGGCACTCGTTCCAAGCTGAGAGGGCTAGTGAGAGTAGCGCGATTGCAAGGCTAATATGCCATAGCGTATGCGAGGCAGGAAAATACACCAACGATTGAAAGGAGAGTGATTTTATGAACCTTAAGATGGCGGTCGGGGCAATGCTCATTTTCGTAACATTACTTTCTGTTGTGGGTTGCCAGCTCCCCTCGAAAATTTTCCAGCATCCGCTTCGGGTGACAAATCCGTCAGAGCCGTCAGCAGAAGTCTACTTTTTCCGCGAAGACGTGTTCTGGCTCTCAGGAATTGCTCTCCCTGTTCATGTGAACGAAGAGACGCTTCTTCAGCTCAGGCGAGCAACCTACGCCAAGGTCTCTCTGAAGCCGGGCACTTATCAGGTTGTGGTGGGGCTGGCTAAAGGTTTGGGATCGGCGTCTGGCACAAATCCGTGGCGTTCATGCGGCGGCCCAATGGGTCTTGAGGCTGGAAAGATCTATTTTGTGTTGTTGGCCTTTGCAAGTGGGGAAAGCGGGATGTGTTTTCTGCCTAGCCTCATTACCGAAGAGGGGGCTCGATCTCTCATGGCCACCTATACCGCTGTCAGCCAATGAATGGTAGACGCTAAGGAGGTAAGCATGCTCATGAGAATAAAAATGGCGGTTACACTTCTTGCGATTTTCCTCGCGTGTGGAGCGTGTGCTACGCAGGCGCCGTTTCAGTGGAGCCAGTTGGCTCAAGGCCATAAGAACAAGTCGCTCAAACTAATCGAACACAGCCGTGAACGGCATGGGGCTATCACTGTTGTTACGTATCGCGTAGAGGCAGCCGGTTTCCCTGTGGGGAAACCTCTTGAGCTGTGGACGCGACATGGATCGCAAGAAGCGAGACGGGGAACGACCGTCGTGGATGAGCAGGGCACGGTGCGATGGCAGAGTACTGAAGCCCCAGATATACCGGCGTGGACTACCGCTGGTCTGATTGCCAGGGGGCTCCATTGGGGAATGGATACATCTCGCGGGAAGGAAGTTCTACTCGCTCATGGCAAGTACTATCTTGCCGAGAGCCAAGATTGGGCGTTGTTCGATAGGGAAGCTGGCCAAGTTGCTATCGCGAAAGTCATTCCCTTCCCACTCGTTGCTGAGGGAGAAGGTGGCTGTCGACTTTCCGTCGAACTGATGAGCCCTGATGGGTTATTTTTCGAGATCAATATCGAGGGCTTTCAGGGGAATGAGGAATTGAATTTCATGTCTCAATCCAGTGGGGAGGTGATCAGGAAAGTGGTGCAATATCCAAGGAGCGGGCCTTTGCGAATGGGCTATTTGCCTGGAGTCATCGGTAAAGCTTCAGGGGAGGCCACCATCACCTTTGCTGGGACGGGGTGCACAGTGTCGCGCAACCTCAATTGGGGGCAGGCGGCCCTCGTAGTTCAGTGAGGTGTGGGAAGGTGTTCCAAAACTTGAGGCTGGGCGGTTGATCCGTTAAGAAAACATTGCGGCACTTGGGAGGTAGCTCCATGCGAGTCGTTCGAGTGTGGAGTATCGTGTTTGGTGTGGGGCTAGGCATGGTGGGTTGTGCAGGAGGATCACAGTTTATCCCTGTGATCGATTCAACACAGCGCCTGGAGTTGGAAGGGCTTTCCATTCTCCCCCCGCAGGGAGAACACTGGTTTTTGGCTTCTCCGGAGCTTCGCAAGCAACAAGGCCCTGGCATGATGGTCTTGTTGCGTAAGCTGACCACACCGCCATCGAAAACCCATACAGTTGTTGCGTTTGTAAGAGGTGGTCGAGTTTCCTCTGCAGCCGGAAGTCGCGCTGAACTTCTTCAGGAACTTGCTCAAGGCTACTCGGGGCAGACGGACCGTAATAGGCCTGTCTCAGTCAATATTTCCCCCGACCGAACTCTGGCGCCGGATTGCATGAGATATGATGTGACAGCTGAGGACCGGGGAGTTCCTGGGTATCAAGGGGCTGTCTATATTATGGACATGCATGGCTTTATCTGTCTCCATCCCGATCTGCCAGACGTCGCCATTGATATTCAATACAGCCAACGAAGGCTTCAGGAAGAGCCGCCGTTGTCGCTGGAGACAGAGGCGGAACCGTTTTTAAAGAGTCTCCTATTCAAGGCAGTACTTAGCTACTCACTTCGATGACCGAAAGTGATGATGGGAGATCATGGCTTTACTTTAGGGGCGAATAAAATATTCGGTGCCGTTGTCATGAGAGAGAATTGCTTACAGCGTCTGTTCCAGCTGATCCACCATCTCGCTGATCGTATCGAATCCCGATTGCCAGAAGTCCTCCGAGGCCATATCGACTCCGACTTTGGCAAGAATCGTCTGCGGCGATTCCGATCCGCCAGTACTCAGCAGCTCCAGATATTTTGGCACGAACGAGGCCCCTTCTTTTTGATACATGCGATACAGCGCGAGGACCAGTAAGTTCCCGAAGCTGTAGGCGTAGCAATAGAAGGGGCTGGCAAAGATGTGGGGAATGGTCAGCCATTCCCATTGAAACTCTTCCGGGACCTTGATGCCTTTTCCGAACTGCTGCCGCACTTCTGCCAGATAGGTCTTGGCCAGATCCTTCACGGTCGCGCCCTGGGCGATCATCTCATGGGCCTGATTTTCAAATTGGACGAAATAGGCCTGCCGGAGAACCGTGGCGTAGATGTCGTCCAGCTGGTTGAGCAGGAGTCCCTGTCTCACCTTCTTGTCCCGCTCCTGGTTCATGAGGGCATCGGACAGGATGCGTTCCCCGAACACCGAGGCGGTTTCCGCCAGCGGGAGGGTGGAATGGAAGGTGAAGATGGAATGATGTTGCGCCAGCATGCCGTGGACGGCATGGCCGAGTTCATGGGCCATCGTGGCGATATCGCGCGCTTCGCCGGTGAAGTTCAGCAGCACGTAGGGGGTCATGCTGGGCACGACGCTGTAGCAATAGGCGCCCCCGATTTTCCCCGGTCTCGTCCGCGCATCGATATGGCGTTCATGCACCACCCGCTCCGCCAGGTCGGCTAGTTGCGGAGAAAATCCGCGATAGGCCTCCAGCACCATGTTGATGGCGTCCTGATAGCGATAGGATTTCTGCTCCGTGCGATGGGGCGCATAGATGTGGTAGCGGCTCATCGGCTTGATCTTGCAGAGACGAGCTTTGATGCGGAAGTAGCGCTGGAAGATGCCGGCATTCTTTTGACAGACCTTGAGGAGCGAGGCCACCGCTGCATCCGGAATGTCGTTGCCGAGGTTGCGGGTGGCAATCGGGCTGGTGAAGTGGCGCAGTTGAAGATTCTCCGCCTTCCAGTCGTTGACCAGGGTCTTGTAGATTTCGCCCAGCAGATCGTGCTGATCGGCATAGACACGGTAGAGCTCCCGATAGGCGGCTTCGCGCAGCCGCCCTTGCGCATGGCGGAGAAAGGACGTCAGTTCTTCACGCGTCATCGCCTTCCGTTTGCCATTGACGGTGAGCGTAAAGGTGAAGGCGTTGGTCACCACGTCGTAGAGCGAATGGACGGCGCTGCGCCCTGTGATGTTCTTGATGTTGACGATCTTCTCTTCCGGTTCGGACAGGGTATGAGGCTTGAACCGGCGAATGGTTTCGAGGTGATACCGGAGCGTGCCGGTTCCAGCCATGAGCCGGTTCGCATTGTTCTCATCAACGCTTTGCCACCAGAGGTCGAAGAAGACCAGCCGATTCTGGAGCGCTGTGAGCCGCTCTTCGACCTTGTCCTTAAACGAGCGGGCGGCGAGGTCTTTTGTGTTTTCGGAAAACCAGAGATAGGCGTAGGCGCTGAGCTTGGACGAGGCAGCTGCGATGTTCTCACTGAGCGTCAGGAGCGGGTGGAAGACGGCTGTCTCCATGGTCGGACTGAACCGGGTTCGCGCCGCTTCGAATTGCGCTACCTGGGACTCGATTTTTGCCAGCAGGGTTTCAAAATGTTTGACCGGATTCTCTGCCAAATGGGAGAGGTCCCAACGCTCGGCATAGGTGGATTTCTGCCGTTTCGGGGAAGCGGTCTTGCGCGAGGTCGACTTTTTCAGGCTGGTCTTCGCTGGCATAGATAATATCTCCTTCATCTCGCCCTCACATTATGCGGGCTCAGGATCATACCATTCTCGCTGGCGAGGCCGGAGAAATTTTCTCTTGCCGAGTTCAGGGGAAATCTTCCATCTGCTCTGGCATCTCGGTATGATGC
>CAYHQK010000140.1:0-1211 GCA_964358535.1 uncultured Nitrospira sp. | reverse complement strand
TTTTTCGTGGAGACGTCGATGCCGGTGGCGCAGACGGTTCGGCATTCGTCGATTCGATCCAGCTTGTGCAGCGATTGGGCCAGGGCATAGTAGGCGGCTGAGTAGCTGGGCTTGACCGTGACACATTGCTGCAGGGCCTTGGCCGCTTCTTCGAAGTTCGCATCTTCCATGTAGGCCTTCCCGAGCCCAAACCAGGCGACTTCGTCGGTCGGATCGATCTCCAGGACTTTTTTGAGCGGTTCAATGCGGCGATTCGCCATGGTTTCCTCCAAGTATATGTGACGATAGCAGCGGCGAACGCTCGTTGTCTACGCTCTGGGCTGCGTGCTACGATTCGCGCAGGTGATGAGTAGGGATGTCCCCAGCTCTTGCCGATCACTGATTACTCATCACTCATCACTGGACTTTGTTATGGCGAAGACGGGTCTCGTTTACCATCCGGCCTATCTCGAACACGATATGGGTGCCGGGCATCCTGAGTCGCCCAATCGGCTGCGTGCGATTATGCAGCAGCTGGAGCAGAGCGGGACGGCGGCTCGGCTGACCAGGATTGAACCGAGAAAGGCGGAAGACGAATGGATTACGCAGATTCACACCGCGTCCTATCTTGAGATGCTAAAGGCTGAGGCCCCGGCAACTGGGCGGGTCTCCCTCGATCCTGATACCTCCATGTCTCCTGGTTCCTTGACCGCCGCCTATCTGGCTGCCGGCGGGGCCTTGGCTGCCGTTGACGCGATCATGGCTCACGACGTCGATCATGTGTTTTGTGCAGTGAGGCCGCCGGGGCACCATGCAGAAGCGGGGCACGCGATGGGTTTCTGCCTCTTCAATAATGTGGCGATTGCCGCGCGCTACGCGCAGAAGCGTTATGGGCTGAGCCGGGTCTTGATCGTCGATTGGGACGTGCATCACGGGAACGGCACGCAGCATAGTTTTGAAGAGGATCCGTCGGTCTTATTCTTCAGCACCCATCAGTTTCCCCACTATCCCGGCACGGGTCGCGCGACGGAGCGAGGCCGTGGGGCAGGGGAGGGGTTCACGATCAATGTGCTGATGGAAGCGGGGGAGGGCGATGAGGAGTACCGCGCCGTCTTTCAGAAAACGCTGGTCCCGGCGGCTGATGCATTCAAGCCGGAATTCGTGATCATCTCGGCCGGCTTCGATGCCCACAAAGACGATCCGCTTGCGAGCATGGGGTTGACGGAAGAGGG
>CAYHQK010000139.1:0-6254 GCA_964358535.1 uncultured Nitrospira sp. | reverse complement strand
ATCTACGGCCTGGGGTCGCCGGAGGTCTATCACGAGATGGTGATCTTCCTCGAAGAGGGGATGGAGATGAGGCGGGAGAAGATTCTGGCCAAACTGGTCGAGATTCAATATGCCCGCAGCGATATGGATTTCCACCGCGGCACCTTCAGAGCTCGTGGCGATGTCATCGAGATTTTCCCCGCGTCGAATGACGCGGTCTCCGTCCGGATCGAGCTGTTCGGCGACGTGGTCGACGCCATTCACGGAATCGACCCGCTCACGGGAAAGTCGCTCGGGAAGTTGCCGAAAGTCGCGATCTATCCGAACACGCACTATCTTATTGCGCCGGACCGGTACGAGCGAGCGATTACGGGCATCGAAGAAGAGCTGGATGAGCGCGTCGCCTATTTCAAGAAGCAGAATCAGCTCGTGGAGGCTCAGCGGATCGCGCAACGCACCAAGTTCGATCTGGAAATGATCCGGGCGATGGGCTATTGCCACGGCATCGAGAACTATTCGCGGCATCTCAGTGGCCGCGCGCCCGGCGAACAGCCTCCGACGCTCATCGATTATTTTCCCAAAGACTTTTTGCTGATCGTGGACGAATCCCATGCGACAGTTCCCCAGGTCGGCGGAATGTACGAGGGGGACTACTCGCGGAAGCGCACCTTGGTCGAGTACGGTTTTCGATTGCCGTCGGCGGTCGATAACCGGCCGCTCAAGTTTGCCGAGTTTGAGCGTTGTCTCAGGCAGGCGGTGTACGTTTCGGCGACGCCGGGTCCCTATGAGCTGGGGCACACGGCAGGAGAGGTTGTTGAGCAGATTATTCGTCCGACCGGTCTGATGGATCCGGTCATCGAGGTGCGACCGGCCAAGGGCCAGGTCGATGATCTCCTGGGAGAAGTGCGGGCTGAAGTGGCGCAGGGCGGGCGGGTGTTGATCACCACCTTGACCAAACGTATGTCGGAGGATTTGAGCGAGTACTATCACGATCTCGGGATCAAGGTGCGTTATCTGCATTCCGACATTAAGACGTTGGAACGGGCTGAGATCATCCGCGACTTGCGGCGCGGGGTGTTTGACGTGTTGGTGGGGATCAATCTTCTACGTGAAGGATTGGACCTCCCGGAGGTCACGCTGGTAGCGATTCTCGATGCGGACAAGGAAGGGTATCTGCGGTCCTATCGATCATTGATCCAGACGGCTGGGCGGGCCGCGAGGAATCTGCGTGGCCATGTGATTTTGTACGGGGATGCCGTCACGGCGTCGATGCAAATGGCGATCGATGAGACCGGGCGCCGACGCACGATTCAGGCAGACTATAATGCCAAACATGGCATCGTGCCGACCAGCATCAAGAAGGATGTCCTGTCCCTCGACTATGCCACGGCAGAAGTGGAAACAGTGCAGCTGGATTTGGTGGCAGAGTCTCCGGCCCTTTATGGAGCGGAGGAAGTCACCGAGGAGGTCATCAAGCGGCTGGAAACGGAAATGAAAGCCGCCGCTAAGCAGTTGGATTTTGAGCGGGCCGCCGCTCTCCGCAATAAGATCCGCGCGTTGAAGCTGCAGGCGCTCGAGTTGAATTCGGAGATCTAGCAGATTACAGCAAGGTCATTTCGGTAAAGTGTTTCAATGGTCTGTGCGTTAGGGGAAAGAGGAGAGCAGTTCGCAGGCTGCTCAAAAAGGCCGTCCAGCAAGGCCGTCGCCGATGAAAGCACCGGAGGCGTAGCCTCTGGCTACGTTGAGGATGCTTTCGAGGCGAGAACGAAGCTGGCGGGCTTTTTCAGCAGCCGACCGGGGTGCTAGACGTTTTTGTAGAGATAGATGCCCAAGAACATCCCGAGGAGGCTGAGTAAGTTGATTTTCAGAACCAAGCCAAACGTGAGCTTGATGAGGACCAGGTCGATCGTCAGCGGTGGACTGATGCCCGGGTTGAAATTGCTGGAGAAAATCGCCTGAATCGCGCCCTGTGGGGCCATGACCCGGAGGATTTCCCCAAAGACTCCGCCTAATAGCCCACCGATGAGCACAAACACGAGCAAAATCAAGGGTGATTTCTTCACGGCAACCGCCTCATAAGTCTTTGCGTAGTCTCACGGAGATAACGGTAGGACCATAGCGAAAGGTCTCTGACATGTCAATGAAATGTACGGGCTAAACTGCCCACTCCAAGGCCTCTCTCTCCCTTGACTTCATCCCGTTTAGTCCTTTAGACTCCCCGATGCTCTTTTGCTAGAATTTTCGAGGTGATCGAAAATCTGGAGCTAGGGGTTTCGATTGCCTTTTGCTATGTGGCGGTATGCTCGATTCTCTCAGCGAAAAGTTTGAGAAGATTTTCAAGAAGCTGCGCGGTTCTGGAGTTCTGACAGAACAGAACATCGCGGAAGCCTTGAAGGAAGTTCGTCTGGCGTTGCTTGAAGCCGACGTCAACTTCAAGATCGTTAAGGATTTCATCGAGCGGGTTCGGGTCAAGGCAGTCGGGCAGGAAGTCCTTCAGAGTTTGACCCCCGGCCATCAAGTGGTCAAGGTCGTCTGGGACGAGCTCTGTGAGCTGATGGGCCGCGAGCGGGCCGGGTTGGCGTTGGCCTCGCATCCTCCCACTGTCGTGATGATGGTCGGGCTGCAAGGAGCCGGAAAGACCACGACCTGCGGCAAGCTCGGGCGGTATTTTAAGGCGCAGGGGAAGCGGGTGCTTCTGGTTGCGGCAGATCCTCGGCGACCGGCAGCCGGCGATCAGTTGGCGAGTCTGGGGCGCGACCTTGAGATCGACGTGCATCGAGTCGATCCGGCCCAGGCTTCCCATACGGATGTCGTCCGCATTTGCCAGGCCGGCGTGGAACGGGGACGGGAGCAGGGGTACGATCTCGTCGTCCTGGATACCGGCGGCCGTCTCCATATCGACGATGAGTTGATGGGAGAGTTGGTATCGGTGAGAGCTGCTGTGCAGCCGCACGAAGTGCTCTTGGTGGCCGATGCCATGACGGGCCAGGATGCGGTCACGATGGCCAGCCAGTTCGATCAACGGATCGGCCTGAGCGGCATTATTCTGACCAAGGTGGAAGGCGATGCCAGGGGCGGGGCGGTGTTGTCGATCCGGGCGGTGACCGGCAAGCCGATCAAGTTTTTGGGCGTGGGCGAGAAGTTGGACGCGCTGGAGCTGTTTCATCCCGACCGGATGGCCTCGCGCATCCTCGGTATGGGCGACGTGCTCTCGCTGATCGAAAAGGCCCAAGAGACCTTTACGATCGAGCAGGCGGCGGATGCACAGAAGCGGTTGACCAGCACGACGTTCACGCTGGAAGACTTCCGTGCTCAGCTGGGTCAAGTTAGTCGTCTGGGTTCGCTGGACCAGATTTTGGGGATGCTGCCGGGCGGCCAGAAGCTCAAGGGGGCGATGGACGGGCAGGTGCCTGAGCGGGAGATGAAGCGGGTCACGGCGATGATCGATTCGATGACGGCGCGCGAGAGGCGTGATCATACGCTCATCAACGGAAGCCGGAAGAAGCGGATTGCCCGGGGCAGCGGAACGAAGGTGGAAGAAGTGAATCGGTTAATTAAGCAGTTTCTCTCGGCGAGGAAAATCGCCAAGGTTATGGCAGGGTCGGGAGGCCGCCGGCAGTTGGCGCAACTTCTGCGATCCATGTAAGGGTCGATAGTCATCATCATGGTGTGTTGTATAGAAGGAGGAGTCTAGTGGCTGTTCATTTGAGATTGACGAGAACGGGACGACATAAACGACCGCTGTATCGCGTTGTCGCAGCGGATTCACGGAAGCCGCGCGATGGGCGGTTTCTGGAAATTCTGGGGATCTTCGATCCCTTGAAGGAAGCGGGTCTGCCGGAGTTGAAGCAGGAACGGGTGTTGAGCTGGTTGCGCCAGGGCGCGCAGCCGACCGTCACGGTCAAGACGTTGCTCCGTCGTTGTGGCGTCTGGAAGACGTTTGAAGCGGAAAAAGCCGCAGGGAAAGCCGCGAAGAAGAAGGGCGCGTAATACGTGACCACGGCGCCGGCAGATCTTGTGACGATCGGCAAGATCGAGCGCCACTTTGGCGTGCGCGGCGAGTTCAAGGTGCGATTGTTGAGCGATGTGCCTGGCCGGTTGGACCATCTGAAGCAGGTGCAGGTGGTGGCGCCGACGGGACAGGTGGTCGAGAAGACGGTGGCGCATGTCAGACGCGCCGGCTCGACCTACATTATGGGTTTTGTCGGTGTGACGACGCCGGAAGAAGCCGTGGCGCTGCGCGGGGGATTGATCCAAGTGCCGCGTCGTCCAGCTGCGACGCTGGCCGAGGGCGTCTATTTTGAGTGCGACCTCATCGGGATGACGGTCGAGAACGAGCGGGGCGACGAGGTCGGCGTGGTGGAGACGATTTTGGAGATACCGGACAATCACGTCTTCGTCGTTCGCAAGGGGACGGAGGAAGTCCTCATTCCGGCCGCGAAGAGTTTTGTGACGTCGGTGGATCTGGTGCGTCGCCGGATGCTGGTTCGTGGGATCGACGATTTGGTTGAGGATCGCCATGCGTTGTGACATCTTGACCCTGTTCCCCGATATGGTGGCGCCGGTGCTCGCCCAAAGCATTCTCAAGCGGGCGCAGGAGAAGGGACTGTTGCATGTGCAGGTGCGGAACCTGCGCGACTACACGCTCGATCGCCACCGGGTGGCGGACGACGTGCCCTACGGCGGCGGGGCCGGGATGGTGATGAAGGCGGAACCCATCCTGCGCGCGGTGGAACAGATTCAGGCCGAGTATGCCGTGGCCGGTGAAGAGATCCGGTTGTTGTTTCCGTCTCCGCATGGTCGCCCGTTCACGCAGGCCTATGCGAAGAACCTGGCGGCGGACACCCGCCGGCTCGTCATTCTCTGCGGCCACTACGAAGGCGTCGATGAGCGTGTGCGGCTGGCCTTGCAGCCGGAAGAAATTTCCGTCGGGGATTATGTGCTGACCGGAGGCGAGTTGCCGGCGCTGGTGCTTATCGATGCCGCAGCCCGTTTGGTCCCCGGTGTGTTGGGCGATCCGGAGTCGATTGAGGAAGAGTCGTTTACGGATTCGTTGCTCGAATATCCGCACTATACGAGGCCGGCGGAGGTTCGAGGGATGGCCGTGCCGGAAGTGTTGCTTTCAGGACATCACGAGGTCATTCGTCTATGGCGTCGGAAAGAGTCCTTGCGAAGTACGTATCAGAGACGGCCGGATCTGTTGCGGGGTCGGGTCTTGAGTCTCGAAGATCAACAATTGCTAGACGAACTTACTCGTGAAGGCGTGGCTGGCACGCCTGTTCGATGTGGGGAGGAAGGGGTAGTCTCATGAATCGCTTAGAACGGATACAGCAGTCTTTCACCAAGCCGGCGGCGCCTGTTTTTGAAATCGGCGACACCGTTCGCGTGCATGTAAAAGTGGTCGAAGGAGAAAAAGAGCGCATTCAGGTGTTCGAAGGTGCGGTGATCGCCCGTAAAGGGTTGTTGAACACCGAGACCTTCACGGTGCGCAAGGTCTCCTACGGCGTCGGGGTGGAACGAATTTTCCCGATCCATTCGCCGATCGTCACGCGCGTCGAGGTCATGCGCCAGGGTAAGGTGCGTCGGGCCAAGCTCTATTATCTTCGTGGGAAGAAGGGCAAGTTCGCCAAGGTTGAAGATCGGGAGTTCGTCGCAAGCCCGAAGGCGAAGGCCGGGGTCGCGCGTAAGGTCGAAGCGCCGGCAGAAGCTGCGGCGGCTCCGAAGGCCTAGTCGTTTTTCCTGGTTCCGTCGACGGGTGCCCGTTCAATGGACGCATCGCGGGGCCACATCGTGGGACCGACCGACGAATTTGAATTGGAAGCCCGGCGGCGCGGCTATCGCCGCATCGCCGGTCTGGATGAAGCCGGACGGGGCCCCCTGGCGGGCCCTGTCGTCGCGGCGGCGGTGGTCCTGCCTTCTCGTTGCCGCTTGGCCGGTGTCAACGATTCGAAACAAGTCTCCGAATCTGAGCGCGCGCGGCTCTACGAGGTCATTGTCGAGCGGGCTCGCGGTATCGGTGTGGGGGTCGCCACGGAGCAGGAGATCGACCGCCTCAATATTCTAGAAGCGACTCGCCTGGCCATGCGTCGCGCGCTGGCCTCGCTGAATCCTCCGGCGGATTGCCTCTTGATTGATGCCGTCACCCTGTCGAATCTCGCCATTCCTTCACGCTCGATCATTAAGGGCGATACCCTGTCCATCTCGATTGCGGCCGCGTCGATCGTGGCCAAAGTGACGCGCGATCGCATGATGGCCGCGTACCATCGGACCTATCC
>CAYHQK010000138.1:0-6267 GCA_964358535.1 uncultured Nitrospira sp. | reverse complement strand
AGAATGGCCTCGCCGATCACCAG
Source organism: uncultured Nitrospira sp. (assembly GCA_964358535.1). Lineage (GTDB taxonomy): Bacteria > Nitrospirota > Nitrospiria > Nitrospirales > Nitrospiraceae > Palsa-1315. The sequence continues at coordinate 6,244 of CAYHQK010000138.1, read as the reverse complement.
ATCTTCGGGCCTCGTCACTTTGATATTCTCCCCGCTCCCCTCGACCACCGCCACAGCATGCCCGAGCCATTCCACCAGGAAGGCGTCATCCGTGGCCCGCACCCCTTCGGCATGCGCTTTCCGGTGAGCCGTCTCGATCCAATCCCGTCGAAAGGCCTGCGGAGTCTGCGCGAGCCACAAGGGCGCGCGATCGACCGTCCGCTCAATCATCCCATCAGGCCCTACTTGCTTGACCGTATCCCTCATGGGAAGGGCGACGATCGCCGCGCCATGCTTCCTCGCTGCAGCCACCACCTCGTCGATCATCCCTTGGGTCAGAAACGGTCGGACCGCATCATGGACGAGCACGATCTCTGTGACTGAGGGAACTTCAGCCAGCGCATGCCGCACCGAATCTTGCCGTTCGGCGCCGCCGGCCACCACCTTCGTCACTTTTGTGAATCGATGTTTCGCAACGATCTCGCGCTGGCAATAGTCAATGTCTGCGGACGGAACGGCAAGAATGATCTGATCGACCACCGCTGCGGCTTGCAAGGCCCGCAAGGACTGGATGATGAGTGGCTCACCGCCCAACGCCAGAAACTGTTTAGGGATGGAACCGCCCATCCGAAGCCCGCGCCCGGCAGCGGGCACGAGGGCGACAACCTGATTGGGCACGGTCTCCTCTCGCGCGGGATCTTCCACGGTCCTCAGGGCCGAAGCGTGAGATAGATGGATCGGCCCTGCCGCTTGACCAACAAGAGGACCGCTTGATCTTTAGACAGACCGGACCGAAGCCGTTCATAGGTCTTGAGCGAGGTCACAGCCTTTCGATTCACCTCCAGGATCAGGTCGCCTTCCCGCACGCCGATTTCCTCCGCCGTGCTGCCGGGCTTGACGCGCGTCACCACGACACCTCGCTCGGACGACTTGATCCCATACCGGCCGGCCAACTCCTCCGTCAGTTCATGCACCTCAAGATCGGACAACACCCCGGTCGGCGCGATCGACTCCTCGCTCTCTTCTGATCCGGACTGTGCCATCGACTTCGGCTGCTCGACGATCGTGACTTCCAAAGTCTTGTGTTTCTTGTCTCGAATCAGTTTGATCGACACATTTTTCCCGAGCGGAGTTTGCGCGACGGCGTTGCGCAGATGCGTGGGGGAGTCCATCGACTTGCCGTCGAACTCTACGATCACATCCGCTCGTTCAAATCCCGCCTTCTTCGCAGGGCTGTCATCCATCACATCGCTGACGAGCACGCCCTTCGTTTCTGTAATGCCGAATTGCGCCGCCAACTCAGGCGAGAGATCTTGAATCGATACGCCTAACCAACCTCGCACGACTTTTCCTGTTCGAACCAGCTGATCCATAATCGCATGCGCCAGGTTGCTGGGCACAGCAAACCCGATTCCCATATTCCCGCCGCTCTGGCTGAAGATGGCGGTATTGATGCCGACCAGCTCCCCGCGAACATTCACCAAGGCCCCGCCTGAATTGCCTGGATTGATCGCCGCATCGGTCTGGATGAAGTCTTCATATTCGGCGATCCCCATGCTGGCTCGCCCGACCGCGCTGACAATACCCATCGTCACAGTCTGGGTCAGACCGAAGGGACTGCCCACCGCCAGCACGAACTCGCCGACTTCCAATTGATCGGAATCGGCCCAGGCAATAGGCGACAGGCCCGTCGCCTCGATCTTGATCACGGCAATATCTGTTTTTGAGTCCGTGCCGATCAGCTTGGCCTTAAACTCGCGCTTATCGGACAGCACGACGCGAATATCGTCTGCCTTGTTCACCACATGATTATTGGTAATGATCAATCCGCTGGGATCCACAATGACCCCGGACCCCTGGCCCTTTTCCTTGCGTTCTTTCGGCATATCGCGCTTGAGTTCGTCTCCGAAAAAACGCCGAAAGAAGGGATCATCGAAGGGTGAGCCTTGAGGGCCCTCTCCCGCTTTGCCGGTGCGTGTTGCTGCGATGTTAACAACCGCGGGTTTGACCGATTTCGCAATCTCGACGAAGTTCTTCCCGCTTCCTCCGGACATCGGCAACTGTAGCGCCGTCGCCACGGGGCGAGCGAGGGGGGCAAGAACCGGCTCTGGCCCGGCTGTGCCGTTCGGCAGCCAGCCCATATCGGACGCCACCACAATCCCGATGACGATGCCCACGGCGATCAGCGTGAACGGAACAACCCAAGGCCGACGTGACTTCATAGATATCAACGATCCTTCATGCTTCATACGACCGATCCACCATTCGTGGCGCGAAACGCCGACGCCTTACTTACTCTCGCCGGAATAGATCCCCATGATGGTGTGGAGAAATTTAATCGCCTCCGGCTTGGGACGCTGGAACGAGTTTCGCCCGATGATGGAGCCGAACCCGCCGCCGTCGCGAATTGCGCGCGCTTCCTCGAACACGTTCTGATCTTCGCTCTTGGCGCCGCCGGAGAAAATCACAATCCGCCGCCCGTCGAACGCGCTCTGCACCACGTGCTTGACCCGCTCTGCCAACGTCTTGATCGGCACTTGAGTCGCTTCATAGACCTTCTTCGCCGCGGCCTGTTCCAGATGCGCCGAAGGCAGCTTGACCTTAATGATATGGGCGCCGAGCTGGGCGGCAATCTGAGCCGCATAAGCCACCACATCGATCGCCGTTTCCCCTTCCTTGCTCAGAACGGAGCCACGGGGGTACGACCACACGACGACCGCCAATCCGCAGGCCTTGGCGTCTTCTGCAATTTCGCGAAGCTGTTCATACATTGCATTGCAATGGGCGGAGCCTGGATAGATCGTGAACCCCACGGCGACACAGCCCAGACGCAAAGCATCCGAGACGCTCCCCGTGACTGACGGCATGGGATCCTTGTCGTCATGCAAAGAATCGTGGCTGTTGAGCTTCAGGATGAGCGGGATTTGTCCGGCATACTGCGCGGCTCCTGCTTCCAGAAATCCCAGCGGCGCCGCATAGCCATTACAGCCAGCGTCGATGGCCAACTGAAAATGATAGAGAGGATTATAGCCGCCTGGGTTGACGGCGAAACTCCTGGCCGGGCCATGCTCGAATCCCTGGTCCACCGGGAGAATCACCAGCTTGCCGGTCCCAGCCAACTTGCCATGCCGCAATAGCCTGGCAATATTCGTTTTCGTTCCGGCGTTGTCGTTGCTGTACCAGCTGAGAATGTCCTGTACGCGATCTGCCATGTGTCCCCTCCTCAAACGGCTCTTGTCGTTACGCTTGACCTTGAATATGACGTTCCGCTTCCAGCACGTCGTCCATGCTGCCGATGATCAACGGCACCCGCTGATGGAGCTGCTTGGCCTCCACGTCGAGGATGCGCATCGTGCCGGTACTGGCCCTCCCGCCTGCCTGCTCCACAACCCAGGCCAAGGGATTCGCTTCATACAGCAACCGAAGCTTTCCCTCCGGTTTGTCCAGCTCACCGGGATAGAGATAGATCCCTCCCCCGAGGAGGATCCGGTGCACATCCGCGACTAAACAACCGGAGTAGCGCCCACTGTAGGGTCGCCCGGTCGCCTTATCTTTGACTTTCAGATAGTCGAAATACTTCTGCGTTCCGCAAGGCCACTTCTGGTAATTCCCCTCGTTGGCCGCATAAACCTTCCCCCGAGCCGGCATGGTGATCGCTTTGTGGGAGAGCAGATAGTCTCCACTCTCCGGGTCCAGCGTAAACCCATGCACCCCCTGGCCCGTGGTAAAGACCAGCATCGTACTGGCGCCAAAGAGGAGATAGCCTGCCGCGACTTGCTCGGTCCCCTTCCGCACAAGATCACTCTCGCTCAGCACGTCATCAGGCCTCTGTTTCATGACGATGGAAAAAATCGAACCGAGCGGCATATTCACATCCGTATTGGACGAGCCGTCCAAGGGATCGAACAGGACCATATAGGCTCCCTGCGCCCCGCTACGCGGCAGGATGATCGGCTGCTCCATCTCTTCAGAGGCCAAGGCACAGACCTGCCCATTCTGTTGCAACAGCCTGACGAAGGTCTCATTGGCAATCTCGTCGAGCTTCTTAACCGTTTCTCCTTGGACATTGGTCGTACCAGTCGTGCCAAGAATATCCAGGAGCGCAGCGCGACGAAGATCATGAGCCAGGTATTTCCCGACGAGGCCGATCTGAGACAGCAACCCCGTGAGGACACTAGCCCCCCCTGGAAATGTTGGCTGGTTAAGGCTGATAAACCGTTCGAGAGTAAGAGCTTGCTGTGCCATGAATCAGTACGATGATCCTTACTCGTTACAAGACCGCCAGAAATGACCTAACCTGGCGCAAGTATAGCTGTTTCATGTGAGGTGGGCAATGGAACTTCCAGTCCTTCATTTCACAGAAGCCGCCGAAGGCAACCCGCTCACAAGATCCGCCACAATCGACCCGATGATCACCTTCGCCTTCATCCTGACAGGAATGCGTCGGTCATCGTTGGTAAACCATACCCGGATGTTGCCCTGGTTGAGGAAGACACCTTGGAACGGCATGACGACCAACACGCGGGCCGTTTCGACCTTACCCCATGGACTGCTGATGGTCTCGATCTCCTCAACACGTACGTCCAGCTTGTGGTTCTTCTTATCGTGATGCACGTTCATCGTCAAAAAGGAGCCTGGCTGTAACGACAATGCGCTGCGCGCATAATAGAGACAGGAGATGACGTCTTGGGTGCCAGGTGGGATCTGAAACATTTCCGTCGTCCCACCTTTGACCGCCGTGACCGACCCCTCTTTCTGATGGAATGTGTACTCGATGTCTTCTTTCTTCTTCCCTTCTCGCCGCTTGAAGGTCAAGTGCTCCGGAAGTAGCGTAGCGGGATCCAGTATTGACTCTACCCGATTATCTACGGGAAAGAATTTGGTGATCGTGGAACTCGACTGTGCCGTGGTGACCAGTTTCACCAGCGGCTGATCTCCGTCCGTGCCAGCAGCAGTTACTTCCATCACCGCTGTGGCAGCTGTGATATTCAGCCAAGAGATCTCGTAGGTGAACTGTTCTCCGACTTGGAAGGGTCTCACTGATGGAGGATCGCCGCTAGGCCCAGCCCATGAGACCGCGTCGCTCATGGCACCCAAGATCAGGCATGCCAGGACGAGCCAGGCAGGAGACAACACATATCGAAAAAGGAAACTCGCTGGCTGGTGACGACTAGGAGCCAAGGGTTTGCTTGGCTGCCGTTAATTCGCCTTCGATCACTGCGCGGATCGTGGCCAATCGCTCCGGCGAGGTGGCTTCAAACCGCAACACGAGGGCAGGCTGGGTATTCGAGGCTCGGATCAGACCCCACCCATCGTCGAAAATGGCACGGACCCCATCGATAGTGACGACATCGCGGATCACCAGCTTGGCAGGCCCAAGCTCCTCGCTGGTCTTCATACAGGCTGCCAACCGATCCTGTACATGCCTGACCAACTCGAATTTGATGGAGTCCGACACGTCAACCCTGATCTCTGGGGTAACGGACGTCTTCGGAAGGTCCGCGACCAAGGCAGAGAGCGGCTGAGTGGTCTTGGCCAAAATCTCCACCAACCGGCATGAGGCGTAAATCGCGTCGTCGTACCCGAAGTACCGATCGGCAAAAAACATATGCCCGGACATTTCGCCGGCCAAGAGGGCCTGTTCGCTTTTCATCTTCGCCTTGATCAAGGAATGGCCGGTCTTCCACATGATCGGGCGGCCCCCCCGCTTCGCAATATCATCATAAAGGCTCTGCGACGATTTGACCTCTGAGATGATGGTACTCCCAGGCTTTACCGCCAGAATATCGCGCGCATAGATCACCATCAGGCGGTCGCCCCACAACACATTCCCCTGCTCATCGATGGTTCCAATGCGATCGGCATCTCCATCGTAGCCGATCCCGACATCAGCCTTGTGCTGTTTGACGGCCTGAATCAGATCGTCGAGATTCTCTAAGACCGTGGGGTCTGGATGATGGTTGGGGAATCTCCCGTCGAGATCGCAATAGAGCCCTGTGACATGACAGCCCAAAAATTCCAAGGCCTCTTTCGCCACCAAGGCCGCCACACCGTTCCCACAGTCGATGACGACGTGCAGGCGTTTCGCATTGACGTGGGCAAAGCTTTTCTTGATATAGGCCAGATAGTCCGGAATGATGGGATGTTCCGAGAGCTGCCCGGTGCCAGAGACAAAAGAGCCAGCCTCCATCACCGCTCGAAGGGCCTGGATCTCCTCTCCATGAATCGTATCTTTCCCGATGCAGATCTTGAATCCGTTGTACTC
>CAYHQK010000137.1:0-6297 GCA_964358535.1 uncultured Nitrospira sp. | reverse complement strand
CTTCATCCCCCACGCGGCGTCGCTGCGTCAGGCTGTCGCCCATTGCGCAATATTCCTTACTGCTGCCTCCCGTAGGAGTATGGCCCGTGTCTCAGTGCCAGTGTGGCTGATCGTCCTCTCAGACCAGCTACCCGTCGAAGCCTTGGTGAGCCGTTACCTCACCAACAAGCTGATAGGACATGAGCCCATCCAAGAGCGCGCTACCCACGGTAGCGCTTTCCTCCCTGAACCGAAGTCCAAGGAGCGTACGCGGTATTAGCTAACCTTTCGGCTAGTTATTCCCCACTCAAGGGTAGGTTACCCATGTATTCCTCACCCGTTCGCCGCTTTACAAACGTATTGCTACGTCTTCTCGCTCGACTTGCATGTATTAGGCGCGCCGCCAGCGTTCATTCTGAGCCAGGATCAAACTCTCATAAAGGTGTTCTTAGAATTTGGACCAAGGGCCACCACTTCAATACACTTACACCATTGCTCAACATTCTCTATTCAGTTGTCAAAGAACAAAAGCACTCGTCACGCGAGCCGTGCACTATACTCTGTGCACAGAAGCGTGTCAAGGGACCCTTTTACCAAATTTTGGTTGGGTATTCCCTAAAACCGCATGCCCTCACCGCAACACTCGCACGCGGCTACCGAGGCAAGAAGCACAAGCACCCTGCGAACAGGTGGGAAGATATCAAAGCTCCCCCCCGAGAGTCAAGCACCATTTACATGCATGATGAAATAATTATCGAAATATAGCAATCACCTGTATCCATAGGGCTTCCAGGGGTAAATAAGTCCGTCACATTAAGCCGTCCAACCATAATATTTGCCCGGCCCAACCCTCCAGGACGACTTTCTCACAACATTTCCGTCATGCGAATGACATTTTGAGCATTTTCGCATGACGTAAAACCCGCTTCACTAGGGGCATAAAACTCTATGTAGGTAACTATCACCGAATATCCCGCGAATCTCGCCATTTTGGCGGCGAATATCACGCGACTGCGCACGCCATCCCTACTGCCACTGCGTAGAGTTAGGCCATGAAGAGAGGCTTCCCGCTGATCGGACCACCCCAACGAACAAATCACAGGCGCGGGAACTACCAATTCCACAAGGAAACTCCTTCGATGGCTGATCAATAGAGCCAAAATAGCTTTCGACTATTGCAGCGCAGCCCAGAGGCCGGCCATAGGCAGGCCTACTGAAGCCAGAAGAGAACATTGCGATGATTCAGCTCCTGCACCATAATGGTCAGAAGCTGAATCATGATCGGAGGGTGCATGCCATTCTCGCGTCGAACAATCCTAAAGGCTACGGGACTTGGAGCGCTCACCGCGCTAACAGGCGGCTGCGACGCAGTCGGATCCGTGTTCGGCCGCATGTTTGCCATTCCATCGCGCGACACCACCTACTTCACATCCAATGCAAAATTCTACGTCGTGAACTATGCCGACAGCGCCGTGTCCATGACGCGAGACGTCGATATCGAGCAGTGGAAAGTCCACGTCAAAGGCGAAGTGAAAACGCCACTAGCACTCGGCTGGCGCGACATTTTGAACCGCGACTCGTACGATCAAGTCTCCACCCTTATGTGCATCGATACACTCCCTGGCGGCGACAGCATGGGCAACGCCACCTGGCGCGGGATCTCGCTCAAGAAACTTCTGCAAGAAGCCGGCGCCGACGAAGAAACCGCGCGCGATGTAATTTTTCGCGGCATCGACGGCTACGACGACAGCATTCCCTTCACACGTGCCATGCAAGACGACGCCATGCTGGCCTTTCTGATGAACGGCGAAAAGCTGCCCAAGGAACATGGCTTTCCTATCCGGCTGATCGTGCCAGGGCTGTACGGGATCAAGAACGTCAAATGGATTACCGAGATCGAAGTCTATCCCGGAGACTACAAGGGCTATTGGCAGCGCAAAGGCTGGACCGACGACGGCACCATCAAGATTTTCTCACGCATCGACAGCCCAGGCCATTACCAAACGATTCGCGGGCAGGAGCAACAATTCCGCGGCATCGCCTTCGGCGGCCCCAATAGCATCAGCAAAGTGGAATTGAGCTTCGACGCAGGCCGGACATGGAACGACTGTACAATCGAACCGCCCATGTCGCCCTATTCATGGGTCATCTGGAACTATGCGTGGAAGCCGCCCAAACGTGGCAAGTTTCAAACCGTAGTCCGCGCGACGGACACGAAAGGACAGCTGCAGATTGCGGAAATTGTCCGGCCGCAACCGGCTGGAGCCTCAGGACGCCATACAATCATCGCCGACGTGGAAGGTGTGTGAGGGCATAGCGGGCGTGCTTCGTGCTCGCGGAACGCGCGGCCTCAGAAGGCCCTCGTTCGACGCGCGCAATGAACCACACCCGCAACGCCCTCACTGGATGAGATAGACAGCCAAACAAGTCGGTCTCAACCGTGGTGGCTGATGAGCAAAGGCCTGAACCAACTTCGGAGGAAGCAATAGTTATTCGTGCAAATCAGACAACATCCACATTCCTGGCCCTCGGCATCACCAACTCCCCCAATTTTTCATGCCAGACCTTTAGCAAAGACCTCGAAATCTGCCACCAGTTGCCTATGCTGCCCATCAATGTCCGTGAGATTGAATAGATTCTTCATCAGGTTAATGCAGCCGAGGAGAACTCGAGTGGCCTCCACTAAGACCACCCTTGGGTCAGGCTCAGCATCTGGCCCCCATACGAACTCAATAGGATTGCCAGACTCATCCACTCTCAAATATCTATCTAACGATGCTGGCCCCGAATGCACGTCATCGGAGAACGATCTGTACGTAGCATCGTAAAGCGTACCCAGCCCAACTTCCCTAGCCCATTTCTCGATAGTTTTGTGAGCAATTTCTAGTTCATCTTCATCGCCGAGCTTGCTAAGAAGATCGGGGGCAATGCTACGTAAATTGTCCAAGCCAGGAGCAGGGCTTCTGATAATCGCATTGAGCCGTTTTCGCTGTGACTTGAGACCTAATGCGCGGTACTGGCTTGAAAAATCTGCCTCTTTACAAACCTTTGCCATAAGAATGAGGCCGTCCACACCGACTCGAACCAATGAGGCCGCCTGAGAGACTAACCCTCGTTCTGCCAGCAACATAGAAGCTTGAATATCATTGGCCACCTTAATCAGAAGACATACCGCGAGCACCTTCTGATCATCGGACAGTGGTACTTCCAGCCTGTACTTGAAATTCTGAATCAACTCATTCGTCCGCTCCACCAATGCAAACGCAGAGATATACTTCTCACGAACCTGAAGTCGAAACTGCTCCAGGTCTGGCGAAAGAAATCCTTGTTTGTCTAGGGCCATGGCTCCACCTCATGCATACCTTGGCTTAAATAGAGAAACGATGGCATCAGCAACACTTTTACGTCAAAGGTGGTCAGCCTCTCCAAACTATTTGCCTTACACGATACAACTCTGGGTTGAAGCGTCACGCTGCTTGGCAAAGTCGCGGGAGCCCATCCGAAGCGCACTCGCCGAGCACTCCTACCAAAGCCGCTGAACAGCTCCAAGTTTCGCCAAGCAGGGCTCCAGCTCTGGCGAGGAGGCTCTGGTCACCACAAAGGCTGCCGGTACATGTTCCCAATGGCGCAAATCAGGCTGTAGCGCGCCTTCCAGCACCGCTGGCGCAGTGCTCATCAAGGCCGCGCCCCCGACCACCGAGAGCTGACACAGCGCCCCCTTGCCGTCTGCCGCAGCATCGACCATACAACCTCCAACCATGATACCGGCTCCTGCCGCCAGGGGAACCAGGCTATAGGTCAAACCGACCGGCAACCGGATCCAGGCCTGCATATTTAGAAGCGGGTGGTATCCATGACTATGGCGAATGGCGACCTTCTCGAACCAGCTTCGCGTGGACAGCCGCACCCCGGTCTCGGATTCGCAGGCGGGAAGAAATGCCCCGTTCGCCTTCACCGAAAAATATCCGTCCTTGGATCCAAAGAATTGCAGATCCCACGTGAGGCTGGGGAATCGGCCGATGCCGTAAACGTGCCAGGGCTCGCTGATCGCCTGCCCCTCATCGATTCGATCTACCTGCCGCGCGGCAAATAGCCGAACTGCGTCCTGCTGGCCCTTCCACATCAGACCCAGGTCTCTCAGTCTGAGCCAATCAACGCGCGACTCGTTCACCTCACCGACTCGCTCCCATAACACGGCGGACAACAACAGATTGACCGGGTCTTCGCCGTAATTGTAGAGCGGCGTAAAAAGCTCATGATCCAATTGCCGGAGCTCCACCTTCGCCTCCTCCGGCTTCTGCACGTTCGCGTAGCTCGCCGCCAATAAGAGACTGAGGTAGCCTCGCTCATAACTTTCCAACACATAATCGATGAACGAACCCTCGGGCACGAAGATGTTCCCAGCCTCCTTCATGAGGGAGAAGGTCTTGTGCCGGAATTCCGACCGGGCCCTCTCGCCATGCACGATCACCGTCTCATAGCACCGACCCGCAAAGGCATCGGCCAGTCGGTTGAGGGTGTCGATCCTGTCTGAAAGATTGATCCCCCCTTCGATCACTGAGCAGGGCTGCCCCTGCATCGTCTGCCCGCCTCTCGCCTGACAGCCGGAGAGACCCATCACGAGGCCCACGGCGACAACGATCACATGGTGAGAGACATTTTGAAGCATCAACCTTCACACCTCCGACAGATCAGAACGCTGCTGGCGGCCTTTTTCATCATCCTGCTAAGGCTTATCGGCGAGACGCAGCCACATAAATCTGCTGAATCTCACTATTCGTCAAATCCCGCCACTGGCCTGGCTGAAGGTCACCCAACAGAACCGGCCCGATCGCCACCCGCACAAGTCGTAGCGTTGGATGCCCGACTGCGGCGGTCATGCGGCGAACCTGCCGATTCAGCCCCTCGCATAGCGTGATCTCCACCCAGGCAGTCGGCACGTTTTTACGGAAACGAATAGGTGCGGGGCGCTCAGGCAACTGCGGATCATTCGGCAACAGACGCGCGTCAGCAGGCCTGGTCTTTTTGCCGTTCAGCACCACCCCTTGTCGCAACTGCTCCAACGCCTCCTCGCTTGGAATACGTTCGACCTGCGCGAGATACACTTTCGGCAACTTATGTTGCGGGTCCGTGATGTGATGGGCCAACGTCCCGTCCGACGTCAAGAGCAGGAGCCCCTCGCTATCCAAGTCAAGACGGCCCGCTGCATAGACGCCAGGAATCGCCACATAGTCGGCCAAGGTCGGCCGTCCATCCGGGTCGGTAAAACAGGGCAGGACCCCATAGGGTTTATTGAACGCGATCGTGCGAAGTGGTTGCGTCACCATACAACTGTATCGTTCAACTCATTCAGCGCAGACACACACCGACAGGCAAACGACGATTGAAACAGCATGTTGCTACTATAGCCAACCAACCTCGACAGTACAACGAAACCGCGGCTTGCACTGCACCTAAGGATGTGATTCCATCTACTCGGTTTCTTTACCGGGACAACAGATGGAACAGGACCACGAACAGCCGCAAGAATCATCGTCGCAGGGTTTTTGGGCAGCCCTTCTCGCCGATGCGCCCTGGAATGCACAGTCCGTCATCGCCGCCGCTGTGGCGACGATCGGAGGACTCACCTCATGGATTACTGATTTCTCATCGCCTGCCGTGGCAGGCATCGGTGGCAGTTATCTGGGAGGATTCTTCCTCGGCTGGGCGTTCCGGCGTTTTCTGACGATGGCATCACTCATGGCAGGCGGACTGCTGGTCTGTATCGCCGTCTTGAAAAGTACCGGCTTGATCGATCTGGATTGGACCCTGGTGGAAACACAAATCAGCCACGGCATCGTGGCAGCGCGCCAAGGAGCAGAAGGACTCAAACAGGCACTCTCCGGCTATCTCCCCTCAACGGGAGCGGGAGCGATCGGAGCATTCTTCGGATTTCGCAAAAAGTAGTGGGGACGATAGATTCTCCTATCTGACGATCCAACAACCCCGGCACGAAAGGCCTTTCCATGAACGACCTGGCCCAACCAAAGACACATGCGCCACATCGACGGATAACCCTGTTTACCCTATGCCTATTGCTCGTCCTGCCATTCTCGATCTCATGGGCCGAGCCTAACAACCATGACTCCCTCGACCGTGCCAAGCGCGCCACCGTCGGCATATTAGAAGACACCCAAGACCCTCGCACACCTGAGAAGCCTGGCAAGATCCAAATTCGCGGCACCGGCTTTCATCTGCGCGATGGCTACCTTGTCACGGCCAGACATGCCGTCGAAAAACACAGTCCCTCGGGGCACGTCATCCCGAAGCAGATCCTCG
>CAYHQK010000136.1:0-6329 GCA_964358535.1 uncultured Nitrospira sp. | reverse complement strand
GCGACGGAAATTTCCTCTTCGATCGCCTGACGGTCACGCGACAGAGCCACGCTCACCCTGGCGCCAGATTCCTGGCCCTGCACATCCGTGGCATACCCATCGGCCGGCACACTATAAGACAGGACCTCGCCCAGTTCCGTGACCGGTCGCACGACCATACGAGCCCCGACCCTCGCGACCTTCACGCGAACCGTTGAAATCTTCTCATCGCGCCGGGGAAGATGACCGATCAGCCTCCCTTCGATGACCTCCTGTTCACCCGCCAGACTGAAGAGATCTTCCACACGACAACTCAACGCAGCTGCCAGACGAAGCGCGACCGCCGTCGTGGGTAAATAGAGATGCGATTCGATGGCCGAGATAGCCTGCCTGGTGATCCCGGCTTTTCCGGCAAGCTTACCCTGTGAAAGATCGTGAGCGATGCGGATTTCTTTCAGATGATTCTGGAAATGTTCGACAGATTCTGCTTTGTGCGGCTGTCCCATGATAAAACGTGTAGCATGCATACTTGCTAATAGCAATAATACAATTTTATCATATTTATGGTTGGCTCTATATTTCGCTTACTTAGAAAGCTGAATGATTTTCCATCATAACAATTAAATGATAATAAACAGCAACATATTCAATTGTTGATAATCTAGATTCATATACATTATACATATCTCATCATTTACGACCGGAATAATAGGAATTGAAATTATGTTTGCGTTCATCCGACAGATTCATAATCGAAAATTCTTCCTGAGCTCCCTCGCCTTCTTCCTCCTGACGGCTGCCGTTGCCCCTCCCTCATCTTCAGCGCTGGATTGGGTTCCGACCGATGAGGAGATCAAAAAGTATCGCCAGAGCTGGAATCCACTCTCCCATGGTCCAGTCCTCCTCCAGGCTGTCGATACGCAGCCGAAGGGGCAGCTCTCAATCAGAGAATTCCTATTCTCACAAATCGGAGAGAGCAGCTTCGGCAATCGCCTCGGCGGTCCGACCGACAGCAAAAATGGGCCGGTTCATCTCTACCAACTGTCACCCTCGATCAATACCGCCTACGGATTGACCAACCACATCGAAGTCGGCGCCGCCATTTCGATGAATTCATTCTGGGCCACCCAAAACGGGCAGAGCACGAGCTCGACCGGCTTCGGCGACACCTCGCTCATCATGAAATACCGGCCCATCATTCAAGACCCTGGAGGCTGGCGCCCCTCCATTACCCATTACACACAGATCGTGCTTCCGACCAGCCGCTGGGCCGATGCGGAGAAGCCACCAGGAGGATTCTCGCCACTTGGCCGGCTTCCCAGTACGCGATTCGGCGAATATGGGCTGACGCAAGGACTCATGACGAGAAAGAACCTCGAACCCATTCGCATCAGCGCAGCCGTGTTCTATACCTACGCCGCGCCGGGAGAGAACAACGGAAAGAACACCTACACCGGCGACATCGTCAACACGCGCCTGATTTTCGAGCACATACTCAATGACCAGAACGGGTTCGGATACAACATCGAAGTCAGCACCTTACACGGACTCACCTGGCGGGCAGATGGACATGAGGTCAACGCAGGGCAAAAAAGCGGCTTTACGATTATCGGGGTGGAGCCGGCGCTGCAATGGAACTTTTCTCAAAACTGGCTGGTCGCCGTCGGTTGCCAGTTTACCGTTGCGGGCCAAAATGCCGTCAATGCCATCTACCCGAATCTGTCCGTCTTCTGGTTCTGGGATAAGAGCGGAAAAATTGTCATGCGATAAGCCCACGCCACACCCACCCCTGGCAGTCACTACGGCCCTGTGGTACCGTTGGCGATGCGTCGTACCTCCAGTGGCTGGATTGCCCGCCTCTCCATCGGCAAGAAGCTCGCGCTATCGTTCAGCCTAATCCTTATCCTACTCATTGGAAGTCTCGGCGCGTCGTTTTTCTATCTCTCCCGCGTCAACAGCTACGTCGATCGCCATCAGCGGATTACGATTCCCGGCGTCGTCACGGCGGCGGAAATGCTCCGCAACCTTTCCGACATGCAAACCCGCATGCACCAGCTTCTTGAACATCAACGCCCTGCCGCTCAGACCGCCAGCTTGAAGGCCCTCGCAGAGATTGAGCACCGAACGCTCACGGCATTAGACACCTATCAAACCGCCCATGCAGCCAGAACGCATCCTGTCCTGTACGGCATGTTGCAACAGCACGGACGGGGCGACCTGGCCGATCAGGAAAGCCAGACGATCGTCGCCATCGCCGATGGCCTAAGCGCCTTACGTGCGCAACGGGAAGACTTCGAAGCGGCAACCAGACAACAGACGAAACATCTGCCTCCTGCAGAGCCCTTGTACCAACAGACTGCGACCACGATCACCGATGCGATCGCCTCGCTCATCGAATTGCATCGCAAAATCGATGTGGAGATGAAGATCGAGGGAGATCGCCTCGTCGAGCAGGCACGGTTCATCGTCATCAGTGTCGTCGGCCTGCTGGGGCTGCTCATCCTGTCGATCTCCCTCATGATGCAACGACTCGTCGCCGGACCGCTGAAGCGGCTCGCCGCCACGGCCGATCGCGTCGCCCACCATGACCTGACGGCCCAGTTTGAACCTTGGCCCACGCAGGATGAAGTCGGCATCCTGACGAGTTCTCTGGCGACTATGCTGGCGAATCTCCGGGAGCGAGGCACCGCCCTCATGCGCAAGACCAAGGAACTCGAAGCCTTCACCTACTCAGTCGCGCATGACCTCAAGGGGCCCCTTCGCGAAATCGAAGGCTTTTCCTCTCTCTTGAAAAAACGATTTGAGGAAACCGGAGACCCCCAGGTCACACACCAGCTCGATGTCATCCGAACGTCGGCGCTCCGGCTCACCACGATGATCGATGCGCTCCTGAAGTATTCCAGACTGGAACAACAGAATCTGCCGCGATCCCGCTTCAACGTGCTGGAAATGATCGGCAGCCTCATCGTCGATCGGTTCAGCGGCGCGCAAGGCCCCAAACCGAAAATTCATGTGGACCTGCCCTTCGCCGATCTCTATGGTGAGCCGGTCGGCATCCGTCAGGCCGTGGTGAACTTGCTCGACAATGCGGCCAAGTTTTCCCGACCCGCCACGACGCCGGATATCCGCATCGGCGGCACCAGGACTGCAACGGAACGGATCATCTGGGTCCGCGACAACGGGATCGGCTTCGGCCCCGAAGATCGCGAGAAAATCTTCGGCCTCTTCGAACGGCTGCACCAACCGGACGACTATGAAGGCACCGGCGTCGGATTGGCGATCGTGAAAATGGTGATGGAGAAACACGGTGGGCGGGCCTGGGCGGAATCCACCCCAGGCGCAGGCAGCACATTTTATTTGGCCTTTCCGGAAACAACCGCATGATGCACATCCTGGTCATCGACGACGAGGAATATGTCCGATTGGTGCTGGAGCAGGCGATCCGCGAGGAAGGCTGCGAGGTCACGACCGCCTCACGGGGACAAGAGGGCTTGGACCGGCTTGCCTCCGGCACCTTCGATTGCGTGATCAGCGATCTCCGTATGCCAGGCATCAATGGCCGCGCCGTGCTGAAATGGGTGAAGGACCATCAACCGGACGTGGACGTCATGATCCTCACCGGCCATGGAGACGTGAAGGACGCGGTCGAGGCTATTAAAGAAGGCGCCTGGGATTTCCTCGTCAAAGATACGCCCTTCGACGGGACGGTCATCAAGGCAGCGATCACGAAACTCCGCACCGTTCGCGCCCTCCGACGCGAGAATGTCGCGGCCCGGCTGGGCGGATTCGCGCATACCCACGACCAGATCGTGCCGGGACAGAGCCCGGCCTGGCAGAAGCTCATGGCACAGGTTGCCCAGGTGGCTCCTGCGAACGCCCCGGTCCTGATCCAAGGTGAAACCGGATCGGGGAAAGAAGTCGTAGCCCGCACGCTCCATGCGCAGAGCCGGCGCGCAGACGGCCCCTTTCTCGCCGTGAACTGCGGCGCCGTCAGCCGGGAATTACTGGAGAGTGAACTGTTCGGCCATGAAAAAGGCTCGTTTACCGGAGCAACCGCCGCCAAGCCTGGGCTCATTGCCGCAGCAGAAGGCGGCACCCTGTTTCTGGATGAAGTCGGAGAAATGCCGGGGCCGATGCAAGTGAGCCTGCTGAGATTTCTTGATCGAAGAGAATACCGGCCGGTCGGCAGCACGCGCACACTCCAAGCCGACGTCCGCATCGTCGGCGCCACCAATGGAGACCTCCAGGAACTCGTGCACCAGGGCCGCTTCCGGGACGACCTGCTCTACCGCATCAACACCGTCACCCTCCTGATCCCGGCCCTCCGCGAGCGGCCTGAGGACATCCCTCGCTTGGCGGAATACTTCCTTGCAACGGTCCGGATCCCGGGAACGGCCGCCAGGTCCTTCGCACCGGACGCCATCACGCGACTGGTGAGCTATGCCTGGCCTGGCAATATCCGCGAATTGCGAAACGTGATCGAACGAGTCGTCCTGATGAACCCAACGACCACCAATCGGCCTCTATCACTGGAAGACATCGCCCAGGTCTTGCCGCAACCAACGGTCGGCAGTGACGCCTCACACCACACCAACCTGTCGATGGACGACATGGAACGGGTCCACATCCTGCGAGTCCTCGACGCGCACCGCGGCAATAAAACCCACGCGGCCAAAGCCCTTCAGATCGACTACAAAACGCTGCTCACGAAACTTAAGAAATACGGGCTCGCCCCATAATAATAGAGGAAATGGTGCGGACAAGCGGCCTCCTCATGTAGAATGAGCAATCCTCCTCTCGTGGAGGGCGCCAACGAAAAATAGCCAGCGGAAAACGAAGAAACACAGCCATGAAACGCCAGGCATCAGCAGCAGAACAGCAGGCACAGAAGCGGTTCGGCACCAGCGCCCGCGCCGCGTCGTTTTACGCCAAGCAGATGCTGGATTACCTGAATCCCACGATGCAGCAATTCATCGCACGGCAGGAGATGGCCTTCATCGCCACCGCTGATGCCAAGGGCTCATGCGATTGTTCCTTTCGAGCCGGCGCGCCAGGATTCGTGCAGGTGCTCGATAAAAAAACGCTCGCCTACCCGGAATATCGTGGCAACGGCGTCCTGGCGAGTGTGGGCAACATCCTGGAGAACCCGCAGATCGGCATGATCTTTCTGGATTACTTCCAGAGCACCGTCGGCTTGCACGTAAACGGAAAGGCGCGCGTGCTCTCCCCCGATGAGATCACCAGCCTCCCCCATCTTCCAGCGAGCATGGTCGAAGCAGCCAAACTCAAGGGAGGCCGCCGCCCGGACGCCTGGATCCTGGTCGAAGTTGACGAAGCCTATATCCACTGTTCCAAGCATGTCCCGCTCCTCAAACGGTTAGATAAGCAGATCGCTTGGGGCAGCGACGACGACAGCAGCAAAGGCGGAAACTACTTCAAAACCAAACCAGGTCCCACGCTCTAGCGCCAGCTCCGCTACTTCCCTCTCCCACGTTCAAGCACCTTGCTTTTTCCGCTGCTGCTCTTGCATGCTGGCGCCACTCAATGGCCGCATCGGTGCGGCGAGGCTGAACAAGGAGTCCCTATGGCCGATGAATTACACCCGCGACGAATCGATGTCTTGGCAATTGGATTGTTCGGACTGGCGGTCGGCGCCCTCACTCTAGGCGCCGCACAACTCGGCGTCATTCCGGACCGGGATCACATCGGCACGCTGGTCATCGCCCTTGCCTTCGGCGGCATCGTGCAAATCCTGGCCGGCATGACCGACATCCGCTATCACGAGCAGCTCGGCGGCACGGCACTGACGATGTACGGATTCTTCTGGACCACCGTCTGCACCGCTAAACTGGTCAGCGCGAGCACCAATTTCCAACTCGACATGGTGTTGTTCGCGCCGATCAACCTGGTCTATTTTTTCTTTTCCGCCGTCATGGTCTACCTCACCGCCTACCGGAATACGACACTCTGCGCCCTGCACCTCGTCATTACCGCAACGTTCTTGCTCACCTTCCTCGCACGCCTAGGTCAAATCGGTGAATTATTTCCCGGCATCTTCCACATCCTCGTGGGACTCATGGCCTTCTATCACGCGATAGCCAGCCTGACCTTTGCCTTTACCGGCCACGCCCTACTTCCGCTGGGCCCAGCGCTCTTGCACCATCGGGCAAACAAGGCCCACAGCTAATACCGGTCATCTGCAGCGCGCTACAGTCTCTGCTTGGCACGAGCTAAAGCCAGCGCCATGGCCATCGTGCCACCTGGCTGTGGCTGGCGCTCCGGAGCACGCTGGGGTGCTGACGGACGCTGGTCACGCGGCTCGCGTGTGGCTCCCGCAGAGACCTCGACTG
>CAYHQK010000135.1:4681-6352 GCA_964358535.1 uncultured Nitrospira sp. | reverse complement strand
CCGTGACGAACCTCGCAGACTCAGGGGTCGATACCGAAACGATCATGAAGATCGTCGGTCACTCCTCTGTGGAAATGTTTCTCCGCTATCGCACGATCAAGGCAGAGAATTTAGACGCTGCCATGACTCGCATGAACACGCTAATAACACGGCATGAGAACGCCGCACGCCAAGCCCCTGGAATCGCTGCACTATAGAGTAGTTGGTGCCGAAGGCGGGATTTGAACCCGCACACCCTTGCGGGCGCTAGACCCTGAATCTAGTGCGTCTGCCAGTTTCGCCACTTCGGCACATCGAGGTGGAAAGGGATTATCCTGAATTATGGAGGTCCCAGTCAAGCAAGGGGCGTGAATGAGCTGATTTTCGCCGCTGGTGAGGCCCAGAGGCCGGCGGTCGCGATGTCCCTCGTGTCGCCGCTGAGCACGATCCTCTCGCGGACCAGCCCTGCTGCGCCGAGCAGGGGGGCTGCTGCGATCCAGGGGGCTTCGTCGGCGATCAAGACGTCGAACCGGACGCGGCTGAAGAGGGGATCGCTCAGCACTCGCGATGCCGTGGTGACCACGAGCCGCCGGTTCTGGATGAAGGCCTGGCGGTTGGTGTCTTCCTCCGCCGCGAGTATCTCACGGATTTTTTTGGTCCCGCCCAGATGGACGATGTCTTCTTTGAGCTCGTCAAACTCCGGTCGCATGTCTTTCGGCACAGCGGCTTCCGGCACGAGTTCATTGATGCGCGTCTTGGCAACATCGAGCTCTCCCTTCAGTTCGGCACATTGACTCTCGTACAGTTCGAGGTATTGATGCAGCGATGAGACGTTTTTCCCGACGGCCTGCAGGCTGAGCCTCCGGAAGAGCGGGAGGTTTTCGTATTCCGCCAGGGTGGCATGCACGTCTTTGATCTTGTTCTGGAGATCGGTGAGCTGCGTCATCAAGCGCCATTCCAGGAGGCGCACTTCATCGAGATCTTTTTGCTTCTGCGCCTTATAGGCTAACACAGGAGTCAGTTCGCGAAACCGCTCGTACTTGCGCCGGAGCGCGGCCTTGTCTGCGCGAGACTTGGCATAGAACTGGTGCATCTGCGCTTCGAACCCCAGCTCCTGAATGCCGACCCCATCGGCCTGCTGGGCCAAGGCCATTTCATAGCGAGTCACCCAGGTCTTGTAGGTAAGCCCTGCGGCCTTCATGGCTCGCGCAATGGTGCCGATGAGTGCGTCCGCTTGTTGGTGATCGGGGCAGATCACCAGCATGCGCTTGTTGGCGCGGATCAGTTCGATGGCCAGCGTGGCCAATCGCTGCCGCCGTACCGAAAGTTTGTCCGACCAGATGGTCAAGAGGATCGACGATCCTGCTCCGGCTCCTGACGGTTCTCCTGCTCCCGTCGCTTCGAGGAGGGGCGCCAATCGGTCTGCCGGACCGAGCCGATAGGAGTCAGGCTGCGCCAGCATGTCGCGCAACCGCTTGGCCGACGTGGCTAGAAGGCCTGCCCGATCCGGCACCACGGTCGCATCGGCACAGGCCTGCCCGATGTGATCGAAGGTCTGGACGAGGACGACATTGTCCTGCCCGCCGAGCACGAGGCCTTCGGTCGGCTCCATGTCGTCCGGCGGGATAATGGAGAGGGGCGTGTCATGTGCGAGGGAGGAGCCCTGCGGAAGTGTCAGCTCGTAGAGGTGCA
>CAYHQK010000135.1:0-4581 GCA_964358535.1 uncultured Nitrospira sp. | reverse complement strand
GATGCTTGTTGTTGGACTGATGTCCGGAACTTCCGGGGATGGAGTCGATGCTGCGCTCGTGGAGATTACCGGGCGAGGCCGCACCCTCAAGGCGAAGACGCTGGCGGCCCACACTATCGCTTACCCCCGTTCGTTGCAGCAGCGCATCCTCTCCGCCTCTGTGTCCGGAACGGTCGCGGAGGTCTGTCACCTCAATGTGTTGCTGGGTGAATGGTTTGCCAAGGCGGCATTGCGCGTGATCAAGCAGGCCAAACGTCAGCCTGGCAAGGTAGCCTTGATCGGCTCTCATGGCCAAACTCTGCACCATCTACCTCATGGCATCTCTGTGCCAGGCATCGGGACGATCCGTTCGACCCTGCAAATCGCCGAGCCTGCGGTGATCGCCGAGCGAACGGGCATTACCACGGTCGCGAACTTTCGGACGCGGGACATGGCCGCAGGGGGCCAGGGGGCTCCCTTGGCGCCGGTCGCCCATGCATTGCTCATGAAACATGCGCGCCGCGCGCGGTTGATCGTGAATCTCGGCGGCATCAGCAACGTGACCTACGTGCCGAAAGGCGGAGACCTGGCCGGGGTGCAGGCCTTCGATACGGGGCCGGCCAATATGGTGCTGGATAGTCTCATGGCGCGGTTGACGGAGGGACGGCTGTGGATGGATCGCGGTGGAAAGTTGGCGATGAAGGGGCAGGTCGATTCGCAATTACTCAAGACGCTGCTCGCCCATCCCTTTCTGTCACAACGGCCGCCCAAATCGACCGGGCGGGAAGCCTTCGGTCCTGAACTGATCGACGTGCTGATCTCGATTCAGCAGCAACGGGGCCTCTCGATCGAGGATCTCTTGGCGACCTGCAGCCTCTGGACTGCCAAGGCGGTGGGTACGTCGCGGCGCTGGATCAAGGGGGAGATCGATGAAGTGGTGGTGGGAGGCGGAGGCGTCCGCAACCGCGCGATCATGGCCCATCTCTCGACGGTTTTCGCTCCGGTGCCGGTCACCACATTCGACGCCATTGGATGGGACAGCAAGTCGTTTGAAGCGGTGGCCTTTGCCCTGCTGGCCTATCAAACCGTGACAGGCCAATGGGGCAACATTCCGTCCGTCACTGGCGCGGCACATCCTGTGATCCTTGGCACGATCGTGCCAAGCGGGCCAAGCTGGCGTGACTCCCTGCCTTCGCGATAGAGCACGATGGAACATCTATTCATCGTCCTTGCGATCGCGTGTCTAGTTTTTCTGCTCTGGCAGTTGAAGGGCTCGTCGGCCGGTGGGCCTCTCAAGCACGAGGTCCTGGTCCTTCCTTCCGGTGTCACGCTGCGGCCTCAGCCCCTGCTGACCGATAGGGATCTCCTGCTCTATAACCTGATATGGCTGGCTGTGCAGGACCATTTCCTGGTCTTCGCGAGGGTTCCGCTCTGGTCGATTGTCAGCGTTGAGGGAGAGAAGAAGGCTCGCCTGCAAGTCTTGCGGAAGATCGCGCTGAAGCAACTCGACTTTGTGTTGCTCCATCCTGGATCGAAGGTCGTGGAGCAGGTGGTCTTGCTGGAGGAGGGGGCGCCCCCTCAGCCTGAGGAGGTCGCGCGGCGGCGGGAGATCCAGTCAGTCCTACAGGCGGCCGGCATCGGGCTGATTATTTTAGATTCCCGCACATCCTATACGGTCTCTCAGCTGGCGCAGTTGTTAGGGCTCGGCTCCGACGAATGACCGCAAGATGCTGAAAAAGTCCGCCAGCTTCGTTCTCGCTTCGCTCAGAGGCTCAACGTACCGCAAGGGTACGCCTCGCCTCTTCGCTCGCTGCGGCCTTGCTGGGCGAACTTTTTGAGCATCCTGCGAACGACGGTTTTTCCTGTTTGACCAGAAGCTGAGGGAAGAAGGATAAGAGGGTGAAGGGAGTGAGAGATGAGGACTGAGTCTCCGCCGAATCCACTCGGTGGAAAGACCTTGATCGTCGACGCGAATGACGGCGACGCCTATCCCAGGCCCAGTGCGGCGCTGCTGGATGCGGGGGAGCAGGACCAGGTCTTTGTTCGTTCCGGGATCTACGAGGACAAAGTCTTTGTCACGGGTCGCCCGATTCATTTGGTGGGGGCCGGGCGAGACGAGGTGCAGATTTTCTCCCGCCGCGGAGGGCCGCTCTATCTTCAGCAGGTCCCGAGCGGCCGCATCTCCGGCATCACATTCCGATACGTCGGAAGCGATCAGCATTCCGCGATGAACCTGCTCGATTCCTCCTGTGTGGTGACGCAGTGCCGCGCCACGGATGGGATTCTGTCCGGCGTGGTGATTTATGGTCCGCAATCGCGTCCGACATTTATCGAGAACGAAGTCTGCGGCAACCGCGAATCGGGGATTTTCGTGTTTGCCGGAGCCCAGCCGAGGATCGCCGACAATGTCTGCAAGGGGAACCACCATTTCGGCATTGCGGTGCGTGACGCCGGGAGCCATCCGGAGCTGGTCAGGAACCGGTGCCGGGAGAATATGCTGAGCGGGATTCTCCTCTTTCATCACGCGAACGCGCTTCTGATCGACAATATCTGTAGCGAGAATCAGCACTGGGGGATCGTGATGACTCCCGACTGTCATCCGACTCCTGGTCGGGAAGCGCTTGAGGCCTCCAATGTTCTCGCCCCTAATCTGCGCGGGGCCCTGATCGTGACGGATCAGCCGTTAGGCGACATAGGCCGGTGAGAGGCTGGGCAATCACGCCTCCTGCCGTGACGCAGGATGGCACACAACGGCCCGAATGGCATGCGATCGTTGAGGGTAGGATGGGGGCGAGCAAGCGAGGTGGTTGCGTGGGGACTTGCGACCTTCGGCTTCTCTCCGCTTTACTAGTCGTTCCGCGTGCACTAGACTGAAATGGAAGCGGGCTGATCCTTGCGGACCAGCCCGTCTCGATGAGTGACCATCAGCCCTTACTGAATGGAGTTTGCAAAGCCGCCGAACGTCACTTCGGCTCGGATTTTATCTCCGACTTTCTTTTCCCCTTTGATTTTCTTGGTCTCTTTGCCGACGTACACGCGGACTTCTTTCTGGGTCAAGGAGCCGCCCCAGCCACGCGCCTGGCTCGCGCTGCCATTATCCGGATAGCCGCTACGAACCGTGTAGACGTCGCCCTCGATCTTGACCACCTCGCCGTCGATGATTTCATGCGTCAGCCCCGGCGCCGTGTCCATCTTCGAAGCTTGTGGAGCCTCCGCCAATGCGAAGGTGCTTCCCGAAAGCCCGACGACGGTAATTGCGAACGTCAATGCCAGCATGCGGTTTCTCTCAGATGATCTCATGGCCCGCCCCCCTTGGTTAGTGTTGAGTGAGGGCCATGCGGGAGACCCTATGTCTGCCGCAGCGCCTCAGCCCTGGGCACTCTTCTCGCAATCCTTGTGCCTGAGTCACGATCCCCTCCCACTTGTTCGTTAAGTTCGGATTTATGCGATCCGGTAAGGTTACTTACGACTTACGCAATGGCACCGCGGTAAAACCTTGATGCCCCCAGTTCAATTCTGTACGTACTAGCGTACATGGATGATACAGGACCATGCGCTCGGCTATCGGGCAGGCTGGTCGAGCGGCTGATAGCGTATAGGCCCATGGCCCTTGCAACCAATGGAAAGATAGAGAGATTCCATGGCTCTGCCAATGTGGCATGCCTGTTTATGCGGATAGACTGTTCGGGGGCTGGCAGAAGAAAGCCTTGTGCTATGTCCAGAAAACGAAGGCGCGGTAAACGGAAACCCTGTGCCTAGTCATGCAGACCTATTAGGCAAATTTTGCCCAGCTATATCGTAGGTAATAATCGTTGCTGCTGGTTTGCCGGCAGCCGTGTAATTTCAGCGAACGATTGCGCGAGTAGGGGGCGTGAGAGCCGCTGATCAAGTAAGTTGTTGAGAAGGGAAAGAACTGGTTGGTTGCGGGGAGAGGATTTGAACCTCTGACCTTTGGGTTATGAGGCCGTAAGAGGTAATTTCTTAACACCCTGATTTTCCGTTTGGTTTCTCGCTTTTATAAGCAAATCAAGGCTTTATGGCATTCCATTGGTTGCAGTCGTTTCTAGGAATTCTGTAGTTTTAGAAAACTTTTAGCACAATTTTAGCACAGTAACCTGGGGTGAACCCCTCCATTGAGACACGCCGGGATTAGCCCACGAGTTTGTCCGATGAATGGTCCTCTCGTGGAGACCGTGATGGTGTATTTTTCATGCCACGAGAAGGAACGGTGCGCTATAATTGTACGAGATACGTAATGCGTACATTATGGTATTCTGATCATGATAAGACATTTTAGCGACAAGAAGACGGAACGGTTCTTTTCAGGAGCGGCGGTCAAGGAGTTCTCCGGCTTCAAGAAGGCGGCCGAGCGGAAACTGACCATGCTCGATAATGCGTCGGACCTCAAGGATCTGCTTGCACCGCCGGGAAACAGGCTGGAAAGTCTGAAGGGGGATCGAGCCGGACAGTACAGCATCAGGATCAACGATCAGTGGCGAATTTGTTTTGTGTGGAAGGCTGACGGACCCTATGAAGTCGAAATCGCGGATTATCACTGAAGGAGAGCGCAACATGATCAAGAACGGAATGCGGCCGGTTCAT
>CAYHQK010000134.1:2714-6363 GCA_964358535.1 uncultured Nitrospira sp. | reverse complement strand
ACCCATGCCCTGTCTGAGCCGGCCTTTGCCAGCGTCTTAGAGGTGCTGGCGGCCAATGGAGTCCTGGTCATGGTGGATCGGGACGGAGGCTATACCCCGACTCCGGTGATCTCTCATGCGATCCTCACCTACAACAGGGGCAAGAGCTCCGGCCTGGCAGACGGCATTGTCATCACCCCCTCACATAATCCGCCGGAAGACGGCGGCATCAAGTACAACCCGCCCCATGGTGGGCCGGCTGATACCGCGGTGACGAAGTGGATCGAGGACCGGGCGAATGCCTTGATGAAGGCCGATCTCCATGTAGTCGCCCGCCTCCCCTACGCTCGCGCCAGACGGGCCGCAACAACCAAGCCCCATGATTACCTCGGCTCCTACATCGGCGATCTCGCGCAGATCATCGATATGGACCTGCTGCGGTCAGCCGGCTTGAAACTCGGCGTCGATCCGCTTGGCGGAGCCGGTGTGGCCTACTGGCAGCCGATCGCAGAGCGATATGGCTTGAACCTCGAGGTGGTGAATCCAGCCGTCGATCCCACCTTCCGGTTCATGCCGCTCGACTGGGACGGCAAGATCCGCATGGACTGTTCCTCCCCCTCTGCCATGGCCAACCTCATTGCGCTGAAGGATCGCTTCGATGTCGCCTTCGGCAACGATGCGGATAACGATCGCCATGGCATCGTCACTCGTTCTGCCGGCTTGATGAACCCCAACCATTATCTCGCGGTCTCGATCGCCTATCTCTTTGCGAATCGTCCAGGGTGGAAGCCAGATGCCGGGATCGGGAAAACGCTGGTGAGCAGCAGTTTGATCGATCGTGTCGCGGCCAAGCTTGGACGCAAGCTGGTCGAAGTCCCGGTCGGGTTCAAGTGGTTTGTAAAAGGATTGCTGGATGGCTCGCTCGGGTTCGGCGGAGAGGAAAGCGCAGGAGCCTCCTTCCTCCGCCGCGATGGCACGGTCTGGTCCACCGACAAGGACGGCCTCATCATGAACTTGCTGGCAGCGGAGATGATGGCCAGGACCGGCCGCGATCCAGGCGAACAGTATCGGGAGCTAACGAAAGAACTGGGAGAGTCGGTCTACGAACGGATCGATGCAGCAGCGACGCCGGAGCAGAAGACTATCCTGTCGAAACTCTCCCCGGATCAGGTGCAGGCCTCAGAATTAGCCGGCGACACCATCCTTGCGAAACTGACGACCGCTCCTGGCAATGGCGCGGCCATCGGCGGATTGAAAGTCGTGACCGAGCAAGGTTGGTTTGCCGCCCGTCCCTCCGGCACCGAAGACGTGTACAAACTTTACGCCGAAAGCTTCCGCGGGAAAGACCATCTGAAGCAGATTCAGAACGAAGCGCAGGCCCTCATCACCAAAGCGCTGGCCTCGGCCAAGTAAGAAGAGCGCTCGTCTCGTTTCGGCCTCGAAGGTCAGAGGGGCTATCGACAGGATGAGCCTTCAACAAGCGGAACGGCACATCGGAGAAAGCTCACTTTGAGATAGCCTCATTCCCAGTCATGCGGTACAATTGTTCATATTACGATAGGCAAGAGCGATGAAGAATAAGCCACTCATTGACACCAACCCGCATCTCAAGATTCCGGCGAAATACCGGAAGGCCTTGATCGCCAACGTCGCCAGCTCGACAGCGGTCGAGACTGGAGCCTCCATCGAATCCATCGCCCGCATCCTGACCGGAACGAACAAGCCATCGCCAGTTAAAAAGACGAACGGCTCTGCGCGATAACCTCTCCGAATACACGCTCCATTGGCGCATAGTGTTATCGAGGCCTGCCTGAATCGCAGCGATGTACGCAGTCTTGCCCGTCCCTGCCATCCCACTGAAATCTAAGAGCGGCAGTCCTGCCTGAAGCGCCATCAAGGATGACAGCACACGGGGAAGGCGTCCGTTTCCATCACGAAACGGGTGGATCAGGACAAACTCGACGTGCGTTTCCGCCAGCGCGCGGACAACGCCAGCCTGATCGGCAAACATGCAGGGCGTATAGCGCCGCAATACATCCCGTTCAAACTGATCCATCAAGGCAGGCACCTGTGCAGCCGCCGCGAAAGGGAATCCGTCTTGACTGACATTCACCCGCCGATAGTGCCCAGCCCATTCATAGATGTCGCCAAGCCAGGACCGGTGACTGTCACAGAGATCCTGGGCCGTAAACCGATGTGACTCACCGTAGGATCTGACCCGTACGTCCATTGTCTGCTCAAGGGCTCTGGCCTCCACTTCATCCATGGCGTGCTTCGACGTGATGCCTAGAAGATTTTTGAGCACCTGTCTATTTGAGCCAGGCTCAAACTGTGCCTCTGGCAAGCCAGATACATCGTAGCGATCATCGGTGGTCATAAAATCCTCATGAAGAGAATCGTAACAGTTAGGCTGTTGTCGCAGAATAACGCGGCATCAATATTTTGGGAAGTGCCTGCTCGCGAGTGGAATAATCAGGCTGGTCTGCCTGGTTCAGCGGGAAGGGTTTTCGGTCCGATCGACAAGACATTCGAGATAGGCAAGATAGACCAGGCGAACCATCCCCTATCTCACTCGTCCATCCACGGTCAGACCAGTCCGGCAAAAAAACTCCCGGTCCCTTCTTTTTCCGTTAGCGCATCGCCCAATGGAGCAGGGTCCAATCCGACCCGAGTACATGGTGGAGACTTGCAAGGGCGGTGAGCTGCCCGGTTGCCACCGTGTTCAGCACGATCGAGTAGATGAGCAGATTGGCGCCCGGCAAGAACAAGAGGCAAAAGATCCTGCCTGCATCGTGGAAGTCGGTTTGCCCTGGATGGATTTCCGCCCACGTTGAGGTAGCGTGATATGCGACGGACGCGCCGAGGGCACAGAGCATCCAGTCTCTCAGGGCGAGATCGCTCACGTAGAGGCCTGCGAGCAAGCCAATCGTGACTGTGGGGAAAAAGTACGGGGCAACCGGGATGAGCCAGTTCGGGGTGCCTCGGTAGGTCATCTGCCCCCCACCCTGAAACGTCGCGTTGAACCCTGTCACGCGATTACAGGTGGCCCAGGCAAAGAGACAATGCGTGAATTCATGCTCAAACGTACTGAGCCATGTCAGCGATGTCTTGCGAAAGACGGCCCACCAGAGCCCCCCATACGCGACGAGCCCTAGAAAAAAATACGCCAGCCGTTCAGACGCCGCCATCGCAGTGGAGAGCGAGCCCCAAAACTCAATCGCAATGGCCGGGGAACACGCCGCGACCCAGAGCGCCAGTGGCCATTTGATAACTTTGAGCAATACACCGAAAAATTGGTGCCCCAAACAATCCTTTCCTCCGCCACCAAATTCGTCACGAGCCGATACGGTCCTATGTTCGCGCAACACGCGCGGGCTCGTCTGTCTGGTCTATCTGGTCTTTCTGGTTTGTCTGGTGAGCATCCGATCCGGCCAACAAAATAAACGAGACAGACCAAATGAACCAGATAAATCTGTCAGATCACTCCAGACTAAAGAAAGACTCCCGCCCCCTTTGTTTCAACTCATCGCGCGAGCTTCTTTTTGATATTGGTCAGGTCCTCAGGGGTCGATCGCACCCGTACCGTGAGACCCTCGGCATCATAGGCTTCGGACAAGATCCGCATCTTGGTGCGGATCTCTGCCACGACCCCTTGAGCCGTAAACGGAAT
>CAYHQK010000134.1:0-2614 GCA_964358535.1 uncultured Nitrospira sp. | reverse complement strand
AGATCCGCATCTTGGTGCGGATCTCTGCCACGACCCCTTGAGCCGTAAACGGAATATGTAATTCCTCGTCGACCATATCGCTCTCACAGTGCCGCATAATGCGCTCACGGAGCGCCTGCAGATCGTCCTTGCTTCTCGTGGACAGAAAAAAGGCGTCGGGATATTCCGCCTTCAGGGCCGCGAGCTCGTCCGGTCCGAGACGATCTTGTTTATTCAACACCACGAGGCTGGGAATATCCGTGGCGCCGACTTCGGCTAACACCGTCCGCGTGACGTCGAGCTGGGACCGAAAGGATGGATCTGAGGCATCGACGACAAACAGCAACAGCGAGGCACTGGCCGCTTCATCCAGCGTCGACTTGAACGACGCCACCAGGTCATGCGGGAGTTTCTTGATAAATCCGACCGTATCGGACATGAGCACTTTGGGACGCGTGTCAGGATATAGGGGCCGGATCGTGGTATCGAGTGTGGCGAACAGCTTGTCGGCCACCAGCACATCGATGCCCGTCATCGCGCGCATCAGCGAGGATTTGCCGGCATTGGTGTACCCGACGAGGGCGACCGTCAATTCGTGTTCCCGTCTCGCGCGGCGCGTCTGATGCTCGTCCCCGATCGCCGCCAATTCCGCCCTGAGTTCCTTCAGGCGATCGCGGACTCTGCGCTTATCGAGCTCAAGACTCGTCTCTCCTGACCCTTTGGCTCCGACCCCCCCGCCTTGCCGCTCGCTGGCGCCGCCGGTTTCCCGCAAACGCGGCGCAAGATAATTGAGCCGCGCGATCTCCACCTGGAGCCGGGCCGCTCTGGTGCGCGCATGTCGACTGAAAATCTCAATGATGACACCGGTACGGTCGAGCACCGGCACGCCGGCGGCACTTTCAAGATTTTTCAACTGGGACGGCGACAGATCACAGTCCACGATGACGATCTGCGCCTGTTCGCGAGGGCCGGATGCGGCCTCGCCGGTGTCATCCGATTCGTCGTCGTCTGATTCCTCCGTCACGTCCGAGGCCGCCGCCTCGCGCTTCGAAGCCGCTTTGTGCATCGGCCGTTCAAACGCAACCGCGACTTTCCCGGAACCACCGGTCCACTGTGCCAATTCCGCAAGTTTTCCCTGACCCAGAACCACCGCATATTTATCGGAACTACGCTTTTGCGTCACATGGCCCACGACATGGTGCCCGAGAGTGTTCACAAGACGGGTGAGCTCTTGCAGCGAACTCTCCAGCTCCTCCACGGTCACACGAGGGGTGCGGATCGCGACAAGTACGGCATTCGATTGTGCGGGCGTCGACATGGCTGGCGTTTCCTTGGTTACATCCTGTGAGGGGTGTGTATCTTAACAGGAAATGTCATGTTCAGGTCAGGTCGCGTCGCAGGATCTCGATAGACGCCCAGCGATCATTCCCGTGCCAACCTTGATACGGATGAGATAGCCAGGGAGGACAAGGCAGGCAGAGCCCGTTGCGGGCGGCGATGTGTCTCTGAAATGATCGGAACCGGGCTCCCCTCGTTGGACAGGCGCAGTGGGAGACCCTCTAGCCCGCTTTTAAGGGAGACAATAGAAGAATAGTGGTCTCAGTAGCAGAAAAGACTCCCGGCATCTTTGCATCACCTCACTACGCACCAAGTGTCTGCTGCCTGGAGGAACGCCCATTTTGATAGAGGTATTTCTGGAAGCCCACGAAAACCCTGCCAATCTCTTCCGGCTTTCCCAAGTCGGCCACAGCATCGGCGATAGCATTGTGATACTTGAGCCTCAGTAGCGGCGAGAGCTTCTCCTGGGCGAGTTCCTCCACGCCGACTTTCACATATTGCGACAGCACAAAATCCAGGAAGACCTGCTGCTTGCCATTGAAGTGGGCGCTGATTTCCGCCTTCGCCTTTTCCGCTCGCTCCTGGCGCGTGAGCGGCGGCAGGGCATAGGCGACATGAGCCAGCACGTCAAAGAGATCGCTGTTCTCGGCATCGATGATCCGTTGCATTTCCGCCATCTGTTCAGCTCCGAAGCCTTTCTCCGCGAGTCCTCGTAACAGCTTGGCCCGCGTCTCGGGAAGACTCCAGAGCGCGCGGAGTTCGGCTTCGTTCTTGAAAAACTCCGGGAGCTTCCCGAACAGCATTTCCAGAAACTGCTGTGCGGACATCGGTGTGCCGTCCGGGTGCCAGAAGGTCGTGACCATCATGTGCTGAATGGTGCGGGCTTTCCCATCGGCCAGCTTCACTTTGATTTTCTGTCTCTTTACGTACTCGGCAGGCTGCTCATGTACCTCATCGGCCGAAGGAATCGAGGGAGGAACAATCTTGCTCCCCGCCTTCGGTTCCGCCTCGATCGGTTCCCCATCCCACTCCGGATCGCTAAAATGATGGTGCGCCTTCACGAAGTCATAGATCGTGAAATAGTCCTTCCCGTCATAGAGTCTCGTCCCCCGCCCGATGATTTGCTTGAACTCGATCATCGAGTTGATCGGACGCATCAGCACGATGTTACGAATGTTCCTGGCGTCCACACCCGTGGAAAGCTTTTGCGAGGTCGTCAGAATCGTCGGGATGGTCTTTTCGTTGTCTTGAAAGTCCCGGAGATGTTGTTCGCCGAGTGCGCCGTCGTTGGCCGTCA
>CAYHQK010000133.1:4627-6385 GCA_964358535.1 uncultured Nitrospira sp. | reverse complement strand
AAGAGGACGAAGTCTTTCAAGTAGAACGCCTGGCCCCGCACCTTCGTAATTCCCACCTTCCGCTCCAGCAGGGTTTGCGTCGCCCAATTCCCCAACGTGCAGACCAGTTTCGGGCGGATCATGGCGATCTGTTGCATCAGAAACGGCTTACAGGTCTCGACTTCATCCGGTTCCGGGTCTCGGTTATTCGGCGGGCGGCATTTGATCACGTTCGCGATGTAGATGTCGCTGCGTGACAGTCCAGCCGATTGCAGGAGATCGTTCAAGAGTTTGCCCGCCGCCCCGACGAACGGTTCCCCTTGACAGTCTTCGTGAAAGCCCGGCGCTTCCCCCACGAACATCACGCTCGCATGCGGATTCCCCACACCGAACACCACTTGGGTGCGGCCCTGCTGCGCGAGCTTGCATCGTTGGCAGTTGTGCAGCGATGTGGCGAGGTCTTGGAGCGTCATGATTTGCCTCATGGCAGCAAAGTGGAATTATTGTATGAAGGCTCCGAAAAGCTTGTCAATCGCTGCTTAGGTAGTGATTGGATTTACAGGATGCTCAAAAAGTATGGCCAGCAAGGCCGCAGGCGAGTCGAAACCGGAGGCGTACCCTCAGGGGTACGTTGAGGATTTCGATAAGCCGAGAACGACGCTGGCGGACTTTTTCAGCATCTTGCTAGCGGAGGATGATGGCATCGGCAGAACGGTTACCGCTGACAATGGCGCTTTCGAGGTTGGGCGGCCATCCTGTATCGGTCCAGGCACCGGCCACGAGTAAGTTGGCGATCGGACTGCGCTGGATGGGCCGGTGGGGTTTGGTGCCTGGCTTGAGTGAGAGGATGGCATGGGGAATCGTTCGTCGGCTGGTTGTCGTGATCCTGCTTCCTGGACGGAGGAGTCCCAGGGATCTGAGCAGGTCAGGAATCAGCGATTCAAGGTCTTGGCTCAGCTGAGCCTGTGCGAACCGGCTGTCGGTCGTGACCAGCGAGAAGCTGGTGAGATCTGGCCCTCTCCTTGTGGCGAGTACCGAGTGAAAGGCCGTATCACCCAATAGGATAAGGCGAGGGGCGGCACAGGGCTGTTCCGTCTCCGTCAGGACGGTGGTGCTGTCGGATGACCGCAAGAGCGCGAGTTGCTGGAAATAGGCGTAGCGGGTCAGCCATCGTTCAGGAATTAAGGGCGTCAGTTGCTGCGGGGGCAGGGCTGTGATGTACCAGTCAGCCTGTAGCAGGGAGCCATCCTTCAGCAGGACGCCGGAGATGCGATCTCGTTCATAGCGAAACTCGAGGGCTTCAGCCTTGCGCAGGATGGTGGTGCCGGCCTTGGTCAGAGCCTGGATGATCGGTTGATCGAGGCAGGTCTGCGGCGAATTCTGCACGATCAAAATACGGCTGTCGGAACGAGTGTTCAGGAACAGGGGTCTCACGGAATTTACGAAGGCATCGGCGGACAGAGTATAGAGATCGTTGCCGGTCAGCCATTGCGCGAGAGGATTCCAGACCACACGACAGGTGTGCGGACTTTGTCCGAGCGTCGCGAGCCATTCGCCGGCGGTGCGTTGTTCCAGGTCGGCAGCCGGTTGCTCTTCGTCCTCCCACAGCCGTTCCAGCCAGGATGCCAATTGCCATCGTTCGTTCCAGGGGAGGCCGGTAAATCTCAGGAGGCTCACCCAGGTATGAAGGGGAGCAGGGAGTCTGGTTCTGGGGTAACGGATGAGTGAATGATCGGGGAGACAAAATTCTAGCGGGATGTCGATGAGGGCCGGCTGTGG
>CAYHQK010000133.1:2855-4527 GCA_964358535.1 uncultured Nitrospira sp. | reverse complement strand
GGAGGATCATCGACGGCATTGTCGACCTCCTTGCAGAACGCGTAGATCGTATACATGGCGGCGCGTCGTTTTCTGGGGAGGAAGAGGAAGGAGTAATAGAAATTGCTCCCGCTCTTTTTGGTGAGGGTCGTGCAGTAGGCTTGCGCTTTCGTCGCGGAGAGTAAGGTCATAGTGTTCAGTTCTTATGTCTGTGGCCACAAGCGTTCACGGAGTTCGCTGAGGCGAACCTGTGAAAGGCTCTGGGCGACTGCATGGGCTTCGTGCAGATCTTGGATGGTGTGGGTGTTCGCGACGGCGAGGACCTTCATGCCGGCGGCTTTTGCGCCGCGCAGGCCCGGGATGGAATCCTCGATGACCAAACAGGAGTCCGGGGCAATGGTCTGATTCGGGCGTTGTCGATTCAGGGCAGCCAGGGCATGGAGAAAAGGTTCCGGGTCCGGTTTCCCCTTGGTGACGTCCTCCGCACCGGTGATGTGGAGGAAGGCTTTTCGGAGCCCCGCCTGTTCAAGGATGAACTCGATTTCATGGCGGAGCGCGCCGGACGCAATGGCCAAGGGATAGGTGGCGGCGGCTTCGGACACAAACTCGCGCACGCCGGGGAAAATGACCAGATGGTCCTTGACCGATTCCAGGTAGGCCTGTGCTTTCCGTTGCATCAGCGGCGCGATGACCGAGGGGTCGGCAGGACGTTGGTGGGCCGTCAACGCTGCGATAAAGCAGCCGCGATCATCGTAGCCTAGATAGTTGGCGTAGTAGTCCGATTCGGTCAGGCTGATGCCGATTTCCGCCAGCGTCAGGCGAAAGCCGGCGAAATGGAGGGGCTCGCTGTCCGCGATGACTCCGTCGAAGTCAAAAATGATTGCCGAGAGTGTGTTCATGAGGATTGTATCGATAATGTGGGCCGGTCTGCGCGAGCAAACATGTGAGGCTTAGCGTTTCACTCGAAGACGTTTCTCCGATACCCAGCCCTTGGTCTCCTCGTCGGTGCGCACCCAGTACATCCAGCCGCTTGGCTGGAGGTCGCCGTCCAGGACGGTCATGGCCACTCCTGCGCGAACGAGTGGCCCTGGCTTGGTGCCGGAGGCATCTTCGTATAACAGAATGCTTCCGCCTGGCGCATTCGGATTTGCGGTGACGGTCACTTTCTGTCCTTCGCCGAACAGAGGGGCAGGGAGGGGCTCGGCCGGCGTAGCTGATTTTGCTGCGACTGGGGGGAGAACGGCTGTCGGGGCTGTAGGGGCCACAGTTGTGGCGGGAGTGCTCGTCTGGGCCGCGGGGGCGGAGACTTCGTCATTCGGGCTTGGCGCCGTTGAGGGCTCTGGTGCAGCTTCTGGCGGAGCTGGAATCACGAGTGCCGGGGGCACCGGTTTCGGCTGCATGGCCACTGTCGGCTGTGGCGTATGTTCGCCCAGGTAGGGGCTCAACCAGGCTGCCAGCATCTCCGGCTTCATGACGGCCAGATAGGCCATGCCGACGAGGAGCAATAGAAAGATCCAGAGGATCGGGCGGCTGCCTCCTGATTTCTTGTGGGGAGGCAGTGGGCCGGTTGCTCTCGTGGCGGTCGTCTGATCGAGCTCCTCTTCCGTAAACTCCAAGTCCGGGTCCGGTTGGCGGGCAAAGAGGACGGTCCAATGAAAAGGATTCCCGACTGAGGTCAGGTTCCCAACGAGCG
>CAYHQK010000133.1:1436-2755 GCA_964358535.1 uncultured Nitrospira sp. | reverse complement strand
TCATGCGCCGTGACAAAGAGCCGTCGGAGCTCTTCCGGAATCGACGTGAGCTGTTGAATGGAGGGCTGAGCCGCCAAGTCGGATTGGAGCCGGTCAAGGTCGAGTCCGAGTGCCTGTGCGCGGCGGATGAAGGCTGGATGTTGCGAAGTGAGGACCACTCCATCCATGACGCGGCGGGAGACCTGGACCCCGTAGATCGGTTCAATGCCGGGCGAGCAGTCGGCGAGGAGACTGATGCTGCCGGTCGGTGCGATCGTGGTGACGGTCGCGTTGCGCTGCCGCTGGTGCCGGATCTGGAGTTGGTTGCCTCGATAGGCGGGAAAGACTCCGCGCGCCCTGGCGAGGTCTGCGGAGGCGCGATGGGCCTGTTCCTGAAAGAACCCCATCAGTGCCGTAGCGGTCTGGATTGCGGCGTCGGAGTGGTAGGGGATCTTCAACGCGATCAGGAGGTCGGCAAAGCCCATGATGCCCAGCCCGATCTTCCTCGTGCGTTTCGTCATGCGGTCGATGTCGGGAAGGGGGAAACGGTTGCGATCGATGGCGTTGTCGAGGAAGCGCACGGCGAGGGGAATGGTTTCGGCCAATCTGGCGAAGTCGATGGCTGGTTGTACAGATGTGCGCGTGACGAAGTTCGCGACATTGATAGAGCCGAGGGTACAGGACTCATAGGGCAGTAGCGGTTGCTCGCCACAGGGATTGGTCGACTCGATGGCGCCCAGATGCGGGGTCGGATTGGCGCGATTGATGGTGTCCAGGGAAATCAGTCCCGGCTCACCGCTGGCCCAGGCCGCTTCCACGAGCCGATCGAACAGGAGCTGGGCCGGGAGCCGTCTGGTCGGTTTATGGGTGCGGGGATTGATCAGGGCAACGGTGCGCTGGCGTGCGAGCGCCTGCATGAACGAGTCGGTCATGCCGACGGAGAGATTGAAATTTGTCATTTCCTCCGGCGTCTGTTTGAGCGAGATGAAGTCGAGGATGTCCGGATGGTCGATCCGGAGGATGCCCATATTCGCGCCGCGTCTGGTCCCGCCTTGCTTGATGACGTCCGTCGAGAGGTTGAACAGGCGCATGAAGGAAATGGGCCCGGAGGCCACGCCGCTCGACGAGGCGACTAAGTCGTTGTGCGGCCGCAGGCGGCTAAAGGAGAATCCCGTGCCGCCGCCTGATTGGTGGATGAGGGCCTGGTGTTTGAGGCTGTCATAAATGGAGAGGAGGGAGTCTTCGACCGGGAGGACGAAACAGGCGGAGAGTTGCTGGAGGCGTCGTCCGGCGTTCATCAGTGTGGGGGAATTGGGAAGGAAGTCGAGCCGGGCCATGCA
>CAYHQK010000133.1:0-1336 GCA_964358535.1 uncultured Nitrospira sp. | reverse complement strand
CCGACGATGATGAAATCCTATCGCGAAGAGCTCTGGTTCGAAACGAAGACGCGGCGCGCCTATCTCAACATCACGCAGCAGGTTGAGGCGGCGGTCAGGAAGAGCGGCGTCCAAGAGGGGCTCGTGCTGGTCAATGCCATGCACATCACCGCGAGCGTCTATATCAATGACGACGAACCGGGTTTGCTCAAGGACTATGACCGTTTCCTGGAAGAGCTGGTTCCTCAGGGCGCGACCTACCGGCACAATGAAACGGGCGAAGATAATGGCGATGCCCATATCAAGCGTCAGCTGATGGGGCGGGAAGTCGTCGTCGCGATTACCGGAGGCCGCTTGGATTTCGGCCCCTGGGAACAGATTTTCTACGGGGAGTTCGACGGGATGAGGCGGAAACGCGTGCTGGTGAAGGTGGTCGGCGCGTGAGCCCTCGGTTGTGTGATGGCTGGATTGGACGCTGTGGGAATAAACCGGTGAAGTGCTTGCTACCATAGGGGAAAGTTTGGCAACATGAGAGCAGTGACGTACGGCTATGTGGTTAGGAGTTTGTTTATATGTTGAGTTGGTCTCGTCCTGACCCCCTCACGCGCGATCTCGTCCATTTGATCAATGCCAGGCGCCATGACCATGGCGATACCGATGCGGCGATCGATACGCTGCAAGCTTTCTTGGAGCAGGGACGGGAGTACGATCTCTTAACAGTGCTGGCGGCGCTGGATGAGGACATGGCGGAATGGCTCTTTGACCTGCTCGCGGAGGCCTCCTGTTCCGTGATTCTCGATGGGCCGGCCGATGAAAAACTGTCCTATGCCATCATGGCGGCCTTGGAGCTTCCTCTTCAGGCCAATCTGTCCCATCCGCTCAAGCTCAAGATCGACCCGGTTGCGACGGCGGATCTCCTGCATCGACATCTCCGTCTCTCCGCCGGGACCGTGGTGCGGGTGGAGTCTCGGTTACTCACCGACTCGACGTTGGAGCCGCTCAGCCTTCAGGGCTTGAATGATCACTTGAGTTCGGTGGCGGATTCCCAGCGGACCACGTCCATTGCAGCCCGGCTCTATCCGCCGGTCGAGAGCACTGCGTTTTTGTTTTTTGAGTTGATCGGTGTGCCGGATTCCGGGCTGCCGGATGCGCTGGAGGACCGGCATCGCCGTGCCCTCCTCGAAGGCCTCGTGGAGCAATGTCCAGAATTGGCGTTGGCTCCCGATATGCTTGAAGCGCCGGTCTATGCCGCCTACGCGATGTTCGATGCGCAAAACGCCGTGCGGCTCCATCGGCTGGCGGATGAGACTGCGGCAGTCTGGCGCGATCTGGATCCCCTCGTCCGTGCCCGCACGAT
>CAYHQK010000132.1:0-6394 GCA_964358535.1 uncultured Nitrospira sp. | reverse complement strand
GTAAAGAGTTAGAGCATGATCTCGACAAGATGATCGAAACGATCCAGGGCATGGCCGGCGGCGAGTTCAATATCAATTCGCCCAAGCAGCTTGCCACAGTGCTCTTCGAGAAGCTGGGACTTAAACCGATCAGGAAAACCAAGACCGGCTACTCGACGGATGAAGACACGCTGACGCAGCTCGCCGCGCAGCATGAATTGCCCGCGCAGATCGTGAATTATCGGAGTCTCAGCAAGCTCAAGTCTACCTATGTGGATGCCTTGCCTGAGATGGTGAACCCTGAGACCAAGCGGCTCCATACCTCGCTCAATCAAACCGTCGCGGCCACCGGACGGCTTTCCTCCACCGAGCCGAACTTGCAAAACATTCCCGTGAAGGGCGAGTACGGATTGCGCATCAGGGAAGCCTTCATCGCGCCGCCGGGCCACACGCTGCTCTGCGCCGACTATAGCCAGATCGAGCCGCGCATCCTCGCACACCTGTCGCAAGATCCGCGCTTGCTCGCTGTCTTTGCGAAGGGGGAGGACATTCACATGGCGACGGCCATGGAGATTTTCGGTCTGCCCTCCGGCCAGATCACGCGAGACATGCGGCGCGTGGCCAAGACCGTCGTCTTCGGCATTGTGTATGGGATCAGCCCCTTCGGTTTGGCCTCGAACATTGGCGTGACGCAGGCAGAGGCGAAGAAGTACATCGAGACCTTCTTTGAAAAGTTTTCAGCCGTGCGCGCCCTAATGGACCGGAATATTGAAGAAGGCAAAACAAAGGGCTACACGACCACGATTCTCGGGCGGCGGCGGCCGATTCCCGAGTTGCAGAGCGGCGATCCGGTGCAGCGGGGCTTCGGCGAACGGATGGCGGTGAACAGTCCGATCCAGGGCTCAGCGGCAGATCTCATCAAGGTGGCGATGATCAACGTGAGCCAGTTGCTGCATCACGAGCTGCCCCATACCAAGATGATTCTGCAGGTCCATGACGAGTTGATCTTCGAGGTGCCGGAGAAAGA
The DNA here is from genome assembly GCA_964358535.1 of uncultured Nitrospira sp. Classification (GTDB taxonomy): domain Bacteria; phylum Nitrospirota; class Nitrospiria; order Nitrospirales; family Nitrospiraceae; genus Palsa-1315. Next base: position 5,388 of record CAYHQK010000132.1, on the reverse strand, counting down.
CTTGGAAGAAACGAAGCGGCTGGTGAAGCAGGAGATGGAGGGGACGGGAAAGAAGATAGGCCTGTCGGTGCCGCTAAAAGTGGAAATGGGGACGGGCCACAACTGGCGCGTGGCGCATCCGTAGGTGTGTGGGGGTGGCTGGGACGATCCCTTTGCTCGCGGAACGCGCACGATGAGGAGGGATGGGGGCTGATGATCTTCTGTGCTCGCGCAACGCGCGGCCTAGAAGGCCCTCGTTGGACGCGCGCAGTGGAAGATCAATCAGCCTCCATCCCTGAAGAGATGACGAGCTAGCTTGACGTTGAAGTGCGTCAACTTATTCCGGCATATGAGGACCCGTGTTTTTCACAGGAAAGGCTAAGAGCCTGGGCGATCTCTGTCTTTATCCCAGGTTGCTGAGGGTAAATGGAGCGTAGGCTCAAACTTTGTTGCGGTTGACCTGGCATCTCGAAGCTCTTCGATCTTTTCCCATAATCCTTCTGCCACGGCATGCCAGGCATTGCGCTGAGGCTTGGTATCGCGGACTGGGGCGCCCCTCGGCGGTAGAACTTGGTATTTCGCTAATTTCGAGCGTTTCCACTGGCACTTTTCTAGAATAATGGAGGCCAAGATGACTTCATTTTTTTCTGCTCGCTCGACCGCGCAGCCGACCTCGACGTCTTGAATATAGCCGGATGCTTCGAATGCTGCGCTCACAAGACAAATAATGACGTCCGCTTCTTTCAGCTCGCGGCGAATGATCTTGTCCCATTCCTGACCCACTACGAGACGCCGGTCGCCCCACGTCGTGACGAGTCCCTCGCTGACAAAGGGTTTCAGCCGTTGATGAAGTGCATCGTAGTATTTATCATCCGCGCTCGAGTAGCTGATAAAGAGTTTGGCTTTCCATTGATGTGGGTCTCGTGCGGCTGGGGCTGAAACCCGATTGAGTTCCGTCGATGGATTAACAGGGATCGTGCCTTCTGACGTGGCAGCGAAAGAGGACTTCTTATTCTGCTCGTCGAGCTGAAGAATGTGAAGGTCGACATAGATCCCCGGCTTTTCCGCGAGCTCGATTTCTTCTTTGGGATTGAGTCCTTCGATATCACTGTGGATTTTCTGAAAATCTGCGCGGATCAGGCCGAGCAGGCGCCTGCGCTCTGACGGCTCGCCTCTGACTGCCACGGTGATCAATCGTTCTGCCTGGTCAACTCGGACCAGCGCACGACAGCCGTTCTCTTCTAGCACAACTCCGTTCATCCAACGGGGCTGGCCTTCGCTAAGGGGATAGGTCTTCGTGATAAACCGTGGGAGAAGACCCTCGAGGAGTGTCGTGTAGTGGTAGCGAAGACGGGTCACGTCTGATCTCTGCCATTCAGTGGCTAACTTGGGTTGTTGCTCGGCGAGACGCTGAGGGACGAGCCATCGGTCTCCTTGTCCGGTCAGGGGGAAGGCGAGTTCGAATCGCCGCAGGAGTTCGACCATGTACCGCTGCATGGACGGAGTTTCTTTCGGTAGGACTCGCTGCACATCTTTTAGGTGCAGCTCTCCAGTTCCGTCGTTGCGCGTCGCGTCGCGAAGGAGAGCGTAAATACCGTTTGTCACCCAGTGAGGGTTGAGTATGGTCGTATCGCGGAGCCTTAGGTCGTCGGCATAATTTAACGCCACCCCAAGCGAATGGAGAATGATCGCCAGGCTGTCTTGTCTGGATTCGTCTGTTTCTCCCAGCCGAGCGCAGAGGGCTCGAAAGTCGGCATAGCTCAGATAATCGCGATCATTTTTTTCGAGTTCTTCCTTGATTGCCCACCAAGCCGAGGGGAAAGGGGAATGAACAGTCGGTAGACGTTTTGCCGTCTTCTGCACTAGGCGTTTCAATGTGGAAATGCCTGTTCCGGCCTTACAGTCGGTGTCAACGAAGCCGACGATAAAGGGATATTTTTCTTGCAGAGCATTGTGATCTACATGACAGGAATGGCTTTTTGATTTGTTTAGGACAATGATGACGGGAGACATTTCGCCGGATGCCCGGTCGGTACCGAATGCTTGAATCAGATGCAGCCAATATTCGGCATCCGTTCGTTCACTGTTTTCACGCCCGGTGAGAGCAAGAATATAAAGGCTCTGTTGGGTGAAGAAGAATTGATGTGCGGCGTGGGTAATGATCTGGCCTGCGAAATCCCATGTGTGGACTTTGATCTGATTTTTTCCTGCCCCTAATGCCCAGGGGGTAATTGTTATGCCTTTTGTCTCTTTTAGGTGAGGATTGAAGGGGTGTCCTTGTAAGGCTCTAGCAAGAGAAGTCTTGCCGGCGCCACCTCGCCCGACTAACAACAATTTCATTTCGTTGAGCGGCCGGCCTGCCTGCTTTTGGCCAAAATAGTAGTCGAGAATGGCTTTGGGGCTGGCGGCTCGCCTATTTTCGTGTGTGACGGCGGTGTTCTCTGGGCCGAGGATGCTTCTCGGAAGCCGGAGTGCCTGGTTCCCGTGAAGGAACAATGAGTTCAGTGACTGAATTTGCTGGAGTGTGTCAGGAAGCATCGTCAGCCGATTGTGGCTGAGGTCGAGCATTCGGAGCTGAGCGAGCTGGCCGAGGGAGTCGGGGAGCACCGTTAGCTGATTGTGGCGGAGGCTGAGCCCCTGCAGTTGGGTGAGCTGGCCGAGGGAGTCGGGGAGTATCGTCAGCTGATTGTGATCGAGGTCGAGCCCATCAAGCTGAGCGAGCTGGCCGAGGGAGTCGGGGAGCATCGTTAGCTGATTGTCGTAGAGCCAGAGCCCCTGCAGTTGAGTGAGCTGGCCGAGGGAGTCTGGGAACATCCTCAGCTGATTGTTGCTGAGGTCGAGCCCCCGCACCTGGGTGAGCTGGCTGAACGAGTAGAGGTGAACATTTTGCGGGTTGTGGCTGAGGGAGAGCATCTGTAGCTGAGTGAGTTGGCCGAGCCAGTCGGGGAGCGTCGTCAGCTGATTGCCGCTGAGGTGGAGCTGTTGGAGCTGAGTGAGCTGGCCGAGGGAGTCGGGGAGCGTGGTCAGTTGGTTGTGGGTTAGGGAGAGTTGCTGCAGTTGGCTGAGTTGTCCGAACGAGTTGGGGAGCATGGTGAGCTGGTTGCGGCCGAGCCAGAGCCCCCGTAGTTGGGTGAGCTGGCCGAGGGAGTCGGGGAGTGTGGTTAGCTGGTTGCCGCTGAGGTTTAGACTCTCTCGCAGTTGGGTGAGCTGGCCGATCCAGTCAGGGAGCGTGGTGAGTTGGTTGTAGCTGAGATCGAGCTCCTGGAGCTGGGTGAGTTGGTTGAGCGAAGACGGAAGTTGGGTTAGGGCAAGTCCGGATAGATCTAGGGAGAGGCTTTCCCCCTTGATCGCTGCGCGAACTCGCTTCTCCGCTTCAAGCATCTTGTTGTTAGAAGGATGTGCCATAAATCCTCTTCAGAGAATGACGTAACGGTACTCATGCCTTGCAGATGTGATGGTATTCAACAGGAAATTGCTTAATTCTTTAAAGCGATGCTAGACGAAAGTCGTACAGTTTACAATCTTCGGAGATGGTTTGGAGACTCAGAATTGAGGCAGTTGGCCATGTTCATCTATCTGCGGAGACAATATTCTGGGAGAAACTGGTCTGCTACGGAGCGGGGTAGAGCGCCTGCGTGATTTCTGTCGTGTTGAAGAGCATGGTGTTGAGGCGGGTATAGGCTGCGTGGCCGAAGTAGTGGTCGCGCACGTTGGTTGAGCTGGTGCAATCTTTGTAGTCGACGAGCATGCCTAGCCCTTCGCTCGGGATACGGACGGCGCGCCTGGCACATTCTAGCCATCGTTCGAATCCGTCGAAGGGTTCAACGATTTCCCACACAGCCTTGTTCGCGGTTTTCGCCGCTTCGGCTTCCGGCACGGCATCGCTGCCTGCCACGGCCATTTCCTGAACATAATCTCCGCCCCAGGCAATCGGCATTTCCATCGTGATCTGGGGCAATTCCATTTTTGCGAGCCAGGTCTTGCCATCGGTTCGCAGGTTCCGATGGTTGACGATATGCAACAGCTTGCCTAATCCCGACAGGTCCCATCCGTATCGGACCGGCATGCCGAACGTGACGACGTCCAGTGTCGCTCCATTCAGGAGGGTGCCCTCCGATAGGAAGGGCGCGATTCGTTGGATGGTCGCGGCGATGTCCGGTCGATTAGTCTGAGTAGCGAAAGCCGACAGGAGATCGAACAGTCTCGTCCTGCTGCTGGATGCGGATGGACATAAGAGGTTCGAGACGAGGGCGAGGACGAGGCCTGCCTGTCCGTGGGCCTGCACAAGGATTCGATCTCCCTGGCCCAGCTTGTGGGTCTCGGTCCAGTCTCGCAGCCGTCCGAGCAGCGAGATGGCTGCCAGGGCACGGCCCAGGTGATGGTGTTCGCAAGACCAGAGTTCGCGGACGCAATGGATCGGACGATCCAGGCCCTTGTTGAGCGACTGTTTCATGAGCTCGACGTAAGCGTTGGTGAAATTGCCTGCATCCCCGATCTGTTCATCGAGTAGCCGCTTGGTGGCGTCATCGTTCGGGAGCGGTGGTTTCAATCCCCCTGGCAGAGATGAAATGCCATTGCTGCCGTCTCGTAGTAGAGCCAAGAGGGCATCGAGTCCCGCCACGCCTCGCGAGTAGCCTCGTTTGAGCCCTCCCAGGTCATCCAATCGCTGCGCCCCGAAGAGGTCGGTTCCCATGATGGAGCCATGCAGCAAAACGATCAGGCGGACGCCCGCTTGCGATAGGCGCTTGCCGGTTGCGGCCATGGTTTCCTGTCCGGACGGCGATTCCGATAGCGTTGCCAGGGTGGCCTCGTGAATAGTGAGTCGTTCGCCGGGATTTTTCCGGGACATCTCGTCATGTTGGAAATTATTTTCGATCGGCATGGAGAGTTACATACCCGATGTTGGTCGCGGACTGCAACGTAGGATTGGCAGGATGCTGAAAAAGGCCGCCAGCATCGTTCTCGCTTCGCTCAGAGGCTCAACGCTATCGGAGGTCGGAAATACTGAAGGGGACTTTCCGTTCGCCAAGACTCATTATACGGGGCGAACGGCCCACACGAAGTGCGGTTTGTACCTCCTCGCCTCTTCGCTCGCTGCGGCCTTGCTGACGGCCTTTTTGAGCATCCTGCTGGGGCTAGCTTGTTAGAGGGGCAATTGCTTATCGAAGGGCAGCTGGGCTGGGCTGGATCTGGCTCTTGAGCATGACGGCGGTGGCTGTGCAGATTTTCTTCTCTTCGTCCACTTGGCGGTCCACGATTTTCACACCTTGAAGATATTCCTGAACGATTTCTTCCCTGGTGAGTTCGATGTCCTGTTCCGCTTCTCGGCCGGTCCTCTCGCGAATCCGGTCGATCATATGTTCCTTGACCATCACACGGATTTGTTTCGCGAGATCGGTTCTGGCTGAG
>CAYHQK010000131.1:4540-6435 GCA_964358535.1 uncultured Nitrospira sp. | reverse complement strand
CGAGCCCGCCGACCGAAGGCTCGTCGTAGCAGCGGATCGGCGATTGCAGCAGAAGCGTTCATGAATCATGCGGGCTGAGTCCACATCCCTTCCAGCCGAGCCAAAAGAGAAAAATGAAGAGAAAGCTGGTACAAGGCCTTGCGAGAGCACATTTCACATAACGACCCGCGCAAGGGAAGATCAATCAGCCCCCATCCCCTCCTCTGTTCCTCCGGGCAAGGGAACCCTAACCCCCCCAGAATAATCCCCTTCATTGCCAGACATTTTCCACCCCCTCGAACAGGGAGATTTGCCTGAATTTCCAATACTCTTCGCCTTGACTTAGCGGCGACCGGAAAGTTAATCTAGCCCACTTTTCCCCCTCCCTGAGGTTCAGGCAAAGGCTGCCCGTTTTCTCGGGCTGTTTCGAGCTGTCTTCACAGAGACGAAGGAGTGGTCTGTGTCGTTAGGACATCCTGAACTCATCGCTGCTATTTCGTCCGAGATCACCCAGAACGGACCAATTCCCTTCGTCCGCTTCATGGAACTGGCCCTCTACCATCCCCAATACGGCTATTACATGCGCCAACCGGACGAGGCGCAGGCTGAACGCATCGGCTGGTCCGGCGATTTTTACACCAGCTCCGATGTGCATCCGATCCTCGGCCGCGCCATTGCCGCGCAGGCCAGGCAAATGGACGAATTATTGGACCACCCCACCCCCTTCACGATCATCGAAATGGGCGCAGGCAAGGGCCTGCTCGCCAGAGATTGCCTGGCCGCGCTCCATGCCAGACAGGACGACTTCGCCTCGCGGGTGCGCTATGTGCTGATCGAACGGAGCCCTGCCATGCAGGCACTCCAGAGACAGAACCTGGCTCCCTGGCTGAATCAGCCGGGACTTGTGACCTGGGTCGAAGGATTGGATGCCCTCGGCCCCCAGAGCGTAACCGGCCTGTTCTTCAGCAATGAACTCGTGGATGCCTTTCCGGTTCATCGCATTCAAATGGTCAGCGGGCAGGCGCAAGAACTCTTCGTGGACTATCGGGATGGGCGCTTCGAGGAATGCCTGAAGCCCCTCTCCACCCCGGCGCTCGGCCAATATCTCCAGCGACTGAACCAGACCTGGCCGGAGGGATACAAAACCGAGCTGAATCTCCAGGCTTTGGAATGGATGGAACAGGTCGCCCGGCGGATCGATCGCGGCTTCGTGCTGACCATCGACTATGGCCATACGGCGCAGGACCTGTACGGACCGGAGCGGAAGAACGGCACCTTCCTCTGCTACTACCAGCAACTGACCGGCGACGTGCCCTATGAGCGGATCGGGCAGCAGGACATGACTGCTCATGTGGACTTCACCGGTCTGGCCACCGTCGGAGCAGCAGCTGGTTTGAACGTGACCGGCTTTACCAATCAGATGAGCTTTCTCATGGGGCTCGGGGTGGAAGAGATGATCGGACAACTCGATCCGGAGAGTCCGGAGTTCGGCGCGGCCATCCATCTCCTTAAACCGGACGGGATGGGACGGACCTTCAAGATCCTGGTGCAACATCGAGGGCTCGAGCGTCCGGATCTCGACGGATTGAAATTCAAACCATTTTTCGGTGCGGCGCTGACATTTAACGAAGCGGCCTAATTGACGAGGGCATGATGGCGGGTGAATCCGTTCCGCTGAACTATCTTCCAATTCTATTGTTCATCGGCATTGCCATTGTCTTTGCCGCTGTCCAGCTTGGCGCCGGCTGGCTTGTCCGACCGAGTCGTCCCTATCGAGCCAAGCTGGCCCCCTATGAGAGCGGCAGCCCGCTGTTTTCCGACGCACGCATCCAGTTTCCAATGCGCTACTACATCATCGCGATGCTGTTCGTCATTTTCGACATCGAGATCATTTTCATGATCCCCTGGGCCGTCCG
>CAYHQK010000131.1:0-4440 GCA_964358535.1 uncultured Nitrospira sp. | reverse complement strand
GTGACGCGCAAGATGGCCCCGGTGATCCGCCGCATCTATGACCAGATGCCGGAACCGCGCTACGTCATTTCCATGGGCTCCTGCGCCACCTCCGGCAACCACTACAACAGCTATGCCGTGGTCCAGGGCGTCGACCAGATTATTCCGGTCGATGTCTATGTGCCGGGCTGTCCACCCCGTCCGGAAGCGTTGCTCGACGGCCTATTGAAATTGCAGGAAAAGATTCAGCGGGAAAAGGTGTTCGTGAGATGAACTGCGGGACGAACAAGAGTAGCGGGACGTGCGCGACGGGCAAATCGCGCTTTTCTCGCAAGTCTCACGCTTCTCGCGAATAAGAACTATGCAAGCTCTACTCGACAACCTGAAGGCAAAATTCCCGGACGCGATTCTCGCGGTCCACATCGACGCGGCACGCGCCGAGACTTCTGTCTCCGTGGCCGCCGCGCGTCTGCTGGACCTTGCGCGCTATTTGCACGATGCGCCGGAAGCAGCCTTTGACCAGCTCACCGATATTTGCTCGGTCGACTACCCCGAAGATCAACTGCGGTTCGAAGTCGTCTACCACCTCCACTCGCTCCCCCTTGGACAACGCCTGCGGCTCAAGGCCCGCATCACCGAGGACGATCCAACGATTGCGTCAGTCACCGGCATCTGGAAGGGAGCCGAGTTCCTGGAGCGGGAAGTCTACGACATGATGGGCATTCGCTTCTCCGGCCATCCCGATCTCCGGCGCATTTTAATGCCGGAGGACTATGCCGAGGGCTACCCCTTGCGAAAAGATTTCCCGACCGAAGGGCGCGGCTGGCGCAACGAGTTCGACTTCATCCCGAGAATGGACGATGCCCTGCTCGACGTCGCGGAAAGCGAAATCCCCGAGGAGCAGAAAAACGCCTTTCGCGCCGAACCTGGCCTGCCCAGCTCCCGGCGGAAAGAGGAATTGCTCTTGAACATGGGGCCGCAGCATCCCAGCACTCACGGCGTGTTGCGTGTCGTACTCGAGCTGGACGGCGAACGGATCGTCAAGGCCACGCCGGACCTCGGCTACCTGCATCGCGGCGTCGAAAAATTGGCCGAGGGCCTGACCTACATGCAGATCATCCCCCACACGGACCGGCTCGACTATGTCTGTGCCATGGCCAACAACTACGCCTACGTGCGAGCCGTGGAAAAACTCCTCGATATCACAGTGCCGGTCCGGGCCGAATACATCCGCACCATCGTGGCTGAGATGCAGCGCATCATTGGGCATCTCTTTTGGCTCGGCACACAGGCCCTCGATATCGGCGCCATGACCGTGTTCTTCTGGACCTTCCGGGAGCGCGAAATTCTATTGGACATGTTCGAGAAGCTCTGCGGCGCCCGGCTGACCCTGAACTACTATCGCATCGGCGGCGTCGACAGCGACTTCACCCCGGAACTGGTCCAACGGATGAAAGCGTTCCTCGAGACCTTTCCCGAAAAGGTCAAGGAATACGATTCGCTCATCGCGTCGAATCGCATCTTTCTTGGCCGCACGAAGAACGTAGCCCTGCTCTCGGCCGAAGACGCGATCAACTTCGGCTGCACCGGGCCGGTCTTGCGCGGGTCAGGCGTCGCCTACGATATCCGCAAAGCCGAGCCCTACGGCGTCTACGACAAAGTCGACTGGGAAGTGCCGATCGGCAAGAACGGCGACACCTACGACCGGTACTGGATCCGCATGGAAGAGATGCGGCAGAGCGCCAGGATCATCGCGCAATGTCTCGATCAGCTACCCGCTGGGCCGATCATGGCCGAGGCGCCGCAATATATCCCGCCGCCCAAGGAACTGGTCATGCGGGACATGGAGAGCCTGATCCATCATTTCATCATTTACACCCAGGGCATCAAGCCGCCGAAGGCCGAGACCTACTGTGCGACCGAAGCCCCGAAGGGCGAACTGGGATTTTTCATCGTCAGCGACGGCAGCCCCCGTCCCTACCGATTGAAGATTCGCTCGCCGTCGTTTGTGCACATGGGAGCCTTCGACCATATGGCACGGGGTTATTTGATTTCCGATATCATCACGATCTTCGGCACGTATGACATCGTGATGGGAGAATGCGATAGGTGAGGGCTCAGGGGATGGGGCCCTTGCTCGCGCAACGCGCGGCCTCGGAAGGCCCTCGTTGGACGCGCGCAGTCGGCCCCATCACCCGTCGCCTCACTGTTGAGGAAGTGGAATGTTAAAAGATAAGTATCAAAAAGAAATTGACGAGATCCTGAGCCACTATCCGGTGAAACGCTCGGCGTTGATTCCGTTGTTGTACCTGGCGCAACAGGATGAGGGCTACGTGTCAGAAGCGGCAATGAAAGAGATCGCCCAGATGCTGAGACTCACACCGCCCCAGGTCTATGAAACAGCTACGTTCTACACGATGCTCAATCTCAAGCGCGTGGGGAAATTTCATCTCCAAATCTGCAAGTCTCTGATGTGTGCGCTGGTCGGGTCGGATACGGTCATCGGCTGGGTCAAGACGAAACTCGGCATCGGCCCGGGCGAGACGACGGCTGACGGACTCTTTACCCTCAGCGCGGTCGAATGCCTTGCCGCCTGCGGCACCGCGCCAATGATGCAGGTGAACGAGGACTATTACGAACGGCTCACGGAAGAAAAATTCGACCGCATCCTGGCCGACCTCAAAAAAGACGGAACCTGCTCCCTCAAGACCGGGCCGTTCATGTGGCCGGAACCGCCCCCGGCGAAGCCGGGGGCGTGAAGCGTGATTCGTATCTCGTCGCTCGCAGGAAAGAAATCTGAGATGTTTGACGCTTCACGCTTCACGAACGACGTTTCACGAGACTAAAACGATGTCAAAGCACGAACCAGTCCTCTTGAAGAACATGTTGCAGCCCGGCTACACCGGCTCACTGCAAGATTATGAGCAAGCGGGCGGCTACCAGGCGCTTCGCAAGGTCGTAGGGAAAATGCCGCCGGCCGAGGTCACCACCACGGTGATGAAATCGGGGCTTCGGGGACGAGGCGGCGCAGGCTTTCCAACCGGCGTGAAATGGGGATTCCTCCCCAAAGACTATCAAGGCCCGCGCTATCTCTGCTGCAACGCGGACGAGAGCGAGCCTGGCACATTCAAGGACCGCCAACTCATCGAGCGAGACCCCCATCAAATCCTGGAAGGCATCCTGCTCGCCTGCTACGCCATCGGAGCGGAGTCCGCGTACATTTATATACGGGGAGAATTCGTCCTCGGGGCCAGAATTTTAGAGGCGGCCATCGCCGAAGCGCGGACCGCCGGCTATATCGGGGCGAACATCCTGGGCACAGGGATCACCACCAATGTGTGGGTGCACCGGGGCGCCGGCGCCTATATCTGCGGAGAAGAAACGGCCTTATTGGAATCGCTCGAAGGGAAGCGAGGGCTGCCGCGCGTCAAACCACCCTTCCCCGCAACACATGGCCTCTACAACAAACCGACCGTGGTAAACAACGTCGAGACTCTCGCGAACCTGCCCCACATCATCAGCCGGGGCCCTGAATGGTTCGCCTCGATCGGCTCCCCGCCGAAGAGCACCGGCACCAGAATCTTCTGCGTGAGCGGCCATGTGAAGCGGCCGGGCAATTATGAAGTGCCGATGGGGGTCACCTTCCGCGAATTGATCTACGAAGAAGCCGGAGGCATGCGCTCCGACAAGCCGCTCAAGGCCTTCATCCCAGGTGGAGCGTCGGCCCCGTTCCTCACGCCGGACAGCCTCGACGTCAAATTGGATTTCGAATCCGTCGCCGCGGCCGGCTCTATGCTCGGCTCCGGCGGAGTCACCGTGATGGAAGAGGGCACGGACATGGTCTGGGCCGCGCTCCGCCTCATGGAATTTTTCTATCATGAGTCCTGCGGCAAGTGCAGTCCCTGCCGAGAAGGCAGCTCCTGGCTGGTCCAAACCATGCGCCGGATCGTCGCGAAGCGCGGACAGATGGAAGATCTTGAAACCTTGGTCGATCTATGCAAGAACATCGCGGGCCGCACGGTCTGCGCCTTCGGCGACGCCGAAATTTCGCCGATCATGAGCACGCTCAAACATTGGCGGCCCGAGTACGTCAGGCTGATCCATGAAGCGGAAGCGGCCAACCTCATCACCCTGAAACGACCCGTAGCGCGGCCTTAACGATGGCAACGACAACCGACACAGTTCGCGTGACGATCGACGGCATTCCCATCTCGGTGCCCAAAGGCACCCTGGTGATCGAAGCCGCTCGCCGGGTCGGCGTGATGATTCCGCACTTCTGCTACCATCCGAAGCTCAAGCCCGATGCGAACTGCCGCATGTGCCTGGTCGAAGTCGAAAAGATGCCGAAGCTCCAGACCTCCTGCAGCACGGTCGCGACCGACGGCATGTCCATTCGCACCGCCACGACGGTCGTCCACGACGCCCACAAGTCGGTGCTCGAATTCATCCTGGCCAATCACC
>CAYHQK010000130.1:0-6486 GCA_964358535.1 uncultured Nitrospira sp. | reverse complement strand
ATAGTACGTGCTCGACGGAACCGGAAGAAAACGAAGACGTGATCGAGCGATTCTGCCGTGCCCATGCGGAGTTCCAGCGTGAGTCCGTCTCCTCCTGGCTCCCGCCTGCGGCACAGGAATTTGTCACTGCGCAAGGCGCGCTCTCGACCGTGGGAAACCGGTTCTCGATGGACGGATTTTACGCCGCACGACTGAGGAAGGTTTTGTGATGGCACGCCCCATTTTTATCGCCCCCTCGATCTTAGCCTCCGATTTCGCCAGGCTGGCCGATGAAGTGGCAGCCGTGGAGCAGGCCGGGGCCGACTTCCTCCACATCGATGTCATGGACGGGCATTTCGTGCCGAATTTGACCATCGGTCCGCCGATCGTGGCGGCTCTCCGAAAAGTCACTAAGCTGCCGCTCGACGTTCACCTCATGATCACCAATGCCGATGCCTTCATCGCCGAGTTTGCCGATGCCGGCGCGGACTATCTCACGGTGCATGTGGAAGCTTGTCCGCATCTTCATCGCACGGTGCAGGCGATCAAGGAACGAGGGGTCAAGGCAGGGGTGACCCTGAATCCTGCCACCTCGCTCAGCACGATTGAGGAAATCATCGCCGAGGTCGATTTGGTCCTGATCATGTCGGTCAATCCAGGCTTTGGTGGGCAAAAGTTTATTACTTCCTGTTTGAAGAAAATTACGTCGGCCCGCGCCATGCTCGATCAGGCCGGGAGCCGCGCGTTGCTCGAAGTGGACGGCGGCGTCAAGGTCGACAATGTATCTCAAATATTAGCCGCGGGCGCCGACGTGTTGGTCGCCGGGTCGGCCATTTTCTCCAGCCCAGATTACGCCGCGACGATTGCTGCGATGCGCACAGCCGGCCAACCTTCTTCCACGACGCCCCAGCGCGTCTCTGCTCACCGATAGGCCTCGCGGGTGGATATTTCTTCCCTCATCGACAGCCTTCATCCTCTCGAAGTCAAAGTCCTGTCGACGTTCGGAGCCGATCCCTCTGCGGTGCTTCCGACGGAGCAGTTGGCGCAGACCTCCGGCTTAGAACCTTCGCAATTGAGCATGGCGGTCGAATGGCTGCTGGCCAAGTCGTTGCTCACGGTCGATACCGAGACGGTGACGCCGATTGTCTCGCTCACCAAAATCGGCGAACTCTATTTTGAAAAGTATTCCCCGATCGAACGGGTCCTGTCCGCGGCCCGCGACGCGGCCACAACCGGCAAGCGCCTCACCATTCAGGACATTCAAGCGCGGGAAGGGCTCGAACCGGCGGAGGTGAGCGGCGCGATCGGACGGCTCAAGAAAGAAGGCGTGCTCCTCATCGTGCAAGGCGGCTGTCTCGAATCGACCGGCAGGCCAAGCCAGACGGCGGAAGCGATACGGGGTCTGCTGCAACAGCTCCATGGCACGACGCGCGAGCTGCAGGCATTCCCCGAGGCGCATCGGCAGGTCATCCAGGACCATGCGGTCAAACGAGGGAACGCGAAGGAACCTTTCCGTATCGATGATCGGGTGGCCAGATCGCTCAAACTCTCTGCTGCCGGCATTGAGGCGGCGCAGCAGCTCTCCAAGCAAGGGGTGATGGAAGAGGTCTCCCAGTTGACTCCCGAGCTCTTGAAAGACGGGAGCTGGCGGACGAAGCGGTTCCGTAAGTACACGATCAGTCTTCGCGCGCCGCGGATTGCGCCGGGCAAGAAACATCCCTATCGCGAGTTTCTGGATACCGTAAAGACGAAACTGGTGAGCATGGGATTCCAGGAGATGCGGGGCCCGCTGGTGGAGACCGAGTTCTGGAACATGGATGCTCTCTTCATGCCGCAATTCCATCCGGCCAGGGACATCCATGACGTCTACTTCGTCAAGGAACCGAAGCAGGTCTCGTCGATTGCAGAACCGTTTTTGTCCCGGGTTTCGCAAGCGCATCAGGACGGCGGGGCGACCGGCTCAACCGGCTGGAACTATTCCTTCGATATGGAGCGTGCGCGGCGCTTGGTCTTGCGGAGCCAGGGAACGGCCGTTTCGGCCCATACCTTGGCGGCGCAGCCGGCCGTGCCGGGCAAGTATTTTTCCATCGCCCGCTGCTTCCGCTACGATCAAGTCGATGCGACGCACGCGACCGATTTCTTCCAGGTGGAAGGGATTGTGCTCGGCGAAGACATCAATTTCCGCACCTTGCTCGGCCTGCTGAATCTCTTTGCCCGCGAAGTGGCGCAGGCGAAGGAAGTCAAATTCCTTCCGGCCTATTTCCCCTTCACCGAACCCTCGGTCGAGCTCCATGTGCGCCATCCGAAGCTCGGCTGGATGGAGCTGGGCGGAGCCGGCCTGTTCCGGTCGGAAGTCACCCTTCCGCTGGGCGTGACCGTGCCGGTGATCGCCTGGGGGCTGGGGCTCGACCGCATGGCGATGGTGGCGCTCGGCATTCACGATATTCGGGAATTGTTCACCGACAGTCTCGATCTGATTCGCTCCACCAAGGGGGCTTTCTAGCATTCCCATGCCGACAATTACGATTTTCAAACAGGATCTCGAAGGATTGCTCACAGGGCCGGGAGAGGCTCGCCAGTCGATCACGATTGAGCAACTGGAAGAGTCCTTGATGCTCGTGAAGGGTGAGCTGAAGGGGCAGAACCCCGACAGCGGCGAGCTGCGCATCGAGCTGCAAGACAGCAACCGCCCCGATCTCTGGTGTTGCGAAGGGATCGCGCGGCAGATCCGGGTGAAGCGGCAGGGTTCCCTTGCACCGTATGGTTTTCTGACGGCCAAGCCGAAATCGCTGAAGCGACTGAACGTGGCTCCGGGCATGGAGAAGGTCCGGCCCTTCGTGGCGGCCTGTACTGCGACCGGCTACCACGTGACGCAGGAGGGTCTCGCGCAGCTGATTCAGACACAGGAAAAACTCGCCGAGATGTTCGGGCGCAAACGCAAAACTGTGTCGATCGGAATCTACCGGCTTGCGGCGATCGAGTTTCCCGTCGCCTACGATTTGGTGAAGCCGGACGAAGTGAGCTTCACGCCGCTGGGCATGGATACGGTCATGACGCTAGGGGAGATGTTGCTCGTCCATCCCAAGGGGCTGGAGTTCGGCGGGATCCTCGCGGGGCAGGACCGTCTGCCAGTCCTGCGCGACGCGAAGCAGCAGCCCTTGTCTTTTCCACCGATCATCAACAGCCGCGAAGTCGGAGAAGTGAAGGTGGGAGACGATGCCCTCTTCGTCGAAGTGACGGGCACCGACCTGCCGATGGTCGTCCTGACCCTCAATATTTTCGCCGCCAATCTAGCGGATCGTGGCGCGGCCATTGAGCCGATCGACGTGCGCTATCCCTATAAAACATCGCTCGGCAAGACCGTTGTGACTCCGCAGGATCTCAGGAAGTCACAGAAGCTTCCCGTCAGCACGATCGAGCAGGCCCTTGGTCAGATGCTTGGCGCCAAGGAAGTGGCGAAGGCCCTGACAGCCTACGGCTATGAGGTGAAGACCAGCGGTAAACATGTGACGGTAACGCTGCCGCCCTATCGGCAGGACCTGATGCATGCGATGGACGTCGTTGAAGATGTCGCGATCAGCCGCGGGTACGGAGATTTTTTACCGGTGATGCCCTCGGATTTTACGGTCGGTGGCCTGTCGCGCATCGAAGAAGTCTCCGACCGGGTGAGGGCGCTCATGGTCGGCATGGGCTTTCAAGAGATCATTTCCAACATTCTCGGCTCACCTCAAGACCTGCGCGATGCGATGCGATTGGAAGGGACTGAGTGGGGGCAGCTGGTCGAGGTGGACAATGTGATGTCCCAGAATTTCTCCGCCTTGCGCCAATGGATGTTGCCGTCGTTGCTTCGCGTGGAAGCGGCATCGAACCGGGCCTTCTATCCCCACAGGCTGTTCGAGGCGGGCGAAGTGGCCAAGCTCGATCTGACGCAGCCGCTCGGGTCCCGCACCGTGACGGTGCTGGGCGGCATGATCGCCCATGCCGATGCGCATTTCTCCGAAGTCCACTCCTGCCTGGACACGCTGTTTTATTATGTGAACCAGACCTACAGTTTGGAGCCGATCCATCATCCGTCGTTTCTCGCCGGACGAGTGGGGGCCATTGTATCTGAGGGGAAACAGATCGGTGTGATCGGGGAGCTGCACCCGGAAGTGCTTGAGCGCTGGCAGATTAGCGTGCCCGCCGTGGCGTTTGAAATCGAGTTGACGCACCTAGCCGAACGGCCTTGAGGCCTGCGCCGGTCGGCGCATTCCTCAAGACCCGCAATCCTGTCCCAATCAATGATTCGAAGAGTGTTCTTGCGAGGCGGCTGCGCTTAGGCTGTCGCCGGGGCAAGATGCTGCTTGGCGAGACCGACCAGCTGCTCAAACCCTGTGGCATCCTTGATCGCCATATCCGAGAGGACCTTCCGGTCCAGGAGGATATTCGCCTTCTTCAGGGCATTGATGAATCGGCCATAGGTCAATCCATGCGCCCGAACTGCCGCGTTGATGCGTGCAATCCACAAGACGCGGAAATCCCGTTTCCGGTTTTTCCGTCCTGTATAGGCGTAGGCCTGACCTTTATCGACTGATTCTGTTGCAGTCCTGAACAGCCGGCTCTTTCCGCCGTACTGGCCTGAGGCCAGCTTGAGCCGCTTCTTCCGACGATGTCTTGTTTTTGGGCCACCTTTTGCGCGAGGCATGAGTCAATACTCCTTTTGGTTAACGCGATCCGTCTGGTCTTGTTTAGACGTAGGGCAACAAGCGATCCAGCGCCTGAGTCTTGGTCTTATCGACGAGAACCGCGCCGCTCAACCGGCGCTTCCGATCCTGCGTCTTGCTGGTGAGGATATGGCGCTTGCCCGCCTTTCTCCTGACCAATTTCCCGGAACCGGTGCGGGTAAACCGCTTCTTGGCTCCACTATGGCTTTTCATTTTCCTCTTCTTCATGTCGGTGCTTCCTTTGGTTAATAGCGTTCGGGCCGCCGTTTTACTTCGGCGCCACGATCATGATCAAGCTTCGCCCTTCCATGCGGGGGGCGTACTCGATCGTGCCCTCCGTTCCCACTTCTGCAATGACCATATTCATGAGCGATCGGCCCATCTCCTGATTCGCCATTTCACGGCCGCGGTAGGTCAAGACGACTTTCGTCTTGTTGCCGTCGGCTAGAAATCCCTTGATCTGGCGCACCTTGATTTCCAAGTCGTGCTTATCCGTCCGAGGACGCAGCTTGATTTCTTTCACCTGCGTCGACTTTTGGTGCCGGCGATTCTGGTGGTCCTTCTTGCTCAACTCAAACTTGTACTTCCCGTAGTCCATAATGCGGCATACGGGAGGCACAGACGTCGGTGCGATTTCGACCAGGTCGTAGCCCTGATCCTGCGCCTGTTTGAATGCATCAGCTGTCAGAAGAATGCCGAGCTGTTCGCTCTCCGGACCGATCACCCGGACCTCGCGCACTCTGATTTCCCGATTAACTCGTAGTTTGGGGACGATAAGACACCTCTTATTGTGTCAGTGAATGTTGCTGCCCTGCCGGCTTGAGGTCTGCACGGAGCAGATCGAGCGCTCCTGCGACGGTCATGCTGCCGAGGTTGGCTCCGCTCCGGCCCCGTATGGCCAGAGTCCCACTCTGCACTTCCCGGTCGCCAACCACAAACATAAATGGAACCTTCGCTTTTTCCGCTTCTCGAATTTTGAGCCCGATTTTTTCATTTCGCAGGTCTGCTTCAGCGCGGAAGCCTGCAGCCTTGAGCTGGGCCACGACCTCGGCGACGTAGGGATGCTGGTTGTCTGTGATCGACATGACCGTCGCCTGAACCGGGGCGAGCCAGGTCGGGAAGGCGCCGCCGAAGTGCTCGATCAGAATGCCGAAGAACCGTTCGATCGAGCCCATCAGGGCCCGATGGATCATGATCGGCTGGTGTACCTTGCCGTCTTCCCCGATATAGCCCAACTCGAACCGCTCGGGATTGTTGAAATCGACTTGAATAGTGGAACATTGCCAGGAGCGCCCCAGGGCATCCTTGATCTTGATATCGATTTTAGGCCCGTAGAACACGCCTTCGCCCGGATCGATCTGGTAGGCGACGTTGCGTCCCTTCAAGGCCGCTTCGAGCGCGCTCGTGGCTTGTGTCCAGCGTTCCTCGGAGCCGACGGCCTTTTCCGGCTTCGTCGAGAGGAACACTTCAAACTCGGTGAACCCGAAGGTGCCGAGAATAAAGAAGGTGAAGTCCAGGACCTGGCTGAC
This sequence comes from uncultured Nitrospira sp., assembly GCA_964358535.1. Lineage (GTDB taxonomy): Bacteria > Nitrospirota > Nitrospiria > Nitrospirales > Nitrospiraceae > Palsa-1315. Next base: position 275 of record CAYHQK010000130.1, on the reverse strand, counting down.
TTCGCTTTCAATTTGATCCGGCCGGCAGAAGAGGTGCGCGTCGTCTTGCGTGAAGCCGCGCACCCGCAACAGACCATGGAGGACGCCCGTCCGCTCATACCGATAGACGGTCCCCAGTTCGCCGTAGCGGATGGGGAGGTCCCGGTAACTACGCAGATGGGACTTGTAAATCATGATATGGAACGGACAATTCATCGGCTTGAGCTGGTACTCACTGTTTTCGACCTTCATGGGCGCGAACATGTTTTCGCGGTAGTAGTCGACGTGGCCGCTGG
>CAYHQK010000129.1:0-6553 GCA_964358535.1 uncultured Nitrospira sp. | reverse complement strand
GCCACCATGTCCAAATCTAAAATCACCACGTCATAGGGCTTGCCGCGCGCGACACTCTTGCGCAACAGCTGTAACGCGAACTCCCCACTCTCGGCGAACGTGCCCTGAAGCTCCCATTTCTTGAGATACAGTTCGAGCACACGCCGGTTAATCTCCTTATCATTCACTACCAACGCATGGAGGCCTCGCAGATCGGTGCGCTCAACCTGTGGCGCCCGATGTGCCATCGGCTGTTGCTCCAGAGAGACCGCAAACCAGAAGCGGCTCCCCTCGCCCGGCTTGCTCTCCACCCCGATCGTGCCCTCCATCATCTCGACGAGGCGCCTCGAAATAGCTAAACCCAGCCCGGTGCCTCCATACTTGCGTGCCATGGATGCATCCGCTTGGCTGAACGACTGGAACAGATTCGCGCAGGTGTCAGGCGCGATGCCGATACCCGAATCGGCAACCTCGAATCGAACCTGGACCTGCTCACCCCGCTCCTCGACCAGGCTCACATGCAGCACGACATCGCCTTGCTTGGTGAACTTGATCGCGTTGCCGATCAGATTCGTGACGATCTGGCGGAGCCGGCCAGGATCTCCGCGCAAGGCCGTCGGCACCTCGGCGTGAAACAAACAGACCAGGTTGATCCCCTTGGCTGAAGCCTGCTCGCTGAACAGGTCGAGGCATTCCTCCATGGCGTGGCGGAGATCGAAGTCGATGATCTCCAAGGTGAGTTTGCCAGCTTCGATTTTCGAGAAATCGAGAATGTCGTTAATGATCGTCAGGAGATGTTCCCCGCTGGTGCGGACTGTTTCCGCGTACCCCTGCTGCTCCTGGGTGAGGCCGGTCTCGAGCAACAAGCCGGTCATGCCGATCACGCCGTTCATCGGCGTCCTGATTTCATGGCTCATGGTCGCAAGAAACGAGGACTTGGCTTCCGTGGCAGCTTGCGCCTGCGCAAGTGCGATATCGAGGTTCTGATTGGTCTTCTCGAGCTCCTGCGCATAGGCCGTCAGGGACTTCTCCGCATTCTTGCGCGCGGAGATGTCGCGGAGAAATGCGCTAAAGGTGAGTCCTCCTTCGAGCCGGAGGGGGGCAATCGCGACTTCCACTGGAAACACGCGACCGTCACGGTGCTCTGCGGTCACCTCCAACAGCTTATTCAGGACGACGTCCTGACCCATCTCGATATACCGTTTGAGCCCTTGTTCGTGCGCGGCTCGATAGGCTTCAGGAATAATCGTGGCCGCCAGGTTTCGCCCCACGGCCTCCTGATGAGACCAGCCGAACAGCACCTCCGCCTGCCTATTCCACTCCACGATCAGCCCTTCGGCATTCATCGTAATAATCGCATCCAGCGCCGTGTCGATCATCTGCCTGGTCCGCGCCTCATTCTCGCGGAGCGCCGATTCTGCCTCAATCCGTTCGATAAAGAGCCCGATCTGACTGCCAACCTCGGCCAGCATGGGGAAGAGATCCGATTCTTGCGGCTGCGACTCACGGCTGAAGAACTCCAGCACGCCGTAGACACCTCCCCGAAGCCAGATCGGAAACGCGTAGGAGCCGCAGAGTCCATCTTGTTCCGCTGCGGCATGGCGATGAAACGTCGTTTCCGTGGAGATATCGGAGGTCCAGACCACTTCCCCTGTCGCCCAGACACGCCCGGGAAGTTCGACCGCGGACGCAAAGGTCGCCCGTTGACTGGCCGACACGATATTGGGGAACAGATCTTGGGTCTTCCTCCAGAGATGGCTAGACTGCAGCACGTCTCGCTGGCGATCAACCTTCCACAAAATGCCCAGGTCCCAATTTAAACTGCCACAAATCACCTGCATCACGCCCATCATGGCCTGTTCGACCGTCGAGGCACCGGCCAGCGCCCGCGTTACAGCATACTGAGTCGCCCTGCGCTGCTGCGCCCGACACTGTTCCGTAATATCCAGCACGATGGCCACAAAGGTGGGACGACCGCGGAACGAGCTGCATTGCAGGTGAACGCGAATCGGGTAGGTCGATGTGTCCTTACGCTGGTGCACGGCATTGAACTGGAGCGATTGCCGTTCGCCGCGGTGTAAAAATTGGATGAGGGTGGCGAAGGATTGGCTGCTGAACTCCGGCATGAGATCCAACGGTGTGAGCCTGAGTAACTCGTCCGCGCTATACCCGAGGTTGGCCTGCGCCCCCCGATTCACATGCAGAAAACACAGGGTCTCGGCATCAAACAGATAAATCTCGTTCAGCATGTCGTCGAGGATATGCCCGAAGCCCGCCTCCTGCTCTTGGGCCCGCTTGCGACGCACGAACGCGCCAATTTGAATGCCGAACGCACTCATCGCACTCAGCGTGCCGTTGTCGGAATGCCGGACCGTGGAGCTGAAGAACTCCATCACACCCAGAATCTCGCCATCGAGCAGAATCGGGAACGCCACTGCCGCATACAGACCATTGCGATCCGCCAGGGCCGACCGAGGGAAGTTTACGTCTTCCCGTACATCTGAAATCCACAGGACCTGGCCGCTTGTCCACACCCGCCCGGGAAGACCGACGCCAGGCGCAAGACTCACCTCCCGGCTCGCGTCGAGAAACTCCGACATGCTTTCAGACGTACATTGCCAAACTTCCGTGCATCGGAGAGCGCCGGCCGTGGGCTCCAGCTCCCACAGCGCACCGACCGACCAATCGAGACCGGTCCCGATCGCACGAAGGAGCCCGGGCGCCGCCTCGCACAGTGAGTCGGACTCGGCAAGGACGAGCGTCACCTCATGCTGGCCCAAAATCCGCCATTCGGCTCGCTTGTGCTCGGTGATATCACGCAGAACATACACGGCCTCCTGCACCGCTCCCAAGCCGTCGCGAAGACAGGAGGCCGTGACCTCCACCCAGCGATGCACGCTCGGCAGCGGGGATACCTGACATTGCAAGACCCCTGGCTCGCCGTTCCAGACACCCTGATGCATCGCCTGAAACGTGGGACGGTCCTCGAGATAGATTAACGGGGAAATCGGCTTGCCGATCAGCTCAGTCCTGTCCCGCACATCAAACAACATGCACGCCGCGTAATTAGCGTCGCGCACCACTCCTTCCCGGCTCACCAGCAGCACACACTCAGGAATCGTCGTGACAATGGCTTGCAGATGCTGTTCATGCGCGAGGGCCTGTTCGTTCTCCTGTTGCGCATGGCCCCACTCCCGCTGCACGCGCCGAGCGGTCCAGAGCAGCATCGAGACGAGCGGCAAGACGACGAGTCCTCCCGTCAGCCCGACTTTCCAGAGCAGGCCACGGATCGGATCGACTACTTCGCTCCGGTCGACACGAATCAGAACGGTCCATCCAAACCCGGGGAACCCGTGGCGCCCCTTTGTCCGTGCGTACCCGGTCAGCACTGGCACATGCCGCCGCCGATGGTCTTCCTCGATATAGCCTGATTGCCCTGCGACGCCCAGCCCTGCGGACGGCAGCCCCATCTGCTTGAGATTGACATCGCCCTTATACGACTGATCTGAGTCGATGAATACGTGGCCGTCGTTCCGCAAAACTTGATATTCCACTGTCCCCCAGGCCCTCCGCCCTTCCTCAAAGGTCCGGATCGTCCCCATGACAACTTCTTCCACCGCCGGAAGCCCCACCCGCGTTGTCATGACGCCGAGGAACTTGCCTGGCTGACCGTGAACAGCCCGCGCAAACAGGGGCTGACTAAACGAGACCGCATCAATTCCTTTGGTTGCGAGGTCTGGACGCACATCGCCCGGATAAATCGATCTGGTCTTTTTGGCTTCCTGAAACCAGCCCTCGTCTTTCATGTCCATATTCACGGTCGACGGATCTGACGCGTCAACAATCCGTCCTTCCGCATTGGCCACGCCGATCCAGGAGTAGAGAGGGTAGGCGCGCATGACCGTCTCAAAGAGCGGATCGTGCCCAGTCTCTACTTTGGCATTGGACGTCACACTGTCCGCAAAGACCTGAATATCGCCATATCGTTCAAACAGGAGCAGATCGATGTTGTCGGCGATGTCGGCGGCAATCATTGCGACGGCTTCTCCCGTCGTCGCGATGAACCGCTGTTCGAGAAACGCTAATCCAAACCAGCCCACGAATAGCGGGACCACCGTGACGAGCACGATCAGCAAGAATTGCCCTCGATAGGGCCTCCGGCCCATCGAGTACCTCTTTGACGCGTCAAATGGGGGGGTCTGGAGCACGAGTATCCACTCTCCCTGCATAGGTTCCGTACATCGACGTTAACTATGCTGTTGGCAGGCCGGCGAGACGGTCTTCCCCCGAATGGTTTTCAATCGAGCAGATCCCGTGCCTCCTAGAACCTCGTATCTCAATCGGCTTGTTTTTGAAGGAACTTTAGCCCACGTGGCTCCTGAGAATGACGTAGGTCGCCGCCCGGCAGGAGAAATCGTCTCGCGTTCTTGGGTGCTGAGGTGTAACCGCTGATCAGGGATGGCCCGACGCACAGCATAAAGCGCGGGAACTGGTTCGAACGGTTCTGTGCTGACTGGTCTGTTCGCGCTGGGCTTCTCGGGAAGACCGGGACGGCCACTGGATGGTTGAGAAGAGGGGGCTCCTGCCTGCTCGCATCGGGAGGAGTCCACATGGAGAGGGTCGACTATTGATTCGAGGGCGGCATCTTCCCATGATACATCTTGTTAAACGGGGAGACACTGCGGATACTCTCTCACGTGAAACAACGCCAGGAACTCGCCGCGCTATTGCCGTCTCACAGGCAGGCAAGCGCATCGTGTCCACGAACGGCTGTTTCGATCTCATGCACGTGGGCCATACGCGCTACCCCCAGGCCGCGAAAGTCCTTGGTGACCTGCCTGTCGTCGCGCGGCTGAACGTCGCTGAATTAGCCCTCCTGGCCGATGACGAACGGGAAGGGTTGCGGGAGTGTGGACTCGCCATGCTGAAGCAGGCTCGTCAGGATGTTGGCGAGATCCTGCGATTTGACGGGTTTCGAAACATACTCGTCCATGCCGGCTGCCAGGCACCGTTCGCGATCGCCCTTCATCGAGTTGGCGGTGATGGCGATAATCGGGAGGCGCGGGGCGGGCGAACGCTCATCGCTCGTTGCGTCACGCCTCGCGAGGACTGCCTCACGCTCGCGTATCGCACGGGTCGCTTCAAACCCATCCATCTCCGGCATCTGACAGTCCATCAAGACGGCTGAATAGGCGATCCGGGCGGTCGCTTCCATCGCCTCCACCCCGTTCGCAACCACGTCCACCCGGTAACCCATCTTTTCCAGCATACGGACCGCCACTTTCTGGTTGACGATGTTGTCTTCGGCTAGCAACAACCGAATGCCGGTTTTCAGTTTCGCTTCGGCCAGAGTGTGACGCGTCACGAGCTTCTGGCTGGCTGCCGCGGCGGCTCCTGCGTTGCCGGCTCCCTGCAGCTGGCGCCGACGCATCCCCATGACGGCGGCTAAACATTCGTAGAGTTGCGCCTCTCGCACCGGCTTCGTCAGATACCCCGCGACGCCCGCCGCGACCGCGGCCTTCGCATCGCCGCGCCGCCCGGCGGCACTCAACAACACTGTGTGGGTACCGCGCAGGGCCGGGTCGGTGTTGATCGCGTGGGCGAGCTGAAGGCCGTCCATGCCCGCCATGTCCATATTTAATATCGCAATGTCATAGGGGTTGCCCCGCGCGACGCTCTCGCGCAGCAGCCGCAAGGCGGACGCCCCGCTCTCGGCCAGGGTGCCGTGGAGTCCCCATTTCTTGAGATACAGTTCGAACACGCGCCGGTTGATCTCCTTATCATCCACCACCAGCGCGTGGAGGCCTCGCAGATCGGTGTGCGCCACCGGGAGCGCCCGGCGGGCTATCGGCTGTTGCTCCAGGGTAACGGTGAACCAGAAGTGGCTCCCCTGGCCCGGTTCACTCTCCACCCCGATCGTGCCGCCCATCATCTCGACAAGGCGCTTAGAAATAGCCAAGCCCAGCCCGGCGCCCCCGTACTTGCGTGCCATCGATGCATCGGCTTGGCTGAACGACTGGAATAGGCGGGCGCGGATGTCAGGCGCGATACCAATCCCGGTGTCGGCAATCTCGAAGCGCACCATTACCCGTTCACCCCGCTCCTCGACCACACTCACATGCAGGACGATGTCACCCTGCTGGGTGAACTTGATCGCGTTGCCGATCAGATTCGTGATGATCTGGCGGAGCCGCCCGGGGTCCCCGCGCAAGGCCGTCGGCACCTCGGCCCGAAACAAACAGGCCAGGTTGAGTCCCTTGGCTGAGGCCCGTTCGCTGAACAGGTCGAGGCATTCTTCCATCGCGCTACGGAGGTCGAAGTCGATGATCTCCAAGGTGAGCTTGCCGGCTTCGACTTTCGAGAAGTCGAGAATGTCGTTAATGATCGTGAGGAGATGCTCCCCGCAGGTGCGGACCATGTCCGCAAACTCCCGTTGCTCCGGGGTGAGTTCGGTCTCGAGCAACAGGCCGGTCATGCCGATCACGCCGTTCATCGGCGTCCGGATCTCGTGGCTCATGGTCGCGAGAAACTCGCTTTTGGCTTTGCTCGCGGCCTCGGCCGTTTCTTTAGCCCG
>CAYHQK010000128.1:0-6598 GCA_964358535.1 uncultured Nitrospira sp. | reverse complement strand
GCATGACTTTCAGCCCGCTTTGCTCCGCCTTCTTCCAGGAGGCGCCTTCGCGCAACCCGATGACCACGCTCACGCCGCTCTCTTTCATGTTGAGGGCATGGGCATGCCCCTGGCTACCGTAACCGATCACCGCCACCTTCTTATTCTTGATCTGCTGAATATCGGCGTCTTTATCGTAGTAAATCTTCATCGCTCACTCCTTAGGTAATAGCCGTAACAAGAAACTGATTGGACGTGGCGTCCGGGATGACGCCTATTCGCGGACAGCCTTTTTCGCCGGCACGCTCGTCGCGCGAATCGACTCGCGGGCGACCGCAACACGTCCGGTCCGCGTGAGTTCTTTGATGCCGAGGGGCTGCAGCAGGTTGATGATCGCTTCGATCTTATGGGGATCGCCGGTCACCTCAATAGTATAGGTCGCCGGCGTGGAGTCGATGACATTGGCCCTGAAAATATCGGCAATCCGCAACGCTTCCGCGCGATCTTCTGGCCTTGTATGCACTTTGATCAACGCCGTCTCCCTCGAGACAAAATCGCTCTCATTCAAATCCACAACCTTGATGACATCGATCAGCTTATTGAGCTGCTTCACGATCTGTTCAATGATCCGGTCGTCTCCGGACGTGACGATGGTCATCTGCGACATGGAGGGATCCAGCGTCGGCGCCACCGAAAGACTTTCAATATTGAATCCGCGTCCGCTGAACAAGCCGGCGACGCGAGACAGGGACCCGAATTTATTCTCGACGGTCACCGAAATAATATGTTCCATACCCAATCTGTACTCCTGCCACCGAAAGTTAGGCCGTGAGAATCGTGTCCGAATCCTTCGGAGTCACCTGCCCCGATCCAGCCTGTTTCGTTTTCAAATGCGGCGGATCTTCCAAAATCATCTCATGATTGCTGCCGCCGGCAGGAATCATCGGATAGACGTTTTCATAGCGATACGTCGGCACATCGACGATCACCGGCCGGTTCACCGCAATCGCTTCCTTGAGAACCGCATCAATCTCCGACGGCTTGCTCGCCCTAAGCCCGACCGCTCCGTAGGCCTCGGCCAACTTCACAAAGTCCGGCGTCGTCTCCAGATCGCTCGAGGCATACCGTCCTTCGTAGAAGAGATCCTGCCACTGCCGAACCATCCCGTGGAATCGGTTATTGAGCACGATGATCTTGACTGGCAACTTATGCACCACCGCCGTCGCCATTTCCTGCATATTCATCTGGATACTGCCGTCACCGGCGATGCAGAGGACCAGCCGGCCTGGAAAGGCCGCTTGCGCCCCCATGGCGGCGGGGAATCCAAAGCCCATAGTTCCAAGCCCGCCCGAGGTCAACCAGCGATTGGGCTTGGCTAATTTAAAGTACTGGGCAGCCCACATCTGGTGTTGTCCAACATCGGTCGAGACGATCGGATCCATATCCTTCGTCAGTTCATAAAGCCGCTTGATGACATGCTGCGGCTTGATCGGCCCGTCCGCTGCCTGCTGATAGGCCAACGGATTCGCCTGCTGCCATTCGCGAATCTGATTCCACCAGGGCTTGCGTAGCTCCCGTTGATCGCCGTTCACTGTGGCGCGCAAAATCTGGATCAGCTCGCGGAGCACCGTCTTGCAGTCACCGACGATGGGAATGTCGACATTGACATTCTTCCTGATCGAGGTCGGATCGATATCGATATGGATGACCTTGGCATGCGGACAAAACTCGGAGACCTTGCCGGTGACGCGATCGTCGAACCGCGCACCGATAGCCACGACCAGGTCGGAGTAATGCATGACCATGTTCGCCCAATAGGTGCCATGCATGCCCAGCATGCCCATGGACTGGGGATGTTCTCCAGGGAAGGCCCCCAGCCCCATCAAGGTCATGTCGACCGGCATATGGGTCAGTTCGGCCAACTCCATCAACTCTTGCGAGGCACCGGAGAAAACGACGCCGCCACCGACATACAGTACCGGCTTCTTCGCCTTCGTCATGGCCTCAGCCGCCTGCTTGATCTGCCACTTATTGCCTTCATACACAGGATTGTAGCTGCGGATGGAGACGGAGCTCGGATAGGTAAATTCCGCCTTGTCCATGGAGACATCTTTCGGAATGTCCACTAACACCGGACCGGGACGCCCCGTCGTCGCAATGTAGAAGGCTTCCTTGATCGTCGTCGCCAAATCGGCCACGTCTTTTACGAGAAAATTGTACTTGGTGCAGGGGCGGCTCAAGCCGATATTGTCCGCCTCTTGGAACGCATCGTTCCCGATCAGGCTGGTCGGAACTTGGCCCGTAAAACAGACCAGCGGCACAGAATCCATATAGGCATCGGCTAACGCCGTAATCACGTTCGTCATGCCTGGTCCGGAGGTCACCAGGCAGACTCCGGCTTTCCCGGTCGCCTTGGCATACCCTTCCGCCATATGGCCGGCGCCCTGCTCATGGCGCGTCAGGACCACTTCGATATCCTTTTGCTGGTGCAGCATGTCGAAAATCTTCAGCACGACACCGCCAGGAAGCGCGAAAATCGTCTTCACGCCTTCCCGTTTGAGACATTCGATGAGGATTTCAGCGCCTGTGAGCTTCATGACAGAACCTCCATCCATCCCGCCCGTGAAAATCAGGCGGAGGAATCGATACAATAGGCAACGAAACGGCTTGGTCTAACAGACCAGACACGAGCCCCTCGATATCTCAGAACGTTCTGAAAAATCAGGGATAAAGATCCATAATCCTATCACCACATATTTCACCGCGTCAATAGTGCCGCAGGCTTTAGCCCCTCTCCTGACAGTCTCCCTCCCTGCGTGATATTCTTCGTGCCCGTCCTCATCCGTTGGCCTGAGTTGCGACAACATGAGCCTGCCAGTCCATGTCACCATCCTGTCCCGCGACGAATGCCATCTCTGCGATGTCATCTACCGGATTGCGACCCATCTCCAATCAGAAATGAACATCACAACGAGCAAAGTGAGAATTGAGGGAGATCAGGCCCTGACGGAACGGTACGGGTCAAGGGTTCCCGTCGTGCTACTCGATGAGATCGAGTATTTCTCGGGGAAAGTGACAGAAGGGGAACTGCGCCGAGCGATAAAAAAAGCGCGGTGGAGAAGACCTATAAGCCGGATTCTGTCCCGCATGGGATATGATCCCGCACGGGGGTGATCATTTCTCTGGGATTCGAGTCACCTCGAACCTCAAGCGACCTACCCGAAGACCTCGGCCGGGCCAGCCGGTCGCCGACTTTCCGAAGAAAGCCGACAGGTGTCTTCCTATTTGGCCTTGCATCAGGCGACGCTTACCGTGCCAGTGATGTTACCACCACCGCGGTGGGCTCTTACCCCGCCGTTTCACCCTTACCTGATCCGCAGCGACAAGACTTGCATCTCATCGCCTCGGCCATCGGCGGTTTGTTCTCTGTGGTGCTGGTGTCGGATCGCTCCGCCTGGGAGTTACCCAGCGCCCTGCCCATGAAGTCCGGACTTTCCTCTAAGAGCGTTGCCGCCCCAAGCGATCACCCGGTCCTCTCCCTCGCGCAGCTTGAGTATAGAAAGGAACGGGAGCGGTTGCAACCGGCCCCGCGGAATTAGTGCAGCGTCGGCAAGGCCGCAGCCGGCACCGCCTGCTTGGATTGATATAGACCCATCGCCTCCGGCATCCACTGTTTCAGCTGGTCGATTCTGGTCTCATGGCTCGGGTGAGTCGAGAGAAACTCGGCCGGACCGCCGCCTTTGGACATCTGTCCCATCCGTTCCCAGAGTGAGACGGACTCCCGGGGATCATATCCTGCATCGGCCGCCAGGAGGATACCGATATAGTCTGCTTCCGATTCATGCTTCCGGCTGAAGGGCAGCAACACCCCGACCTGCGCCCCCGCACCGAGCGCCGCCATCGCAGCCTGGGACACCATCCCTCCGCCGCCTGATACCCCCGCCGCTGCCTCTGCCACCTGCAAGGCCGCATTCGTCAATTGCCCCTGACTCATCCGTTCCGCGCCATGACGGGCCAGCGCATGGACGACTTCATGGCCTAACACCGCAGCCAAGCCTGCTTCGGTCCTGGCCACGGGGAAGATCCCGGTATAGACCGCAATCTTCCCTCCAGGCAGGGCAAAGGCATTCATGGTTTTATCGTCCTTGATCACGATCACTTCCCACTGAAACTGCTTCGCCATCTCGGCATATTTCGATCGCTTCGCCGCTTCGATAATCCGCGCCGCCACCCGCTTGACCGGTTCGATTTCGCGGGGATCTTGCGACTGCCTCAATTTCGGATCGTTCTTCACTTGAGCATAGGCCTGCGTGCCCAGTTGCATTTCCTGCGACAGGGACGTCATCAACAGCTGCGACCGTCCGGTATAGGGATTCGTTTCACACCCGCTGACCGCCGACAGACCGAGCCCAGCGGCCACCAGCAGCACTCCACGTGAGAATGACATCCATCTCTGCATCGCCCATCCTCCTTGATGAAGGCCCCTGCCCACGATCTGAGAAATTGACCGCCTATTCAGCCTCTGTTAGATTACCGCGGCTCCGTGAAAATCGCCACCAGAGCCTCTAGCCTGTGACCAAGACAACAGCCAAAACACCGATCGAACGAATCGGCATCGATGAATCAGGCAAGGGGGACTACTTTGGACCTCTGGTCATCGCCGCTGTCTTCGTCGACGCCACGACGCAGGGCGAACTGGCCCTCATGAATGTCCGGGACAGCAAAAAAATCTCGGACGGCCGCATCCTCGAAATGGCGCCGGACATCCGGATGCTATGCCCCCACAGCATTATCGCGATCGGCCCGCAACGATACAACGAACTCTACCTCAAGATCCGGAACTTGAATCGCCTGCTGGCCTGGGGCCATGCCAAGGCCCTGGAGACTCTCCTGGAAAAAGTCTCGTGCGGGCGCGCGATCGCGGATCAGTTCGGCGACGAACGATTGATTCTGAACGCCTTACAAGAAAAAGGACGCACGATCGTCCTGGAGCAGCGGCATAAGGCCGAATCCGATATGGCCGTGGCTGCCGCTTCGATCCTGGCCCGCGCGGAATTCCTCCTCCGGTTGAAACGCCTCTCGGAGGAAATCGGCACGACGCTACCCAAGGGGGCCTCGCCTGCCGTCGAACTGGCCGGACGTATGATCGTGAAGAAACATGGAGAGGAACGGTTGGGATCAGTCGCGAAGCTACACTTCAAAACGACACAGGCAGTGCTGGGAAAAACGGACTAGATCGACTCGCCAATCTCTAGAATTGACGTCCTATCGAGATCGGGCACTGACCCTGTTTCGACGGGAATTTGCCCATCCCAGTAAAGCATCCGACGGCAGTAGGGACAGGTCAGGAGATCTTCCCCGCGCTTCACCTCGGAAATCAATTGAGGAGGAAGCTGCAGCCGGCAGCCGGAGCAGGTCCCTTCTTTGATCTCCGCAAGCGCTTGATCCTTCCGCGCCACCTTGATGGAGTTATAACGGACGAGCAGCCCCTTCTCGACATGCGCCGAATGGGCTTGCTGCTGCGACTCAAGATCGGCCAGCTCGGCTGCGAGCTTCTTCTCCAGTTCGTCCAGCACCAGCTTTTCCTGCGCAAAGGCCTTTTCGACGACGCTCACCTTGGCTTGCGCCTCTTTTGCGGTCTGCTGGAGCTGCTCGATCTTCTCCATACACAGCAGGATCTTTTCCTCGAAGTCGCCCTTCTTCTTGTTGGCCACCTCGATCTCGAACAGATGCGCCTGGTATTCCTTGTTAGACTTCAACTCGGACAGCCGAGACTTCATCTTTTCCGTATGGGCTTCGTGCGCCTCAAGATCTTTTTCGTGCGACCGCCGCTCTTTAACCAATGCCTCCATGGCGGCACTGGTTTGCTGGAGCAGCTGCTGGGCTTCCCGGAGGGGCGCTTCAACTATTTGGAGCCGTTCCGGGATTTTCCGGCGTTGAGTGTTAATCTCCATGACGCGGAGATCCAACTTTTGCAGCGCAATGAGGGGGGAAAGGTTATGCTTCAACGAACTCCTCTAGCTGTTGTTCTACACAACGTTCTCAATCGATGAGTTCTGCGGCCGTGCTGGTGGGCCCACTAGGACTTGAACCTAGGACCAGCTGATTATGAGTCAGCCGCTCTAACCACCTGAGCTATGGGCCCGATCAGGCGGATGACTCCCTCGCGCCTGATCCGCAGACACGAACAGGCAATTCTAGGCTGCCCCAGGGAACGGAGTCAAATCTCAGACATCGCCTCTTCGCGTCAGAGCGTTTCCACGAAGCTCCGAAGCTTCTTGCTCCGGCTCGGATGGCGCAATTTCCGCAAGGCTTTGGCTTCGATCTGTCTGATACGTTCGCGGGTCACCTCGAAATCCTGACCGACTTCTTCGAGGGTATGGTCGGTGGCTTCGCCGATGCCGAACCGTTTCCGCAGAACCTTCTCTTCTCTCGGCGTGAGCGTTTCCAATGCGCTGTTGATCTGGCGCTGGAGATCGTACCGGATCGCCGCCTCCAGAGGAGAGACCGCTTTCTTATCCTCGATAAAGTCGCCCAAATGGCTGTCTTCTTCTTCGCCGATCGGGGTCTCCAGCGAAATCGGCTCGCGCGCGATCTTCAAGATCTTCCGCACTTTGTC
>CAYHQK010000127.1:0-6611 GCA_964358535.1 uncultured Nitrospira sp. | reverse complement strand
GCGCAGGATGTGCATCATGAATTAGCCGCGGCTGACCATGATGGGCACGAACATTCCGACACTGACCTCTGCCAGTGGGTGCAACATCACACGGCCGGCTCTCTCGATGTCGGGGCTCCTCTCCTGACCGCTTGCGAACTAGTCAATCTATTAGAGCTTCCGGCTGACTCGGTCCTGCTCTCCTTCGAACTCTCCACTCCCGGCCCTTCTCGCGCTCCTCCCTTCAGCTAATCACGTCACTTTGGCTTGCTCCATCCTGGGATTGTTGCCATTTGGCCATCTCGGTGGGTGCTGGCATTTTTTACTGCGTGATCGGTAGAGGGGCTCATGCGACCTAGTTACTGTCATTTCCTATTTCGTTCCATCTGGTTCTGTCTGTGGTTGCACATGCTTGCTCACGCGCAGGCTCTCGCAGCCGAGTCTACCCTCATTGCCGGATCGGTCCAGAGTCAGGACCTCCGTCGGGTGGGACAGGTGCGGGTCGAGGTGAAGAATCAAGAAGGGGTCTTGGTGACGACCGGGGTCTCGAACGATGCCGGCGAGTTCAGAGTTCCCGTCCCTGCCGGTGGAACCTATTCCATCAGCGCGGTTCAGGACACCTATCGGAGCGAATATATCGTACTCAAGATCGGGACCGAGTCGCCTACCCCCATCACCTTGACCCTCTCCAAGACCAAAGAGATTGCGCTTGAAGTGCGGTCGTCCCTGGCCCCGATTCACGATAAGGTGTCGAGCGAGACCTATGCGGTGAGCCGAAAGGACATTGAAGAATTGCCGCGCGGCAACAATGTCGAGCTGCATGACGTGTTGCTCACGATTCCGAGCGCGGTCTATGGCTCGCTCAAGCAAGTCCATATTCGGCAGGATCATGCCAATCTCCAGTTCCGAATCGATGGGGTGCCGATTCCCGATACCGTGTCGTCCACCTTCGCCGATGTGATCTCGCCGCGCGCCTGGGAACGGGCTGATATCATTCTGGGCGGCATGGAAGCGCAGTATGGAAACAAGACGGCCGCGGTGCTGGATATTACGACCAAGAGCGGCACCAAGCCGGGATTCGGGTCGGCGCAAATGTTCGGCGGGTCGAATCAGACGGCCAGCCCCTCGTTCGAATATGGCGGCACGGTCGGCGAGAAGTTCCGGTTCTACGTGTTGAATAGTTATACGGCGACGAATCGCGGCATCGAGCCGCCGACGCTGGGCCATTCGATCTTTCACGGGCAAAGCGAGCGCAACCAGACGTTCATGCGCGGCGACTATCAGCACGACAATACGAACAACTTCTCGTGGGTATTCTTGAACTCCGTGGCGAAGTATCAGATTCCGACCATGCCTGGCCGGGCGCTCGATCCCAGCGGGCAGATGCTGCCGCTGCTCCAGGCGAGCCGTCCAGGATTCACGCCGGTGGCGTCCCAGGCCATCGACGAGAACCAGCAAGAACACAACCAGTATGGGCACATGGTCTGGCGGCACGATGTGAACAGCAGTAACTTCTTCAGCCTCTCCGGCTATGTTCGTCACACGAGGGCCACGTTCAGGACGGACCCATTCAACCTGCTTGCCTACACCGCTGACCCGGCCGAGCCGTTCTCTGCTGCCAGCCAGGATCGGAGCGCCAATTCGAGCGGAGTCCGATTCGATCACACCTATGTTCCATCCAAGGAACATGTGATCAAAGCCGGCTTCCAGGTCGATCGGACGCAGACGGTGAATAAGACGAGACTGTTCACCTTCGCAGATGACGGGGCGGGCAATCCGACGGGGAATGTGTTGGAGCGGAACGCCGACAACCGTCTGATCGGCTGGCGCCAGGAATTCTGGGTGCAGGATCAGTGGAGCCCAAACGATCGCTGGACCTTCAACCTCGGCGTGCGGGGCGATGTGGTGCAGTACCAGCGGCATGAGGGGCAGATCAGCCCGCGGGTCGGAGTGGCCTACAAGGCCGATCAGGCCAATGTATTCCACGTGTTCTACGGGCGGCAGTTTACGCCGCCGAATCTCGAAGCGATTTCCTTCACGAAACTCAATACGGCAGGCACGAAGGCGGCGCCGGAGAATACGACGAACAATATCGTCAGGGCCGAGCGGGCCCATTACTTCGAGGTTGGAAGCGACCACGCCCTTTCACGCTGGGCGACCCTGCAATTGACCGGCTACTATAAGTTGTCGCATTTTCTCTCCGACGCGGGTCAGTTCGGCACGACCCCCCTCTTGAACTACTTTGCCTTCGAGCGGGGCTGGCAGCGAGGCATCGATGGCGCCTTGAAGCTACAGCTGAGGGAGGATCTGACGGCGAGGGGGAACGTGGCCTGGGGGCAGTGTAAGGGCTATGGCCTTCAATCCGGCCACGTCCTGCTGGAACAGAAGGAGATCAACGATATCAACTCCGCTGGCGGGGTGTTCTGCGATCACTCACAGACCCTTACGAGTTCCGGCGTGGTGGCCTATCGTTTCAAGGAACGGACGACTCTGACCGGACAGATGCTCTATGCCTCGGGGTTGCGGACGGCGGAAGAAGGGGCCAAGACTAATTCGACCCACAGTCCTTCCTATACGATCTATAACCTGTCCCTCAGTCATGTCATTCCCTTGCCCTGGGACAATCAGAAATTTCTGTTGGGCTTTGACGTCATCAATCTGCTCGATCAAAAGTATCTCATCAACCAAGGCGAGGGGAGTATCGGTCTGGGGGTGTCGCATGCGGGGATGCCGAGGTCGTTCTTCTTTCGGGGCCAATGGTTCTTCTAATCGGATGCTGAAACGGGCCATCAACTGCGTTCTCGGCTCGCCCGAATCCTCAACGTACCCCAGAGGGTACGCCTCCGGTTCGTGCATCGCCTGCGGCCTTGTTGACTGACCCGTTTGAGCATCCGAGGGGGAAATCGATATCACTCTTCGCCGGGCTCCCTGCGGCCTTGCTGGATGACCTTGTTGGGCATCTGATGATATAAGGGCTTGAGTCATTGCTCGATTTACAGAGTCGGTCAGAAATGAACTATTATCGTCGTCTTCTTCTCCTCGTACTGCTAATTGGGTCGTTCTTGTGTCTTGTCCCGGTCGCTGCGTTTGCGGTGGTCGGTGACGAGGCCACGCATGCGGACGACCACCATGAAGATGTGTTGGAGTTGCCCGAGGTCCATGTCCATGGCCTGCCGCTCAATAACGACCAGCAAGTAGGTCCTGTTCCTAAAGCGACGCCCTGGCCTGCCATTCCCTCGTCGCTGGATGGAGGAGAACTGGACGATTGGATGAAAGTGCGCATGATTGTGTCGAAAGATGCGAAGGTGACCGTCGTGGTCTTGGAACCGGCTCGGCATCGGGAACTCACCATCGCCGGCATGGCTGCTCTGAGTAAATGGACCTTCGATCCCCAGTTGAAAGGCGATGAGCCGATCGATGGGGAACTCACCGTGCGCATCCACTTTCGCACTCGCTAAGAAGAGCTGATATGAACATCGACGAATCGCTCTTTCGTGCCATTAACGGTTTTGCCGGACAGTCTGCTTGGCTGGATCAATGGGCGCTTAATTTCTCCGATCCAGGCCTGCTGTGGGCTCCTTGCATACTCATGACCGGCTATTGGCTCTGGTTGTCTTGGCGCGAAGCGTTGATGGCAGCCCCAGTGTTGGCTGCTTCCATCGGCCTATTGGATTTCATCGGGGCGAGGATCAAGGATCTTGTAGCTCGGCCGCGGCCCTGCATGGCGCTTCCTGATATCCACCAGATCGAAGGCTGCGGCAAGACCTTCGGCTTTCCGTCGAACCACGCGATTAATAGCGCGACGGCTGCGGCTTTTCTCCAGATGCTTTATCCAAGATCTGGCTGGGTGAGCTGGCCGTTGGTCGGATTGATCGGTCTCTCGCGCGTCTATATCGGAGCCCACTATGTCACGGATGTGTTGGGAGGCTGGGCGATCGGAGGATTGCTCGGAGCTGGAGCTGCCTGGGCGCTTCTGCGCTATTCCCGTTTCCGTTCCTAACAGGATGCTGAAAAATCCCGCCAGCTTCGTTCTCGGCTCATCGAAATCCTCAACGTACCCCTGAGGGTACGCCTCCGGTTTCGACTCGCCTGCGGCCTTGCTGGACGGACTTTTTGAGCATCCTGAAGAAGCTCTGCCATGCGCAGAGAGTTTCCCCTCAGCCTGCTAGTTTTCCAGACAGTTCAATAATTCCGCTTGGCACCGTTCCTGGTCGTAGCCTCGTCCAATCAAGACGATCGCATGCTTCGGTTCGTCGAGCAGGGTAATTGGCGCAATGGTCGCATGGCCTGGCGGGGCATATTGAAATTCCTGTAGCTCCGGTCCCTTGGCGAAGCGGAAGAAGCCTTTCGCCCGTTCAAGCTCAGGGGGTAGAGTTTTCATCCAGCGCAGGAATCGCTCGAAGTTTAAGGGGCCTGGCAGCAACACTGTCGTGGCGATCGGGTGGTAGGAGGCCCGCTTGTTCGTTGCGGACGAGCGAGGCACGCCGAATTCCACATTGATTGCTGAGGGCGGGGCGATGCGGGTGATCGGTTCGAGCAATGAGAAGGGATCGACTTTGGCCTGGCTGGTTTCCCAGACCCTGGCATAGGGATTCTGTTTGGTGATCGAGTCCTTGAATCCCTCCCAATGGCCTGCGACGTAGAGATCTTTTTTATTGAGGATCAACTCGTCAGCGCAGCGAATCGCCTGTGTCGTCACGAAGCCTGCCATACTTTCTCGATCGGTCGGAATCGGATGCAGCAAGGCGATGACTTTATCCAGCCGTGCGAGCTGCGCCGTGTAGAGATCGGTGACGGCATCGATGACTTCGGCTGGGTCTGCCATGCCGGAACATTCGAGGATGATCACATCCGACTTATAGTCCCGCACCAGTTGGGCGATGCCCCAGGACAGATCTTCCTTCGTGTCGCAGCAGACGCAGCCGCCCGCGAGGTTCATCACCTGTTCCGCGATGGTGCCGGCGCGGGGACCGTCGATGCTGACCTCGCCTGCCTCGTTCATCAAGACGCCGGCTCGTTTGTCCTGGCTCTTCCAATGTTCAAGGAGCCTCATGAGGAGGGTGGTTTTGCCTGCGCCGAGGGAGCCGCAGAGGACGTAAAAAGGAATCGGGGTCATAGTTTCAGCCTGTAATACTCATGAACATTTCTGCTGTAACCGCCAATGCCTGACTCAAGCGAGACGGGCGAGACTGGCGGAAAAAGTGCGACAGGCGCGACCCAAAGTTCGAAGTTCCTGGTTCGAAGTTTCGGAAACCTCGAACTTCGGACCTCGAACTCTCCCCCGGCTCGCTCGTTCCGCTATTCTCGCAAGTCTCGCGTTCTCAGTGGTGCACGTGTACGAGCCCTTCATCCCGGTGGTGCTTGGCCAGCGTGGTGAGATCGCAGTGGATCTCGTTTGGCTGGCAACAGGCAGTGCCCATCTGAATCGTCAGATGCTTAATGCCAAAATCGGCGCTGACCTTGGTTCGGATGGTATGGAGCAGGCCATTGGTCATGGCCGAATCATCTCCATCGACGAGGATGTGACAGGTCAGCATGATCAACCGGGGTTCTACGGCCCAGATATGGAGGTCGTGGACGTTCTTGACTCCTGGAATGGCTTCGATCGTGGCGGCCACATGCGTGGCGCTGATATGAGACGGCGTCGACTCCAGCAAGACCTCCAGCGATTCTTTGAAGAGAGGCCAGGCCCCTTTGGCAATGGCTACGACGACCAGCAAGCTGATCAGCGGATCGAAAATAGTCCATCCGGCGAAGAGGATGGCGGCGCCGCTGATCACGACTCCCAGCGACACCCAGGCATCGCCCAACATGTGCCAGAAGGCGCTGCGGATATTGAGGTCGTCCTTGGCTCCATGCTGCAAGAGCAATGCAATGCTGAGATTGGCTGCGAAGCTGAGCGCCGCGATGGCCATGACCCAGGCTCCATCCACCGGGACCGGTTGCAGTAGCCGATTGATTCCCACGACTGTGATGCCGATGGCCGTGAGTAACAGGATAAACGAATTCAGAAATGCCGCAATGATGCCGGCCCTGTGATAGCCGAATGTTCTCGCTTCGGTGGCAGGCCTGGCCGTGAGGAGATGGGCATAGAGGGCTAGAAAGAGCGAGCCCTGGTCGACGAGGTTATGGCCCGCGTCGCTCATGAGCCCGATGCTGTTGAGAATCCATCCGCCGATGAACTCAGCGACGATGATCGCAGCGTTCAGCGCCAGGGCGAGCGTCAGCCGGGAGCGGAGATGTTCGTAGGAGGCCGGAGTAGACATTGGTTACAGTTTCGCACGGCCTTTGCGTCTCAGCAAGCCTTCAGGGGAGGGGCAGCCGCCTGGCTGTGGCCACCGCCAGGGTTACTTTACCTTGGTGCCTGGGTCCACTTCTTCGAGGATGGTGGCCAGGCCGCGCACTTCGCTGTCCCCTGCGGCCAGGACCATGCCTTGCGATTCGATACCCATGAGTTTCGCCGGCTTCAGGTTCGCGACAATGATGATCATCTTGCCGATCAGGGCCTCCGGCTCGTATTTCTTGCCGATGCCTGCAACGATCTGCCGTTGTTCCCCTCCCTCTCCAAGACTGACTTGCAGCTTGAGGAGTTTTTCCGATTTCGGCACTCGCTCCGCGCTGATGACCTTCGC
>CAYHQK010000126.1:0-6656 GCA_964358535.1 uncultured Nitrospira sp. | reverse complement strand
GGGCGATTGTCTCGACCGTCCACAATTCCGTCTACGACTATCCGATCGGCCGGATCAAAAAGTGGTTCTACCTGGCTTGCGATAGACTCACGGCGTCTTTGGCCGATTGTACACTCTGCGTGGCCGAATCACACCGGCAGGAATTGATCCATCGTTATGGATTGCGTCCTGACAGGGTCGTGACGATTCCAAACGGGGTAGACCTTACGAAGTTTCAGCCAACGCAACGCAACCAGCGCCTGCGTGATGAGCTGGCCATCAGCGATGACATTCCAGTGATCGGCATCGTCGGCAGGCTCACCGACCAAAAGGGCCACGTCTATTTGTTGCGGGCCTTGCCCTTGTTGCTGGAAAAGTTTCCCTCCCTCCGCTGCCTTGTGGTGGGGGACGGGGAGTTGCGGGGAGAACTTCAGCAGCTTGCTGCGGATCTGGGCCTGACCGAACATTGTCTCTTTCTCGGGGTCCGGCAGGATATTCCTGAGGTGCTGGCGGCGATGGATCTGTTAGTCCTCCCGTCACTGTCCGAGGGAATGCCATACGCCGCGCTTGAGGGGATGGCGATGGGAAAGCCGATCGTGGCGACGGCCGTCAACGGACTGCCGGAACTCATTCAAGACGGGGTGACGGGCCTGTTGGTTCCCAGAAAAGATCCGGTTGCGCTGGCCAAGGCCATCGAATCAGTCCTGGCCAACCCTCATGTTGCCGCATCGTTCGGGCTGGCGGCCCGCCGCCTGGTGGAGCAGACCTATTCCATTGAAGGGTGGGTTAAGCGGATGGAATCGTTGTACGAGAGCCTCGTCGATCACGAACAATGCTCCTGCGCCCATGACTGACTCCCTGCTTTCATGTCCCTGCGGGCTGGCGCCGCTTCGCCCCTTTCGGCTGGGGCGCGCAGGAGGATTGCTTCGCTGTCAACGCTGCGGGCTTTTGGCCAGAGCGCAGACGCCGTCCGATGAAGACGTGACCAAATTGTATCGGGAGGACTATTGGCAGTGGTATCGCGATGAACAGGTTGGCGCGGCCCGTCGCAATGTGCATGAGCATGCCTTGGCCTGGTTGGAACAATTGATGCCACGCCCTGGGGTTTTGGTGGATGTCGGTTGTGGAGGAGGAGCCTTGCTGGCCTCGTGTCGTGATCGAGGCTGGAAAGGAATAGGTTTTGACCCGTCCCATCAGGCAGCAGCTTATGCGAGGGCCCGCGGACTGGATGTGCAGGCTGAAGCCTTCCCTCCTTGCTCTTTAGCCGGTGCCACGGCGGATGCGGTCACCTTCATCAATGTGCTCGATCATCTCAGGGATCCCTTTGCCGCCCTGCAGGAAGCCTGGCGGGTACTTCGCCCGGGAGGTTTGCTGTACCTTCGCGTTCCGAACGGATCCTTTCATGCCAGTCTGCTGGCTCTGCCAGCGATTCTGCGAGCGGATCGCCTCGCGGTGTTCCACCTCTATGGATTTAGCCGGTCTTCGTTGCTCCATCATCTGCCGAGGCTCGGGTTTCAAGACGTTATTGTACAAACCGCTCCCCCCAGCCAGAGCGATCCCTATAAGCAATCAGGTGAGGGGCGGGAACTTGGCAGGACTATCCTCAAAGGGATCGACCAAATGGGATTCCAGCTGCTGCAAGGGCTGGGACTTACGCGACAAGCCTGGGGACCCTCCATCGAGGCGATGGCCCGCAAGGGTGGCTCCGGTGCGAAGGCCATCGAAGCAGGAAGGCAGGGCTCGCGCTGATGTGTGGGATTTGTGGAATCGTCGGGGCCGGCGACGAGGCGGCGTTGGAGCGGATGATGCGCCGGATCGTGCATCGGGGGCCTGATGAGAGAGGCAGTCACCGGGAGCCGGGAGTCCTGCTGGGGATTCAGCGGTTGCGCGTGATCGATCCCCAGGGGGGGCAACAGCCGATGGCCAATGAGAGTCGCACGGTCTGGGTGGTGTTCAACGGGGAAATCTATAATTATCGAGAGCTGCGAGAGGAACTGATCGGCAAGGGCCATCGCTTTGCGACCAATAGCGACACGGAGGTATTGGTTCATCTCTACGAGCAGGAAGGGGAGGAGGGAGTCCGGCGGCTGAAGGGGATGTTTGCCTATGCGCTCTGGGACCGTGAACGTCAGACGTTGCTGTTAGTCCGTGATCGCTTGGGAATCAAGCCCCTCTACTATGCGACCTGGCCAGGCGGCTTGGCCTTTGCCTCGGAGTTGCCAGCCTTGTTAGAGGCGCTCCCCCCTCGCTCTGTGGATCCAGGGGCTATCGCGCAATACCTGACCCTGCTCTATGTGCCGGGGCCAGGCACTCTATTCAAGGGGGTGCGTCAATTACAGCCGGGAGAGTTGCTCAAGGTCGTCAATGGCAGGGTTGAAACGAAACAGTATTTCCATCCCACTGATGTGCCTGGGTCGCGGTCCAGGCTCTCGCAGGCCGATGCCGAAGATCGTTTCCTCGACCTTTTACGTGAGCGGGTACAGGCCCATCTGGTGAGCGATGTACCGCTCGGGCTGTTTCTCTCCGGCGGGCTCGATTCAGGGTCGATCCTCGCCATGATGCGACAGGTGACTAATGGGCCGATCCGCAGTTTCTCAATCGGGTACGAAGACGAGGCAGACCGTTCTTATAACGAATTGGATCCGGCCAGGCTGTTAGCGGACCACTTCGGTTCCGATCATACAGAGGAACGGCTCCGTCCCGATGCTGTGACCTTGTTGCCAAAGATCGTCGCAGCGATGGGAGAACCCTTTGCCGATTCCTCGGCGATTCCAACCTATCTAGTTTCCGAAGTGGCTAGACGTTCGGTCACGGTCGCTCTGTCCGGCATCGGGGGGGACGAGCTGTTCGGCGGCTATCCTCGCTATCTCGGAGTTCGCGCTGCATCGCACTATGCCCATGTGCCTCAGTTTCTGCGAGCATGGATTGGTACCTCTCTCGCGCCCAGGATTCCTGAAGGGACCGGCAGCCGCGATCAGCTCGGTCGCCTGAAGCGGTTTCTGCGGGATGGACACCTGCCGGTGGCGGAGCAATATTGGCGGTGGATTACGTTTGTGCCTCAGGAATGGGGCGCGTCAGCGTTTTCGCCAGAATTTCAGGGGCTGGAGGGAGTCACGGCTATTGCCGCAGACTATCGAAGCCTCTTTGGAAACTGGCCTTCCGATGATTTATCCGAGCGGGCCATGGGGTTGGACCTGCAGACCTATCTGCCGGACGATCTCCTGCGCATGGGAGACCGGCTCAGCATGGCCCATTCGCTTGAGCTGCGCGTGCCCTTCTGTGATCCTGAGTTGCTGTCGTTTGCCTATTCGCTCCCTGCCTCAGCCCGGTTTGCCGGCTGGCGATTGAAGGGGTTCATGCGCAAGGCCCTGAGTCCGGTGCTTCCACCCTCTATCGTCAAGGGAGCGAAGCTCGGGTTTCGTGTGCCGCTCGCCCGTTGGCTGCGCGAAGACCTCCGCGAAATGGTCAGGGATCTGTTGTCGGATGCGGCGATCAGACGGCGGGGCTATGTCAGGCCTGAGTATGTTCAGTGGCTGCTCCAGGAGCATGAATCGGGTCGACGAAACTTTGCCGACCAGATCTATGCCCTGCTTGTGCTGGAGTTGTGGCATCTTGGGCGTGAAGCGTGAAGATGTTCGACGTCTCACGGAAACGAGTCCGATGAATATTCTGATATTGGCAGAAGTTTCTGCTGCCATCGTGATCGGGGGAGCCGAGCGGGTTCTTCGTGAGCAGGCGCTCGGGCTGCAGCAAGGAGGCCATCAAGTAGCTTTGGTGGTGCGGGCTCCTCTTGAGGATTCACGTTCTCAGGTTGCGGTCGGTGCGGTGACGGAGCATCGCTATGGAGTATTGCGACGGAATCAGTGTGCCTTCGTCCTGTCGTCGTTCTTCCGGTCAGTCCAGACGTTTGATCGCGCGCGATCTCGTGATGCGCTGGATATCGTTCTGGTGCATCAATCCATGGCGGGCCTGGGGCCCATCCTGATCCGCAGGGCTTCGGCTCGCGGCTGGGTGTATGTCTGTCACTCGCTGGCTCATGAGGAATATCTCTCTCGCACCGGCGAGCATTCTGCCTTGTTCGGTCGAGTCGCGCGCGCGCTTGGTGCGTGGCTGCGCCGCTGGTGCGAACGGATGGTGATGCAGCGCTGTTCGAGGGTGATCGTTCTGAGTGAGTTCATGAAACAGCGTGTGATGGCGGCACACCGCATCGATGAGTCCACGATCCATATTCTGCCTGGCGGCGCCGATCCTGTGAAGTTTCATCCGCCGGCTGATAGGGATGAGGTACGGAGATGTCTCGGGATTCCTGCAGGCGGGGTGGTTCTGCTGGCCGTACGAAATCTTGTGGCGCGGATGGGGCTCGATCGGCTGATCCAGGCGATGGTGCAGGTGGAGAAGGAACATCCGGGTGTACTTCTATTGATCGGGGGATCTGGTCCCTTGCGCCAGGAACTCGAACGGCTGATCGCTGACCTGCAGTTGGCTAATCGGGTGAGATTGCTGGGGTTCATCGCCGAGGAGGAGTTGCCGAACTATTACCAGGCGGCTGATGTGGTGCTCATGCCCACGCATGAACTGGAAGGTTTCGGGCTGGTGACGGTCGAAGCCCTGGCCTGTGGCACGCCGGTCCTCGGCACGCCGGTCGGAGCGATCCCTGAAGTTCTCGCACGTCTGGATTCAGGGTTGATTACGAAGGGCAGCGATCCCGACTCGTTGGCTCTGGCGATCGACTTGGTCCTCAGCCGGTTCCGTGAGCAACCTGGCGAACAAGAACGGTTGTCGATCAAAGGGCGCACCCTCGTCATGGAAAACTATAACTGGAGTCGGCACAACGAGCAGCTCGACCTCCTGTTGCAGGAAGTTTGCGACCATTTTTCCATACCATCGCGAGGCTGATGATATGGGTCCGCATAAAGTCATTCATGTGATTACGCGATTGGATCGGGGAGGGTCGGCACAAAACACGCTGCTCACGGCCATAGGGCATGAGCCAACCCGCTTCGAGCCGCTAGTGGTGGCGGGCCATGCAGGCCAGTGGGACGATCAAGGTGGTGATCTGGCCACCGATCAAAGCCGGCGGCGTCTGGAGGTGGCAGGGGTCCGGTGCCTGCTCGTTCCGACCTTGACGCGCGAAATCCACCCGATCAAGGACCTGGCGGCGCTGTATGCCCTCGTCGCGATCCTGCGTCGGGAGAAGCCGGCCATTGTTCATACTCATACGTCCAAGGCCGGGGTTCTGGGCCGGCTGGCTGCATGGCTGGTGGGGGTTCCCCTGGTGGTGCATACGCCCCACGGCCATGTGTTTTACGGGCACTTTGGCCGGGTGGCCTCGTGGGTGTTTCTGCAAGTTGAGAGACTGTTGGCCCTCGGCACCACGCACCTGATCGCGCTGACGGAGGCGGAGCGGGATGAGCATCTGGCCGAAGGGGTCGGCCGGGCCGAGTGTTTCTCGGTGGTGCCGAGCGGGATCGATCTGGAGCGATTCAGATGTAAGGCGGGCCTGTTCGGTCGGCGCCCGCAAGGCATGACGTACCCAACTGATGCGATCGTTGTGGGGTCGGTGGGGTGGTTGACTGAGGTCAAGGGGCACCGGTTTCTGATCGAGGCCTTGGCCCGGTTGAAGCCGCAACATCCCAAGCTCCACGTCGTGATTCTCGGGAGCGGCAGGTTGCGGGAGGAGTATCTGGCCTTGGCGGAACGGTTGGGGGTGGGGGATGCGGTGCATTTGCTGGGGGAACGGCAGGATGTGCCGGACTGTCTGGCTGCCATGGATCTCTTTGTGTTGCCTTCGCTCAACGAGGGGATGGGCCGGGCTCTGGTTGAAGCAATGGCGGCGGGGCGGCCGGTGATTGCCTCGAATGTCGGAGGTATCCCCGCGATCGTGGAGGACCGGCGGACGGGGCTCCTGGTGCCGCCGGCTGACCCTGTTTCATTGGCTGCGGCCATCGATGAATTACTCCGGTGGCCGGATCTCGCCAAAACCGTGGGTGCTGCTGCGAGCGAGAGCATCGGCGCGCGGTTTGGGACCCAGGCCATGGTCCGAGCGGTGGAAGCAGTCTACGAAACGGCCTTAGCTAAGGCGGGGATGTCGTGACCGGTTCATGCCACAGCAAGAGACTAGCAGCCTTTCTTGCGTTGCTCATCATGGTGGTAGTCTGTGGGTGGGCTGGCCCAGCGATCGGTGCGAGCGAAGCAGGATCGGAGTTCCGTCCCTTGGTGGCAGCGTTTCACGTGCATAGTACAGTGAGCACCGGCACCCTGAGTCTGGATGAGCTGGCTGAGCGGGCTGAGCGGTTGGGGATCGACGCCGTCGTGCTTACCGAGAATTTTGTCCTGCGGTATGAGTATGGGTTATTCCCTCTGCGCGGATCGATCCGGTATACCGTTGCGCTGCCGTCCGTGCTCGACTATGGACTGGAGCGATACTTCGCGGAGGTGGCGGCGGCGCAGGTTCGTCACCCCAAAGTATTGCTGGTGCCAGGAGTCGAGGTCGTGCCGCACTATTTCTGGACCGGCTCCTTGGTCGATCGCAACCTGACCATGCACAATTCCCAAAAGAATCTGCTGGTCCTCGGCCTGTCGAAGCCGGAGGACTATGCTTCCTTGCCGGCCAACGGCAACCAGGCCTCCTACCATTATGGATGGAACAGCCTGTGGGACCTGGCCCCGGTGGTCCT
>CAYHQK010000125.1:0-6803 GCA_964358535.1 uncultured Nitrospira sp. | reverse complement strand
GGTCCGGCAGGGTTGTGAGATTGTAGCCCTTCGGTTTGGGGACCTGACCTTCGAGGGTTACGCTGCCGACGAGGGTTCCGCCTTCCGATACGACTGTTTCATCATACGCCCAGGCCACTTCTCCAACTGCAGCGAGCGCGGCAATCAGCGCGGCACATAGATATCTCATTACATTCTCCTCTGGTTCTCTAAATAGTTCCTGATGAGCGACAGACTGATCGCCACTCTAGGAGGGTCTCATCCGCTTCAACCGTTTAACCGCATCAGTTATCCGCTGAATGGTATCGGCTGTCAGGTCACGGATGGTAATGTGCGCCTCGTCATCGCCATTGAACGTACAGAGCGCGATGGTGAAACAGTTGGTTCCCCCACGGATGATCTTCAACGCGATATTGGACTGGTGGCAATGGACCCCGACGAAGAGACAGACATCGATCTTGTTCTGCCAGATGGTCAGATTCGGATGGTTCGGGTTGATCTCTTTCTCCGGCTCGATCTTCGGATACTTCGGGCGGTAGTCGGGCATCGGAATGAGCTTGGCCGGGATCGCCGTGGCCAATGCCCTGACGACCTTCGCCTCTTGTGTGGCCTGTTCATTCCAGGCCCACAGCACCAACGGTCCTGGGAAAATTGTGGGATTCTTGGCACTGAGAAGCCGCCGCGCGGCCTCGTCAATGGCCTGTTGCTCGGGGACGATCTTACCCAACACAAGGCCTTCTCCCTTCGACGGCAGCACGACCCCCCGTGATGACATGGGATGGGCCAAAAAGCCTTCCGGACCAACGGTCATTTCATGCTGACTCATCCTGAACTCCTTTCGATCGGTTGTCGTGTATTGCTCCAAGGTCTTCCCTCATAAACAAATCCATCGGCGTCAGGGCCGTTCCCTTTTCTGGCATGACCACAGAGGGTCGAAACGAGCAGGCCACCTCAATGCGATCCGCATGTTCCCTCGTCTGACCAGACTCCACCACCACTACGCGTTTCACGGTGCCCGAGAACGACTCCAGCTGCGCCACCGGCAACGGCACCAATTGCTTAGGGTACAAGGCGGCGACGCTCATGCCGAGATTCCGACACAGCGTCAATGCGTCACGCACCACGCCTTGGGTCGCCCCCCAGGCGATAAATCCGACTTCCGCGCCGTCCTCCCCCTCACGCCCGGCCCACAGGGCCGCGGTCCCATCTTCTTCCGCTCCGTCAAATCCGTCTGCGGTATCCGATTGCTTTCCGCTCATGGCTGCAGCCAATGCTCCGCCCCCGACAGTTTCGAGACGCGCCGTGAGGGCCTCTTCGATCACGACTCCCACCACACCGGCCCGGTTCGTCTCGACCCATCGATGTCCAACGACCAACAGTCGAAATGCGTCGATCGCGTCAGCTGCAAGAAGGATTCTCGGGTCAGAACCGCCCTTCAGCGAGGACAAGATTGCAGCATCCTCTTCACGAAATAGCGAGAAAACGTTCCCCTGCGGGCCTCGATAGGCCTGGACGTCTGGAAATTGCTCGCTCTGCATCACCGAGACTATGTTGTCGGCCAGGGCGAGGTGTCTGGCGATCCACTGCGTCGGTGATCGTTCCAGCTCGCCGGCGCAGCCCGTTCCAGACGCGCAGTGACTCGCCGCAAACCCGAGTTTCACGGCGTTCTTCGGACTCAGTACGATGCGCGCATCACCGCGCACATCGAGCGGAAGGGAATAGATGTCATGCTTGACGAGCGAATGGGACGCGAACTGGTAACCGCTGTCGAACAAGCGGGATGCCGAGAGGGATTTCAGGCAGACCCGTCGGGCCTCCTCGGAGAAGCCGAGCAGATGGGCCAGCACGCCCATCGCCACAAATCCTTTCCCCCATGGGTCCTGGCTGGACTGCGCGTTCAGTTCCCGGAGAGGAACCGGGTAGACAATGATCCCGTCAGGCAAGAGCGAGTGTTGACGCAGCTGTTCAGCCGGCTCCCAGACAAGCACGCTGCCTGGTTGCAGACCAAATTGCCGGAATTCTAAAGGGCCTTGATCCAGATAGACAACCACATCGCATCCATGCCCCATTGAATAGAACGGGCGCGATGCGATTCTGAGGCGCAGCACCAAATGCCCTGAGCCACCATTCAGCCTGCCGGTCTGGACCATTACGTGGCAACCGTGACAGATCACGGCTTGGGCGATGGTCGCCAGGTCATCGATGAGACCCGAGGCGCTTCGCCCGACGATCTTCACCGTCAGATCAAAGTCCTGATTGGGACGCGCGGGAAGCCATGCTGAAAACGGGGCCATGTCGATCTGTTCCGTACTAGACACGATAACTATTTTCCACCTCTAGGACCGCCGTCACCTTCATCCACTGGACGGCATACCCGTTGAGAAACAGATGGTCATACACCGCGGCCAAGAAGGCGTGCCCATCATGGGTCGAGACAGGACTTCCCTCCCAGCTCTGGACCCCTCGTCGGAGCGTCGCGCGCAGACCGGCATGACTCGTCGTGATCGACCCTGCGACCGGATCGAACCAGACGATCGCCGTACAGCCTCTTGGGTACTGCACGACTAGGACGTCGGTCTCTCTCTTCATGAGCATGACGGTGGTTCCGGGGTTACTTTTTCTTCTTTTTCCGCGCTACGGTGGGCTTCTTGGCTGTCTTCGTTGCCGGTTTAGACTTCTTCGCGGCTGTCTTACGCTTGGCTGCCATGAGTTCCTCCTCTGTTGTGTCGATGATGATCCCTTTTCACCCGATACCAACGAATGCTAAGACCGAATCGCCCGTGATCGGCTTAGCCAACGACGGTCTGCTCAGGTCGAACGTAGATCGTCTCTGCCTCCAGCCTTCCTTCACGACCCTGCCGATAGGATACTTCTACGAACTCCCCCTCCCGTAGACCCGACACCTCAACCGGCTCGATTCCTCTGGCGATGTGAGTCTGTGCCCCGATCGTGGCGCGGACCCGCATGACAATTCCGCCAGATAATACTGTCCTCACCTGGATATGCGGAGCCCGTGCCGACAGTTCGTCTACGTGCTCAAGATGGCCCCAGATCGTGGGCATGGTCCCTCTCACAGAATGGACTGCAAGGGCCGCCCGGTTCGTTGCCGACATCGAGCCACCCCCTCTCGAGCGTTCAGGCTGTTAGGATCGCAGGCCAGGATCGCGTTCCAGTTGCACAAGGCCTCTTCCGGTTGTCCCAGTTGTTCCAACAATGCCGCCAGCTCACTTCTGGCCAAGATATCGGTGGGACAGACCGCCAAGGCATCTTGAAGTCGACCGATCCGTGCGATCCAGTCCTCGCTCGACGCATAGGGCGTGCGTGCTGCTGGTTCCACCGAGCGTTCAGCTTTTACCGCCATGCTCGCGCTCCTCTTTTGTTTGGTCTTCTTTCCCACGCTGGGCTCACACCCGTTACGCCGGACGTGGATTCACTTTTTTGAGCCCATGGTTCGCGCGGACCTGCGTGTCGGTCAGCCGGACGGTTTGTCCGTCCTTCGGCATCTCAATGCCGAGTTCCTTCCGGACGGTTCGAAAAATATTGATGATATGATCCATCTGCTTCACATCGAGATCCTGTACGCTGAGCATCGCGTCTTCATGAATGTCATGGCAGAAGGCGACCGTGAGGCAGTTCGTCCCGGCCCGCACCATCCGTAACGCCAGGTTGGCGTAATGGCAATGAATGCCGATGAACAGGGCCACTTCGATTTTGTTGCCCCAGATTGTCAGGTTCGGATGATTCGGGTTGATGACCTCTTCCGGATCGATCTTGGGATACTTAGGCCGATAGTCCGGCATCGGAATCATCATGACGCCCGGAATCTCCGCCGCGAGTCTCAGGAGCGCTTGCCCTTTCGCTATCCACTCCGGATGCCAGGCCCATAGATACAGCGGTCCCGGGAAAATCGTCGGATTCTTCCGGGTAAACATTTGTCTGGCGGACTCAGCGATCACATCCTCCTCCGGGGCGTGGTGACCGTATAAGAGCCCGAATCCGGAATCTGGATGCGTGACACCAAGCTGCATCGCACATGGCGGATGAAATCCGGCTGGACCGACGTCGATAATGCGTTCCTGCTTTGCGCGACTTAATGGGCTCATGAGTCGTTCCTTTCTGTATGGTGCGCTGTAGGGTAGGCATCCACCCGGCGGCGTCCTGCGTTTTCTCTGCCTAGCCCTGTTGGGCGGATATCCGCTGAGCTTGGTACTGTGACTGGCCTCCTCGTGGTAGAGATTTCTGGAGTGGAGTATGTGTTCCAACTGACTAAGTCTGTTCATTCTGAGCATTCAACATGGCTTTCGCCCTGCCTTGATTTGATACTGTTCGGTGAGGGCCAGATAAGTCTGTCCACTTGCTCCATCCATTGGAGAGACCTACCACAAGACCTCCTGAAACAACGTTAGGACCGCCAGTAGCGTGACAGCCAGGATGGACATCGTGAAGGCAGACTCCGACGCCAGAGAAGTACCGAGGGCCGCAACGCAGCCTCCCGCCAAGACTTTCTTGAAACGAGGCATTTTGTCTGGCTTTTGGCTCTGCATCGTGTCCTCCTTGTCGTCCTCGGAGACGCTGACCCCTTTCCCCGTGCATTGGGAATTAGCCGGCGACTTCTCGACGGAATCACACGAGGTCATCATGGCATCCATTGCAGATCATTCCTGCAAAGAAGGGTCGAAAAACAACACCTATGCAGTCTCTCTGGGTATCGCAGACATATGGCCAGACTGTTCTTTCGTATGCCTACGGTCACGATGCCTTGACGCCGGCCCGCACAGAAGCTTGCTTTTGAAGCGTGACCAGTTTCTCGTGGCAGCGGAGACACGCGATACCTCCCACCGGCGAATCGAAACAGAAGGACCAGGGAAGACTTCCGGCACCGGGGCCATCGGATCGGCTTCGCAGGTCGAATGGTTTCATACGATTCGTCGAGCGTGATGATGGTCCAACGTACTGTACCCACGAGAGGTGGGTTTCTTTCCTTTGGCCTTATCGATGATACTTTTGATTTCCCTGGAGAGAGCTGCGCCTTCCTCTTTCACCGCGTTGGCTTGGATCTCAGCCCCAAAGTAATCCTCCATCTCAATGAGTTGATGGACGGCATTGAAACTCGTCGCCAGATCCTCTACGTCTTGTTTGATCGCTTTCACAGCGGCCCGCTCTTTCCCGGTCGGCGCCGTTGCTATTAGTTCCTTGACCGACGCCACGATCTGCCCGGTCTCTTTTCCCATGGCGAGAACTGCTGTCTTGGCGGCCTCTTTGCCTTGAGCCGCCTTGGCCGCTACGCGCCTGCCGGACTCGACGACATTACGCAGCATCTTGTCCGCATCACTATAGGACTGGAAAATGGGGAGAACTTTTTCTTGCTTGGTCAATTCGTCCTTTGCGAGAGCAAATTGCTGTTCGAGAAGGGCGAAGTCCTCTTTTGCGTAGTCTGTCGCACCGGCAGACTTGGCAATGTCAACGGCTTGCTGCGCAGCTTCCAATTGCTTGGTGGGCGGCTGTGCACATCCGAGCGAGAGGAGAATAGCCGCACTAGCCATTCCAACAACCATTCTTTGTGAAAACATCCGTCGCATGATGATTTCCTCCCTCTCCGACCGATTGGTCGTGACACAAATAGTAACAATGCATGGGGAGTGCCACAGAACGAATGGGCGTCTAGATGGATTCGCGATGAGGAATATCGAGGGCTTGCCACATCGGCGAACAGAGCCATGCAGATGGTGTGGCAGCTACTGAAGATCCCTCTGCATTATTTGCAGATCGAGGCTTTTCGCACGGTGTGGCCACTGCAGTTCTTGCAGCAACGCGATGCGATCGAGCGCCTGACGGCTATCAGGCGCTCTGATTGGCACAAGATTTTCGATTGAATTTCTGAGAGAGATAGAAAGGGGCGCAGAGGAGTGGCGGAGCAATTAGTCCTGAAGACTGTAACCTTGATCTTGTACGGGCACCGTCCACACTGGCCTGAGTATTCTCACAAATCGAACTGCAAAATCTGTCAGATTCATTACCGGCATCGAACCACCCCTGCTTGAGCTTTCAGGCTGTCGGGGGCACAGACCAGAACCGCGTTCCAATGGCACAAGGCTTCCTCTGGGTGCTCGAGTTCTTCCAGTAACGAGGCGAGCGCACAGCGTGCCAGGGTATCTGTAGGGCAGTCCCTCAACCGCGTCTGCAGCAGAATCACCCACGTCATGGATGAAGTGGTCGGCTCGAACCGAGTGGTCAGACTCGGCTGGGATGATGACGTGTCGCTGTTCATTGCTTTACTCGTCCCCCTCCGTTTGTTAGCTTCCTCCTTCAAGATCCCGCCCCTCTTGTGTAGGTCATCTCCGCTCCCGCATATGAGAACCAATGCAGGGAGAATGCCAGAGATGGCCCACTCAGTAGTGCCGAGTGGGCTCGAAAGAAATTACGGGGTTACGGTGCTGTGCAGATGGGAAATACCTCCCATGCTCTGATGGTTTATCGGTTGCTGCAAAAAATGCAGATCACGCGTCCTTAGTCCCTGATACCGTACTCTTTGATCTTATATTGGAGGGATCGGAGGCTGATACCCAGCAGCTTGGCAGCCTTCTCTCGATGATTCGTGATTTCTGTCAACGTCCGCTGAATCACTTCTCGCTCAAGTTGATCCAGCGAGGTCCCCAGCGTCACCACCATCGTCCGCGCATCCTCCTTGCTGGCCTGGACTTCCTCCGGTAAATGTTCCGGCTGGATCATCGTATCTTTCACCGTAACCACCAACCGCTCCATGAGGTTCCGGAGCTGGCGAATGTTTCCGGGCCACCCATACAATCGCAAGAGCCGCATGGCCT
>CAYHQK010000124.1:0-6811 GCA_964358535.1 uncultured Nitrospira sp. | reverse complement strand
CCGGCTCCTGAGGTCACGATGGCCGCATCGTCGCCGATCCCTCGAATCACCGAGGGGTCGTTGCGACGATATTGTTGCTGGAGCGTGCGAATGAGATCGAATTCGTGAATCGCACTGCGGGACTTCGAGCGGGCTGTGGGCGCCATGTTAGCGGGGCGTCGTGGCCCTGGTGATTGCTTGTGCCGGCTGTGAGCGAGAGGCCCGCCCGGTCTTTGCGCGGGCAGCCTGTTTCTTCTGCTGCGGTTGCGTCTTGTGGGGCTTGCCGGCCGGCCTGGGCTTCGGACCCCGTCGGAGCGCCACCTTCATGACATCGTCCATCGTGTCGGCAAAGACGAGGTGAATACCCTTTAAGATGTGTTTGGGAATCTCGTCGAGGTCCTTCTTGTTCCGCTTCGGCAGGATTACGGTGGTGAGTTTGGCCCGTTTGGCCGCCAACAGTTTTTCCTTCAATCCCCCGATGGGGAGCACTCGTCCCCGGAGTGTGATCTCGCCGGTCATCGCCAAGTCGCGGCGCACCGGGATCTGTGACAGGGTCGAGGCAATGGCAGTGGCCATGGTAATGCCGGCGGAGGGTCCGTCCTTGGGAATGGCTCCGGCCGGCACGTGAATATGGAGATCCTGTGTGGTGAAGACGTCGGGATTGATGCCGAGGGTGCGTTCGCGCGACCGGACGTAGCTCAGGGCGGCCTGCGCCGACTCCTTCATCACGTCGCCCAGCTGGCCTGTGAGGGTCAATTGTCCCTTGCCCTTCATGGCCGTGGCTTCGATATAGAGCACGTCGCCGCCTGACTCAGTCCAGGCCAACCCGGTGGCGACCCCGATTTCGTCTATCTGTAATTCCTCTTCCGGCACGAACTTGGGGACCCCGAGATATTTGTGCAGGTTGGTCGGATTGACGGGGAATCCGACGCCTTTGCCCTCCGCCACTTTTTTGGCGACTTTGCGCATGACATTGGCGATTTCTCGTTCGAGGTTCCGGACGCCGGCCTCACGCGTATAGTTGCTGATGATTTGGCGCACTGCCGGTTCGGTGATACAGACATGTTTCTCGGTGATGCCATGTTCGTTCAGTTGCCGGGGGACCAGGTATTTCTGGGCGATGCCCAACTTTTCTTCTTCGGTATAGCCGGGGATGCTGATGACTTCCATCCGGTCGCGCAGGGCTGGCAGGATGGGGTCGATCAGGTTCGCCGTGGCAATGAAGAGCACGTCGGTTAGGTCGAAGGGCACGCCTAGGTAATGGTCCGTGAACGAGTTGTTCTGTTCCGGGTCGAGCACTTCGAGCAGGGCCGCGGAGGGGTCGCCGCGAAAATCCATGCCGACCTTGTCGACTTCGTCCAGCATGAAGACCGGATTGTTGGTGCCGGCTTGTTTCATGCCTTGAATGATGCGGCCAGGAAGCGCGCCGACGTAGGTGCGGCGATGGCCGCGGATCTCGGCTTCGTCGCGGACGCCGCCGAGACTGATGCGCACGAACTCGCGTCCGAGCGCGCGGGCGATCGATTTTCCGAGCGAGGTCTTGCCGACGCCGGGCGGCCCGACGAAGCAGAGAATCGGGCCCTTCATTTTGTCTTTGAGTTTCCGCACGGCGAGATACTCGAGGATGCGCTCCTTCACCTTCTCCAGATCGTAGTGGTCCTCGTTGAGGACTTTGGAGGCGGCCTTGAGGTCGAGGTTGTCCTTCGACCGTTTGGACCAGGGCAGTTCTACGATCCACTCGATATAGGTCCGGACGGTGGCCGATTCGGCTGTGTCCGGGTGCATCTTCTCCAGGCGCTTGAGCTGCTTTTCGGTTTCCTTCAGCACCTTCTCCGGCATTTTCAATTCGGCGATGCGCTTGCGGAATTCGGTGATTTCCTCCGCCCGTTCGTCGAGCTCGCCCAGTTCTTTTTGAATGGCTTTGAGTTGCTCGCGCAGGAAGTATTCGCGCTGGGTCTTGTCCATCTCCCCCTTGGCCTGCGCTTGAATCTTCTGCTGCATGGAGAGGACTTCGATTTCCTTGCCGAGGATGTCGCTGACATGCCGGAGGCGCTTGATCGGATCGATGATTTCCAGGACAGCCTGGGTGATCTCGACCTTGAGCCCGAGGTTGGAGGCCACCATATCGGCGAGCCGGCCAGGGTCTTCGAGGTTTTCGATGACGACCATCACGTCTGGGATCAGGACCTTCCCGAGGCTCACGAGCCGTTCGATCTGCTCCTTCACTGTCCGCATGACGGCTTCGGTCTCGAGGGCGGCGCCGACCGGCTTCTGTTCGGGAAACTTGCTGATCCGCACGGAGTAGTAGGGCTCGGTCTGGATATAGCCCGTGATCTTGGCTTTCGAGATCCCCTGCACAAGCACCTTGATGCGTTCGTCCGGCAGCTTCAGCATCCGCATGATGATGCCGACTGTGCCGATGGTATGGATGTCGTCCGCCGTCGGATTTTCGACGTCCAGGGCCTTTTGCGTGGCGAGAAAGATCATGCGGTTGCCGGCTAGGGCGGCTTCAATCGCTTTGATCGACATGTCCCGCCCGACGAACAGGGGGAGGACCATATAGGGGAAGACAACGATGTCCCGGACCGGCAACAGGGGAAGATGGTCCGGGATTTCAGCGTTTTGCGGTGGCTGTAAGTCTTGTTCGATCGAGTCGTTCATCTGTGTGGTCCCAGTGTTGTGTGCAGTCGTGAATGAGCGGCGCCGCGTCTAGGTTTTTCGTGATCGTGTCGTGCCGCGCTTTTTGAGAGACTTCAGGCGATTCCGCAGATACTCGCCGAAGTCCGGTCCCAGAGAGGGATTCTTGAGTGCGAACTCGACGGTGGCAATGAGAAACCCCAACTTGTCCCCTGCGTCGTACCGTTGTCCCTGGATCTCCAGAGCATACATCGGGAACTTCTTGGCCAATTCCCGGAGGGCGTCGGTCAATTGGATTTCGCCGTTTTTGCCGGGCGTGGTCTTTCGCAGGATGGAGAAAATCTCCGGCGGCAGGACGTAGCGGCCGATGACTGCGAGATTCGAAGGGGCTTCGTCCGGCGACGGCTTCTCAATGAGGCCCTCGACCCGATGAACCCCCGCGGCAATGGTTCGTGGCGACACGATCCCATAGCGGTTGACTTCGTGGTGGGGCACTTCCTGTACGCCGAGGATCGCGCCTTGTCGTTTCTTGTAGGCATGAATGAGTTGCGCGAGGCCTGGCACCGGGGCGTCGATGATCTCGTCGCCGAGAATGACGGCAAAGGGTTCGTCGCCGATCAGCCGTTGGGCACAGAGGACCGCATGGCCGAGTCCCAGAGCTTCCGGCTGACGGACGTAACAGAAGTTCGCGAGGGTGGAGATATGCCGCATCTGGCTCAGGAGCTGCGCTTTGCCGCTGCCCTTGAGGTTTTCTTCCAGTTCGACGGAGCGATCGAAATGGTCTTCGATCGCGCGTTTCCCGCGTCCTGTGATGATGATAATGTCTTCGATTCCTGAGGCGACCGCTTCTTCCACCGCATATTGAATCAGCGGTTTATCGACCAGCGGCAGCATTTCTTTAGGAGACGCTTTCGTTGCGGGAAGGAAGCGCGTACCCAGGCCTGCGGCGGGAATCACGGCTTTGCGGACTTCGACGCGTGACATGAATCGATACTATGTGATGGGGTAGGGGATGTCAAGGAATGCAGGAGCGCAGGTGGTCAGCTTTACATTCAAATACTTGCCCAATATAATCCGGCAGTTTCGCACGCATGTTGCGATGAGGGTGGGGTCTGCGCGGAGCTCGTAGAACTTTCGCGCCAATGAAGGCCGTGCTGACACCAGCGCGTGGTTCATGACTGTGCAGTCACGGCTAAATTTAGGATTATCCATGATGCCATTATTGTCGTTCCCTTCCTCCGGGGCTCAGATCCGATGAGGATGACGTACGGCTCCTCAGGGCCTCGGTGGTTCCTCGTTTTGTTACTCGTCGCGTTGTCCTGCGGGGCGCTGCCGATGCTCGCGGTCGCAGCGGAACAGGCTGGGGTGAAAGTCACGACGATTGAGATTCGAGGCAATAAACGGATCGAGTTGCCGGCGATTGCCGGACGGTTGACCTTGAAGCCGGGCGACCCCTACACCCCTGAAAATGTCCGGGGTCAAATCAAAATTCTCTACGAGACGGGGTTCTTCGAAGACGTGCAGCTGGAGACGGAGCCGGGAGCGGGCGGGGTGGCTCTGGCCTTTCTGGTCCGCGAGAAACCGTTTATCACCGAGATCGTCTTCGACGGGAATCAAGAGCTCAGCGACGACAAGCTCAAAGAAAAGATCACGATCAAGAGCCAAGCCTTTCTCGATCAGCCGCAGGCCAAGGAAAGCGCGGAGAAGATTCGTTTAGCCTATCAGGAAGATGGCTACTTTGATTGCCATGTGACCCCGATCGTGCAAACCCTGGACGAGGATCGGAAGCGGCTGACGTTTTTCGTGAAAGAAGGAACCAAGGCGCGCGTCAAAAAGGTCAACTTTGACGGCCTGTTCGCGGCGACGAAAGACGAGCTGTTCAAGGTGATGGCGACGCGGGAATGGGTGCCCTGGCACGGTCCGCTCACACAGCTGAAGTTGCCGTCGCTCCTTTCGGATGCCGGCGTGTTGAAGCGGGAGGAAATGAATAACGACGCCGAGCGGATCAAAGAGATCTTGCTCAACAAAGGCTACTTAAACATCCAGGTTGGGTTGCCGACGGTGGAGCTCAGCGAGGACAAGAAATGGTTCGTCGTGACCTATACGGTGATGGAGGGGGAGCCGTTCACCGTGGCCGAAGTCGGGTTCCGCGGGAATACGGTGTTCGAAGATCCGGAGCTGCGCGAGGGGCTCAAGATTAAAGACGGGGAGATCTTTCAGCGGCAGAAAATCCGTGACGAGATTACCCGGTTGAACGATCTCTATGGAAGCAAAGGCTATGCCTTTGCCGATGTCTCGCCTGCAGTGACCCCGAACCCGGAGGACCGGACCGCCACGATCACCCTGACCATCAAGGAGGGGGAGATGATGCGGATCCGCCAGATCAACATCAATGGGAACGACAAGACCAAAGATAATGTGATCCGCCGTGAAATCCGCGTCGATGAACAGGATGTGATCGATACCCCCGCGTTGAAGCGGAGCTTTCAGCGGCTCAATAACTTGAACTTCTTTGAAACGGTGGAAATCCTTCCTGCGCAGGTCGGTCCTGACAGGGTCGATCTCAACGTCCGCGTGAAAGAAAAGCCGACCGGCCAATTCAGTATTGGCGGCGGATTCAGCACCTTGGACAAATTGGTCGCGATTGCCGATATTACGGAGGGGAACCTCGGCGGGAATGGCTGGATGGGACGAATCCGCGGTCAGTTGGGACAGGAGCGGACATTAGGGTTGATCACATTTCGCAATCCCTATCTGAACGATTCCTTGACGTCGATGCAGCTGGACGTCTACCGCAGTATGACCAACTACATGACCTATTTTGAGAAAAAGTCCGGCGCCAGCGTGACGTTTTCTCGATGGCTCTCTGAGTACGCTACCGGCAGTGTGAGCTTGTTTGCGGAGCAGTTGAATTTCAGCGATCCGCAAGAGGGGATTTGCCCGGATGTATTTCCTATGGTCTGCCGCCAGCTCGGAAGTCAGACGACGACCGGGTTCCGGACCTCGCTGGCCCGCGACACCAGAGACTACTATTTGGATCCTCGTACCGGTTGGCGCACCTCCGTTGGCTTCGATCTGGGGACGCCTTACCTGGGGGGATCCAACGACTTCTACAAATACACCCTTGATGTCATGAAGTATACCCCGCTCCCGTTTGATACGCGGTTCTCGTTCCATGTGCGCTATGGCGCAGCGGTTGGCATGGAGGGGAAACCAATTCCATTGACCGAGCGATTCTTCGTCGGCGGTATCAATACGATGCGTGGGTTCGTGTTCGGGCAGGCGGGACCTGTCACCACCGGCCGGACGTTGCTTGGCGCGACCAAAGAGCTGATTTTTAATAATGATTTCATCTTTACGATTTCCTCCGATGCGAAGTTGAACGGGGTGATCTTTTTCGACTATGGAAATGGCTTCGACGACAACGAGTCCGTGTCGTTTAAGTTGCGGAAAACGGCTGGCATCGAAGGGCGATGGATTTCACCGTTCGGCCCCTTGCGGGCGGCCTATGGGCTCAATTTGAGCCCGCGTGAAGGTGAGCGAGAAGGGGTGTTCGAGTTTACGATGGGCTCTCTGTTCTAGCAGGCCCTGGGGAAATCGGTTGATATGGAAAGCGTGGCTAAAATTTTCCGTATGGTGCGGGGGCCTGAATAATCGCAGGATGCTCAAAAAGGCCGTCCACTTCGTCCGTCGTTCGTTCCTCGTATCTCGTCGTTCGCGGTCAGGATTATCGTTGCCTGCGAGATACGCTTCACGAGGGACGCTTCACGGTCTTTGCGCTGGCGGACTTTTTCAGCATCCAAGGGGACCAGGGTCTGGCCAGGTGTGAGAGGTAGGGGTGTAATGCGAGCTGATCATGTATTCAAAACCGTGCTGTCCCGGTCCTGCCTTGTCATGGGTCTCATTGTGATGGCCGGCTGTGCTGCAGGCGGGGCGAAGGTTGAGGGGACCGTGGGAGTCGTCGATCCGGCTCGTCTCCTGAGCGAGACGAGCGCTGGCAAAAAGGCCAAGGAGTCCTTGGGCGCCTTTTCCAAGAATCGCCAGGCCTTGATTGAGATAGAGGAAAAAGAGCTCCGTCGGATGGAAGAAGATTTTGGGAGGCAGGCCAGTGTGTTGAGTGCGCCTGCGAAACGTGAGCGTGAAGAACTGTTCCGGCGCCGGATGGCGGAGTACCAGCAGAAAGCGGGCGAAATGA
>CAYHQK010000123.1:0-6812 GCA_964358535.1 uncultured Nitrospira sp. | reverse complement strand
GCTGAGCGCCCGACGAACGGTGGGGGAACGGTTTCGGCCGCATAAGGCTTTGCCGCACGCGGCCGCCTGTCGATACCCTATGTCTACAGGCGTATCGACAGCAGTGTTTCGGGTTGTTTCAGGCGGTCAGCCTGATCGTCGGCATGGCCGCCAATGAGTTCGGCTATGCCGAGGTGGTAGCTCGGATCTCAAATCGCCGGCCGCCCTTTCTCGGGAACGGGTGCCGGTAGGGTCGCAACTAGGGCTGGAAATTTGACCGCTAGGTCGGTATCGCTCGGCTCGACGGTACGGAGGGGTGTCCGAGCGGTTTATGGAACTGGTCTTGAAAACCAGCGGACCTGAAAGGGTCTCGTGGGTTCGAATCCCACCCCCTCCGCCAAGTCCACTCGACTAGGCTGCCTCCGCCAATTGCGGAGTACAGGTGTTTTGCGACCGTTCCCGAATCTTTTTCATACAGCCTGGAAATGCGCACAGGATCAATTGCTTACGGAAAAGAGTGCCGCTTAAAAATTCCGGTGGCGGATATTCGGCCATTTTCTCGGATCTGTGGAAAAAGCCGGTGGCTTTCATACAGGCCTTCATACATGGAAAAATTCTCTTTATTTTCCAGTACTTAAGGGATCATTCAACGGTCTTGAAAACCGGCGTGGGTTCACACTCACCGTGGGTTCGAATCCCACCCCATCCGCCAATATAATCCAAAAATCTCAATATTTATTGGGTTTTTTGGAGGTTCCTTCCGCTTTACCCACCATCTTACCCCCCCAGGCGAAGGCGCTTAACCCGGGATATCGCGGTTTCGTGCCGGAGAGGCGATCGCGCATCGTTCGGCCCCAAGCTGCGGTCCCGGCGATACAGCTCTTCAATATTGTCCTTCGAGCGCCTTCTTCGGGAGGCATCGGCTTGACGGGCTCGGGGTTTGGCCGATGAGCGATATCCGTCGTGCCGGGACTGGGCGCGACATCGGCCGGCGCCGGGCCAATTTCGCGCCACGCCGCCCCGCCGCGCGCTCCGGGTGCCACGCACAGCCAACCTATGGGGTCCGTCGAATGCATTCGCGGAGCGAAGAAGATATCGCCTACGGCTCCCGCTATCGCCGGTTTCCGATCGATGGTCCCGCGAACATTCCAGAAAGCGTCCACCGAAGAGCTGGTCCCATCCAGCCAGACAGTGCCGTACTCATCCCCTGTCCTGGCGTGATTGTCGAGAATTGCCCACTTGCCGGTTTGGATGCGTATTGGAACGAGTTTGCTCGACATCAGGTTCTTCAAGATTTCGCCATCGACCGGCGCGAAGCCGAAATCTTCTACGAACACGGCATGCCCGCCGACGGCATCCAGCATGTTGTCGAATATCCGAAGCGCTCGTGCGTTCTTGACATAGATGGCAGCCAAGGTGGTGTCTGTGCGCCTGCTGGATTGCGTGATCCGGTTCTGCGAGATATCGCATCTTGCGACATAGGCATCGGACAGGGCCACGCCCAGCACTTCCGAACGAATGTCATTGTTGGCAATCGCCACATCCTCGATATGGCCGGTCAAGGCGTAGATGCCGAGCTGGACGGACCGCATCTGATTGCCCGAAATTACCACCGACTTCAGGGTATCATCCGAAGCTCCGAGGCCATTCAGGGCGATTCCCGTGTGGGAACCCTCGATGAAGTTGTTGGAAATGACGACGTCCGACCACGCGTTGATCAGTATGCCTGCGGCAAGGCCTGCGCCGTTGGTATGTCGGATGATGTTTCCGGTAACCACGGTGCGCCGTCCGCGCTTGTCGGAATTCGTCTTGCCGCCCGTCCAATTGAAGACAATTCCCGAATGATTGCCGTCGGTGTTTATGATGACATTCGAAATGATCATGTCTTCGTAAGTTTCATCAAGATCCTGTTGAATGCCGGCCGTCTTGAGTTCGATACCTCCGTTTCCGCATCTGGTGATGACTCCGTTCGATATGACGAACTCGCGGGCCCAGCCGCAGATCAGATCAATGCCTTCCTGCCAATGGAACGGGTCG
Organism: uncultured Nitrospira sp.; assembly: GCA_964358535.1. Lineage (GTDB taxonomy): Bacteria > Nitrospirota > Nitrospiria > Nitrospirales > Nitrospiraceae > Palsa-1315. The sequence goes on along the minus strand of CAYHQK010000123.1, from coordinate 4,796 downwards.
GGATGAAGGCGTCCGCAATCCTCGATCAGGAAATCCGTAATGATGAACTTTTCCGTAGGCCTCGTCGCCTCCGAGAACAATGCCGTCTTCACGCCACCGTAAAGTCCGATCCCTTTGGCGGTCAGCCCACGTATGATGACCCGTTGTGCCTCCTTGTAGACGGCGAGAGCATGAAACCGGCAGTTGAAGAATCGGACTCGATCGATGAAAACGTCGGTGATCATGCCTATCACGCAGCCATGCTGACCGCCGATGAAGTCCACGTCGGCGATGCTGACACGATCGGTCATCACCTCCGCTCCACCTCCGACGCGCAGTAGGCACTCCGGCCCGACCGAGGAATCGAAGTCCTTGTAGATGCGCCCGCGAAACGTCATATCGCGCACTTCGAATTTTGACGCTGTCACGAAGAGGAGGTCTTGCAGAACATGCTCTTTGTCCCACACCAGTTCGGCTTGGCAGCCTCGCAGAGAGCACGATCGGCCAAGTCGTAACCCTACGGCGCAATAGCTGCCTGGAGGGAACATGATCTCGTCGGCAAAGGGAGCATCGAAAGCAGCCTGGATGGCGGCACTGTCGTCGGTTACGCCATCACCGACCGCGCCGAACTGCCTCACGTTTACCGAGCGCCCGACGACTTCCCACCATGACCCGTCAAAGCTGCTGAACTTGGCGCCGTGGGTCGGCGGATCATCGCACCGCTTGTAAAGCGCGCCACCGCCATCGCCCGGAGAATTGTATCCACTCGTTTGGATGCAGACCGTTTTTGCAGAGAACGTTCGCGATTGGGCGGCATGGAGAGTGGTCACCAGTTCAATTTCTTCCACGGATGCCTCCAGCCACTGGCAGTGGTGCGCTCTTTTAGCTGGCGCAATACGACCCTTCCACGCGAGGCATCACGGCGCAAGCCGGCTTGCCCCTGCCCGCATCGGTGGTAGCATCATCGTAAGTTCGACCGATGGGGGGAAGCCATGCGTACGGTGGCTGTGGTCGTCGCGTTGCTCAGCTTTCCTGCATTTGTCGCCGACTACACGCCTTGGCCGGCTCGGTCGGCCGATACGTCGCGGGCTCGACCACTTCGAAGGGAGATTTTGGAAGGGGTTACATCGACATGCGTTGAAGACGATGACCACCTATGCCTTCCTCCAATCCCGCCGCCTCAAAGCAGCGGGACGGAAAAAAGAGTCTCAAGTCTGCCACCACAGCCAAACATGCCGGCCATCAGGCAAGCTATCCTCGACCTCTTCGCTCGATCTCCACCCCGAGGATGTCCTCACTGTGACAGGCTCCTTGCGGACATCGCCGACCTCAAAATGCCAAAGTAGTGCTAATCGAGAGAGCGGTGCACGCACTCTTGACCGTCAGCGCGAGGGGGCTGCCCTCGTGTCCGTCGTTGTTCGTCGTCTGCATCTGCGCTCCTTGGTTGAACGTGATGCAAACCGTGAGTGTTAGGAAAGTCTGTGCAAAGCGCCGTCAGTGGGGTGCACGAAAACGTAGATCCTATTGGCTTATACTGGCGTTCAGAAAACTGTGGAGCCAAGAATCTGGAAATGTCGTTGGTAATCGGTCCAGGATTTCAGAGTTTCGGCGCCGTCTTGTTGGCCTTCGGACGCCCTTGCTTCTGCTGACGCAACGGCTTCGGGATATCGTAGTAGATCCTTTCTGCGTCTTTGCGCCCGATCTCGGGCCTTTCGCCTCTTATCCAAAGAACCATTTCATCGCGTCCAGTTGGCTCGCCGACTTTCTGCCGCCGGTCTGCCTCCTTGATCGAGGATGGTCGACTGGGCAGAACTGAAAGACATCGGCATCTCCGGGTGGTGCTTCCACATAGGTGGTCGACGCGGCAGCCTCTGCTGGGAGGTTTTCGGGCCGTCGCCCTAGCCGCGCCGATAGCATTCTACCTCGTTCGCCTCGCCTCGCCGATCGACTCGACCTTGGCGTTACCGGGGACGCTCACGTAGTTGGCCCACTGCTGCATCAGGGCCGCACGTTCTTTCATCAACTCACCACGGCGGTACGCCCTCTCCGTCTTGTCGCTGATGGCATGGGCGAGCGCCATTTCCGAAACTTTATGCGGGAAGCTGGTGCGCTCTACCGACCAATCCTTGAAGGTCGACCGGCAGCCGTGCGTGGTGGCCTTCCCGGCCCCCGCGGCCCTCGGCCTTGCTGATCCCTCTAAGGGACAGCGGGCGGCCGGCTCGCTGCCCGGGGAACACTCGGTCATCGGTGCGCGTCTCGTACAGCTCACTAAGGATTGCCAAGGCTTCGCGAGATAGCGGGACGGGGTGGTCGCGGTCCATCTTCATGCGCGAGGCTGATATCGACCAGATCCCGGCCTTACGGTCGATTGCGGGCCATGTCGCTCCGGTCGTCTCCCCTGCCCTAACGGCTGTCAGGATGGTGAAGCGGGCGGCCTTCGCCGCGACGCCATCCGCCTTGGCCAGTCGCCCGTAGACCTTGGGCATGTCGTCGACCGGCACGGCCGCGTGATGCTTGACCTTCCGAACCTTGGCGCGTGGGGGATAGACGGCATCCAGGTGACCACGCCAGCGGGCCGGGTTTTCTCCGGTGCGGTATCCCCTCGACCTCGCTCAATCCAGAATCCGCTCGATGCGGCCCCGTACTCGGAAAGCCGTCTCGGGCTTCACCTTCCAAATCGGGGCGAGAATCCGGCTCACTTCGGGCCTGCCTACGTCCCCGACCGATAGAGAGCCAATCTTGGGGTAAACGCAGGTCTTGAGGGTGTTCCGTCACTGCTGCCGGTGCTTGGGGTTGCGCCAGGTGCCCTCATGGTCGGAAATGAACCGCTCGGCTGCTTGCTCGGAAGGTGACGCCCCGGGCCTCCTCCAGCCGCTGGCGTGCCCGCTCAGACTCGCGGGCCGCGATGGGGCCTTTCTCCCCGCCTGTGCCAGCGCACGGGCTTCTGAGGCCACCAGACGGGCCGCTGCGAGGGTGACAGCCGGATATGGCCCCAAGCCCATCTCGCGGCGCCGGCCGGCCAGGGCGAAGCGATAGATCCAGCTCTTGGCCTCGCCCGTCGTGACCTGCAGATATAGGCCGTCGCCATCGGCATGGTAGCCGGCGGTCTTGAGCCTCGGGACCGAGAGAACCTTAAGCCGCTGGTGTGTCTTGGCCATTCTGTACCCGTCACCTTACCCGCCAGAGGTCGGACGACACAGGTGGACGACTATGAACATACACGGTCAGAAAGTCCCATGAAACCTATATCGGATGGGGACAATACGGACGGCGGCGGATTGTGGCGAACGGTAGATTGGCGGACGCCCCAGCCGCCATTCGCGCGGGCTGCGGCCTCTATTGGCCTTTCACGCCATAGCGGGCGAATTCATCGGCGACGTTCGGCAGCATTCTCCTGGCCGTCTGGATGTCGACATTGCCACCCGTGACATTGCCCGCCTTTAGCCGGGCAAGGCCGCGCCCATAATACGCTCGGGCGCGCTGCGGATCGATCGCAAGTGCTGCGTCGTATTCGGCCACGGCTTTCGCATACTGCCCCTGCTTCAGGTCGATGAGCCCGCGATTGATGTGTACGACGGCGTCGCCGGGAGCCAGTTTTTGCGCGGCGTCGCAATCGGCTCGAGCCTGGGCCATGTCTTGGCCGACAATGGCGAACGCCAGGCAGCGATTGTTGAGAGCAGCGACCAGCTTCGCATCCAGGAGAAGCGCTTCGGTATAATTCTTGATCGCCTGTTCATAGTCGGCCTTGTGGAAGTAGGCGATTCCTCGGGTGAGGTACAATAAGGGATCCTTGGGCCGGAGTTTGATGCTCCTGCTGAGATCCTCGATCGCGGCATCGTAGTTGCCAAGGTCGCTGTTGAGTGCTGCGCGGCTGGTCAAAATCCGGGGATTGGTGGGGTCGAGGTTCGCTGCTGTGCTCAATTCCTCGAGTGCACGCCCGGTGTCACCTCGAAGCATGTAGACCAGCCCGAGGTAGTAACGGGCCGTGGGGTTTTCGGGGGTGAGTCTCAGGGCTTCATGGATGTCGGAGGTCGCCTTGGCGTAGTCCTTTTTCAAGGCAAAGGCGTAGCCGCGCTGGATGAAGGCATTGACGTTGTCGGGGGCGTAGCTGAGCGCGGTATCGAAATCGGCGATTGCCGCATCGATCTTGCCCGTGAACGTCTCCGCCATGCCGCGGTTGATGTAGGTGAGAGGCTCCTTGGGATCCAGCCTGATCGCCTCGCTGTAGTCGGCGATGGCGCGCTTATAGTCCTCGACACGATGGAAGGCCGTGCCGCGCTCGAAGTAGACAAATGCCTGCCCAGGGGCGCGTTTGATCGCCTCATCGAGATCGGCCATCGCCTTCCCAGGCTCGTCCTGTCGAAGATGTGCCGCACCTCGTCCGAGCAGCGGTCGCGGATCGTCCGGCGTCAATTTCATGGCGTTGTCGAAATCCACCATGGCCGCGTCGTAGTCCTGCTTGTCGATGTAGGCCATGCCGCGCTGATAAAGCGCCTGAGACACTTGGTCGGCGATCTCCGCGATCTTCGGATCGCGTGTGCCGTCCGCCCTCTTCAGCCCCTTGAGAATTTCCGCCGTGGTCATGCCCAACTTGAGCGCGCGATTGAAATCGACGAGGGCGCGATCGGGGTCGTTCTTCTGCCGGTAGGTCACACCGCGATTGACGAAGGCGTTGATTTCCTTGGGGCTGAGCTTCAGTGCCTCGTCGAAATCGGCGATCGCGTCGTCATACCTGCCCTTCTTCGTGTAGTAGACGATTCCACGATTGACGAGCGGCAGGGGATCCTTGGGGGTGAGTTCGTGCGCCTTCGTATAGT
>CAYHQK010000122.1:0-6938 GCA_964358535.1 uncultured Nitrospira sp. | reverse complement strand
TGTCTGCGGGCGATCGAACCGGATTGAATCTTGCCGACTCCCATCTTGCCTTTGTAGAGGTCCTGAATCAGGGAGAGGATTAGAATTTGGAGCGGCGCGTCGGCATTGACGGCCGGTGCGGGAATCTTTTCCAGCACGGTGTCGAGGAGCGGTGTAATGTCCGTGCCAGGTTTCGCGAGGTCGTTGGTCGCGGTGCCCTTGATCGCGGCGGTGTAGACGATGGGGAAATCCAGCTGTTCGTCTGTCGCGCCGAGATGGACGAACAGGTCGAAGGTCCGGTTCACCACATCGTCGATGACTGCGTCAGGCCGGTCGATCTTGTTGATGACCACGATGGCCTTGTGGCCGAGCGCGAGGGCTTTTCGCAAGACGAAGGTCGTTTGCGGCATGGGGCCCTCTTTGGCGTCGATCAGGATGAGGACTCCGTCCACCATGCGCAGGGTCCGCTCGACTTCACCGCCGAAGTCGGCGTGGCCCGGCGTGTCGACGATGTTGATTTTCACGCCCTTGTAGATGACGCTGGCGTTCTTGGCCCGAATCGTGATGCCGCGCTCGCGCTCCTGGTCCATCGAGTCCATGATCCGCTCGCCCATGTCTTCGATCTTGCGATGGACGTGGGTCTGGCGGAGCACGGCGTCAACCAGCGTCGTCTTGCCATGGTCAACGTGGGCGATGATGGCGATATTGCGAATGTCGCTACGACGCCCTGCGGGGGCGATCTGATCTGCGACGGGAGATTCTGTGGTGGCGATTGGGTCCATAGACATTGCGGTATGCTCCAAAAAAAAGACGCCCGGAAATCCAGGCGCCGTGGGTTAGTATACCCGAAGCATGGTGCTCGGCACAAGCGATGCAAGCAGGAAGATGTGGGCTGGCTGACTCGTTGGCGTGGGTTTGAGGTTTGAGGGGCCGCAGGGGATGGTCGCCTCGGTAGTCCTCCCAGTAAAATAAGCCTTCTTAGAGCATAAGTCAGCGTAATTATGATAGATATCTAGTTGTAGCCGTAGCAGTCTCAGTCTCGCCAACCATCGCTCAGTCAAAGACAACCTGTACCTGTTCCAAATAATTGCCGAGTTGCGCCAATTCCGCCTCAATGGTTGCCGTAGTTCCCGTTTTCGCAGCCTGTTCGATGGTTGCGGCCATCTCCGAGATACGGTCGAAACCGTAACTCCCGCCGGCGCCTTTCATCCCGTGCGAGACTTTCCGCACTGTCTCGAAATCCTGAGCAGCGACGGCTTCGCGCATGGCCACTGTTTCCTTTTTGCGGTTGGCCATGAATTTCGGTATGAGCGGCTCAAAAGAGGTGTCCACATGTACGATCTCTCTTTCTGGTGCCGCAGCATTGCTATCTGTGTTGGTGTACGCCATGCGGGAATCTCCTTTTGCGAATGCCGATTGGCCGCCCGTTAGGACGCCAGTTCCTCTGAGTCTTGGGTTCGGAACTGCCGGAGCCTGGCAACCAGAGCCTCCCGTTTGAACGGTTTCAAAATATAATCCTTGGCGCCGAGAGTTAATGATTCACGGACATCTCGGGCGCAGCTATCGGCGGTCAACATGACCACGGGGACCTTCTTCCAGGGCGATGGTGTCTGCCGGATATGCTTCAGCAATTTCACGCCGTCGGCAAAGGGCAGCTGCATATCCAGCAACACCAGTGACGGCGGCGGTGACGAGTCGATCAGCTTCAGCGCCTGGCGGCCATCGGCGGCGCGAATGACCTGGTAGCCTTCTTCTTCCATGATCAATTTGACGAGATCCGCCGTGTCGTCTTCGTCCTCGACGAGGAAGAGCGTCGGTTTGTCCTGCACGTTCGGCTCGTTCATGGAGTCCTTCCGTTCTGAGACTTGGCCGGAGCCGACGCCACTGACCCCTCACTGGCCAGAGAAGACAAGACCTGCTTCACCGTCTGCATCAGGTCTTGCAACTCGGGATTTTTCACCACGTAGGCCGTGGCTCCCTCAGACAATGCCCGTTGGATATCTGGCTCGTAATAGTCGGCACTGACCATGATAATCGGCACGTGTTTCCACTCATGATGTTGGCGGAACGCCGCCAATAACTCGAACCCATTGGCATAGGGGACTACGATATCAAGTAGGATCAGCATAGGGGGCTGCATGGTGCCAATGAGGCTAGTGGCCTGGCGGCCATCGGCTGCTCGTACCACCACATAGCCTTCACGTTCAAGGATCGACTGGAGCAGATCCCCCGTGTCCTGTTCGTCTTCAATGCAAAGAATTGTTCGAGCCATGCGATCCTCCTCACTGCTCCCGTATCGAGGCGGTGCGATACGGATCACACTGGGCGATCCCCTGGGTGTGCTTCATAGGCGCCCAATGCCGCGTTGTCAGGCAGACGTATTTCTGCGAAGTGGTCATTGTTACGCAGCCTCCTGCCCTGGGCGTGGACTCGTGTAGGTGCGAATCGCGTCCAGCAGCGTTTTTTTCTTAATCGGCTTGGTGAGATGTGCGGTACAGCCGGCGGCCAAACTCTTATCGATTTCGTCCTGAAACGCATTAGCCGTGAGGGCCACAATAGGGGTCGGTGTTTGGCCTTGAGTCCGTTCCCATTCACGGATCATTTGGGTCGCGGTGTAGCCGTCCATGACTGGCATCTGGACATCCATCAAGACCAGGTCGTACCGGCCTGCCTTGAATTTGGCCACGGCTTCCAACCCGTCTTCCGCCATCTCTAAGGCGAGCAGGCTGTTCTTGAGAAAGAGCGCGATGATATCGCGGTTGTCCTCCAGATCCTCAACAAGAAGGACCCGCATGACGGCTGTCGAGGGGCGCTGGAGTGCCGCAGGGGCGGCGGGTGGAGGGCTCGGCAATGCGGTGGCCTGCACGCCTAAGATTAAGTGAATCAGATCGAGAAAGGCTTTTCGGTGAATCGGTTTGGTGACGTGGGTGTACCTCTCAGTCTCGGCTTCTGGGGCCATGCCGGGTTTCCGTGGGTTCGAGGTCAGCATCATGATCGGGACGGCTTTCCACTCAGGGGCGGCGCGGATCTGTCGGGCCAGTTCGTAGCCGTCCATGCCGGGCATCTGGCCATCGAGAATCATCAGATGGAGGGGTTGCTTGTCTGCATGGAGCCGCTGCAAGAGCGCCAGCGTGGCGGCCCCATCCTCCGCTTCGACAATCTCTCCACCGGCACGGGTGAGCAATTCCCGGACGATCAGACGATTGGTGTCGTTATCATCGACGACCAGAATGTGCCGTCCGACCAAGTCCGCGGCGGGAATTCTTGCCGGCTCCATCGCGCCGTTGCCAACGGGAAGGCGGAGGAGGGCATGGAAGGTGCTGCCCTGGCCCTCGTTGCTGTGTACCCAGATTCGACCGCCCATCATTTCTGTCAGGCGTGCGCTGATGCTCAAGCCGAGGCCGGTTCCGCCGTATTTGCGGGTGGTCGAGGAATCGACTTGGGTAAAATCTTCAAAGATCACCTGACATTTGTCTTCGGGAATTCCGATTCCGGTATCGGCGATCGTCAGGTGGATCATGTCCGGGGTCTCGAGGGGATTGTCCCGCTTGATGTGTATGAGGACATGTCCGCACTCGGTAAATTTAATGGCATTGCTGAGCAAGTTGATTACAATCTGCCGTACGCGTGTGGGGTCTCCGACCACCAGATCTGGCACCATCGGATCGATATGGGTAATGAGCTCAAGCCCCTTCGCATGCGCACGGACGGCCATGAGTTCTGCTGTGTTTTCGATGAGGTCTGGGAGATCAAAGTTGATGGACTCCAGTTCGACGTACCCGGCTTCGATCTTGGAGAGGTCCAGGATGTTGTAGACCAGATCGAGCAGGGCAGTGGCCGCCCGGTTGAAGCGGTTCACATAGTCTGCCTGTTCGGCTGTTAGGTTTGTCTCGCTCAATAAATCCGCCATGCCGATGATCGCATTCATCGGCGTCCTGATTTCGTGGCTCATCGTGGCAAGGAAGTCGCTCTTTGCCTTGGTGGCAGCCAACGCCTGGTCGCGCGTGACGATCAATTCGGCATTGCGGTTTTTGAGGAGGGCTGTGGCCTTGGCGAGGGCGGCTTCCGCGCATTTACGTTCGGAAATGTCGCTAAACGCCACGACGGCGCCGGCTAGCGAATCGGATTCGTAGATGGGGCAGGCAACCATCGCGGCAGCGAAGGCGGTGCCGTCCTTTTTCCAGAAGACTCCCTCACTCAGGCGATCACAATTTTCGGCAGCGAAGGCTGAATTGCTTTTTTTCTGGAGGATCTCCTTGCCGAGGCGGCACCCTTTCCCGGTCCGGCCAACCTGCTCCAGCACACAGGCGTCTGCAGGGTACGGGGAGCCATCTTCGTGGGAATGGTGAATCAGGGCATGCATCGGTTGCCCCAATAACTCTTCGCTGGTGTAGCCTAACATCGCTGCTCCAGCCCGGTTGACAAATGTGCATCGCCCCTCCCGATCGGCTCCGTACAGTCCTTCCGCAGTCGAATCGAGGAGGAGCCGGATATGGTGATCCAGTCGCTCCTGTTCATGCTGAGTCTGTTGGAACTGGGAAATGTCACGGATGGCCGATAGCACATAGGTGCCACTTTCTATCTCGACATGGCTGAGGCTGATTAAGACGGGAAATTCTCGTCCGTCTTTGTGCAGGGCGAACAGATCTGTTGCGCGACTCATCGGTCTACGATAGGGCGCGGCCATATACTGTGTGCGTTGTGCTGGGTGCTGACGGCGGAATCGTTCTGGCATCAGCTGCTCGATTTTCTGGCCCAGCAGTTCATTGGGTGTATAGCCGAAGGTCTCTTCGACCACATGGTTGACGTAGACGATCAGTCCCGCTGCGTCCGCCATCACAAAGGTATCCGGGGTGGCATCCAGGACCATCGCAAAGTTGGTGAGGCTGCCGGCCAATGTCTGGGCGCGTTTGACCAGGGTGAAGATCATAAGAAACATGATGATTCCCACGATGCTTAGCATGGTCAGGATGATGAGCCGGATGATTCCCAGGCGATGGTAGGCCTCTGAGGCATCCATTTCTGTGGTAAGCCCGATTCCTAAATCTTCATCCCATATCCAGGCACCCACGACGGGGACCCCGCGGTAATCGCGGTAGCCGTCGAGGTTGAGACCAGCGCTCCCATCCACAGCTTGTTGTGCCATATAGGTCAGCGGCTGTTGGGCGCGGGATATTTTCGGCCGGAAGCCCTCGACCATGTTGCCGCCAGGATTGCGGATATCAATGCTCAGGATTCCTCGCCCACCGGGACGATCGTCCGAGATGAGGCCGCTTGTTCGCAACTGCGCATCAAATCGGCTTTCGGTGATGAGCCGGCCGGTGCGGTCGAAGGCGTAGGTCTCTCCCGTGTCGCCCAGCCGGCCTAGCTGTGCGATGTGGGTGAAATTCTTGGTGGGGTCGAGGATAAACGCAAGGGCGGCGATGACCGCTCCCTGCTTGTTCCGAACTGGAGTGGCAACAATCATGGCGGGGCTTTTAGCCGGGAGATAGGACCCGTAGCCTAAATCGATATCGGAGATTGTGAGAAAGGGCAGACCAAGGGTCGCCGTTCTGGCCAGAGCTCCGGCGATCACCTCAGGGGCATATCCTGAAATATCCTGTCCGCCCACCATGGCATCGGCGTCCGCGGCAATCTGCACACCATCCGGGGCGACGACTACAAACCCGAGCGTCTGAGCGTCCTGTGGTGACGGAGGAGGCAGGAGCGTCCGGAGAGTTTTCAAAGGCTGGCTGATCCGTAACGTCTCGGAGGTTCGGCGCACAAGAAGTTGCGCTGCGATGGTGTGCTCAATTTCCTGGGATTGCGCCCAGGCGTTCACATTGATTTTTCGATCAGTGGCCCAAATCCGCAACCCTCCTTGAGTCGTTTTTAGGACGGTTTGCAGTTCATTGCCGAGGCTCTCTCGTATCCCCTTCTCGATCGTGTCGAGCGCCATCCAGACAATGAGGGCGATCGGAATCAGCACTAGCAGGAGCAAGTAGTATTTGTTTTTCCGTGCCAGACGACTTTTTGACGTCTTCATACGATCTCTCAGTTACCTCACCCTGGTAGGCTGCCGGGCATAGTTCGTGGTCGCGTTCAGACACGCCATTGTCGAGTCGGTTTCGTCAAGTGGGCGGTACAGTCAGCGACAAGGCTGTTGTCGAATTTTCCCTGAAAATATCGGTTGTGATGGCCAGGATCGCGTCGGTGCGGTTCTCATAAGAAGTCAGATCGTTTCTAGTGGCCATGGTGGCTTGTCAAATCCAAGATTGTCCCCTTGTTGGCGCAATGCCGTAGGCATACAGATCTACGCATCTGCTCCGGCTTCTTTCTCGGTAATTTCCAGTACTTCTTGAGCGGCTACCTATGCTGGAGGCAGGAGAAATCATGAGCCTGTACCGATCAGAGTCCTTGCTTGAGTTTTGAGGGTCCGCACGGTATGGTGATCTTCCTGCTCTTGCCAGAGACGCAATTCATATTCAATGGTAACCCCGCGTAATTATGACGGATCGTCAGCTCTATAGGCAGTATCCGCTTCGCCAACCACCGCGTCGCCGGTCTTGGCGCTGGTGGCAGATTTCACTCCTGAGCCTAGGCGTGGCGTTCTTGGGAGGGATGCTGGGCCTCGGTGGCTTGGTCTGGCACCTTGCGAACGACCTTCCTCCATTAGACCAGTTGGAGACGTACCAGCCGAGTCTGGTCACGCAGGTCTATTCAAGCGATCAGCAGCGCATCGGTCAGTTTTTCATTGAACGTCGCATCCAGACTCCTTTGGCGGAAATTCCCGAACGGTTCCGCCGTGCCGTGATCGCGGTTGAGGATGTCCGGTTCTTTGAACATCCCGGACTCGATTACATCGGCATGCTCCGTGCGGCCTGGACGAACGTCCGCCGAGGGGGGAAGGTCGAGGGGGCCAGCACGATTACCCAGCAGTTGGCGCGGTCGTTGTTCCTCTCGTCAGAACGCACCTTCGA
>CAYHQK010000121.1:0-6988 GCA_964358535.1 uncultured Nitrospira sp. | reverse complement strand
GCGCTGATCGTGCAGGAGCAGCTGAAGCTCGATCCCCATTCCGGCGTGACGGTAATCTTCCGGTCGAAACGCGGCGACAGGCTGAAGATCCTGGTCTGGGACGGCAGCGGTCTGGTGCTGATCTACAAGCGGCTGGAGCAAGGCAGCTTCGCCTGGCCGAAGATCCAGGACGGGGTGATGCGTCTGTCGCGGGCGCAATATGAGGCGCTGTTCGAGGGCTTGGAGTGGCGTCGGGTGGTGGCGCAGCGGGTAGTGCCTCCAACTGCGGCAGGGTGACTCAGGCGGTTCTTTCTGGCCTTGTTTTGTTGGGCCTTCCTACCCAGATCGGGTAGGAAGGCGCATGTCGCAGCCCCTTGATCTCAGCCAGTATCCCGACCTTCCGCCCGAGGTGGTTAGGGCATTCGAGGCCGCGCAGTTCGAGCTGTCTGTGGAGCGCGCCGCCCGGCTGCACGAGCAGGCGATAGTGGCCGAGAAGGAGGCCTTCATCGCCGAGCTTAAGGAGCTGATCGGGAAGCTGGAGGGCCAAGTCGAGCAATATCGACACGCGAAGTTCGGGCCGAAATCCGAGAAGCTCGATCCGGCGCAGCTGGAACTGGCGCTGGAGGATCTGGAAACCGCCATCGCCGAGACCCAAGCGCAGATAGCCGCGGTCGAGGAAAAAATCGCGGCCAGCGCAACCACTCCAGAGACGATGACCCGCGCGCCCCGCAAGGCCCGTGCCCTGCCGGACCACCTGCCGCGTGTCGAACGGGTGATCGAGCCGGCCAGCATCGTCTGCCCCTGCGGCTGTGGGGACATGGTCCGCATCGGTGAGGACAAGACCGAGCGGCTCGACATCATCCCGGCCCGCTACCAGGTGATCGTCACCATCCGCCCGAAGTATGCCTGCCCAAGGGGGCGGACCGGCGTCATCCAGGCCAGGGCTCCGGCACATCTGCTGGAAGGGAGTTGGCCGACTGAGGCGCTCTTGGCCCATGTCGCGCTGGCCAAGCATTCCGAGCATATGCCGCTGAACCGGCAGTCCGTGGTCATGGCCCGGCTCGGCGTTCCAATCGACCGCTCGGTGCTGGCCGACTGGATGGGCCGGACCGGGGCGCTGATCGCGCCGGTGGTCGACCGCATGGCGGTGCTGCTGAAGACCGGCAGTACGCGGCTCTACATGGACGAGACCACAGCCCCGGTGCTCGATCCGGGGCGCGGCAGGACCAAGACTGGCTACCTCTGGGCGATGCTGCGCGACGATCGGGGATGGGGAGGTCCCCTGCCGCCCGGCGTCGTCTTCCACTACCGCCCCGGTCGCAGCGGCGGCTATGCCGACGAGATCCTCGACGGCTTCGACGGCACGATCCAGGTTGACGCCTACGGCGGTTACAGCCACTTGGCCAAGCCTGACCGAAAGAGCGGCAAGCCGTTGGCGCTGGCATTCTGTTGGGCCCACGGCCGGAGAAAGCTGATCAAGGCCAAGCCGAAGAAGGGCTCGCCCATCGTCGACGAGGCACTCCTGCGGATCGCGGCTCTCTACAAGGTCGAGGACGCCATCCGCGGCTCCGCCCCCGACCATCGCCGCACGGTTCGTCAGGAACTGTCCCGCCCGTTGGTGGACGCCTTCTTCAGCTGGCTCACCGCCCAGGCCGCATGGGTCTCGCGCAAGTCCGATCTTGGCGAGGCCATGGCCTACATGCTCCGCCGCCAGGACGGCTTCCGGGTGTTCCTGGACGACGGCCACGTCGACATCGACTCCAATCTGGTCGAGAACGCCATCCGCAGCCCCGCCATGAATCGCCGCAACGCGCTCTTCGCGGGCCACGACGAGGGCGGCCGGTCTTGGGCGCGCTTCGCAAGCCTGATCGGCACATGCAAGATCAATGGGGTCGAACCTTATGGCTACCTCGTCGATCTGTTCACCCGGCTCGCCAACGGCCATCTCGACAAGAATATCGACGCGCTGATGCCTTGGGCCTACATCCCGGCGGCCCAGACCGAGATCGCCTCAATTCCAGGAAAATGACCTCATCCGGGACTCCCCGGTGAGCTCATATGAGTTCTGACATCCGAAAGAGCCAATCGCCAGCGCCACCAAGCGGGCTACCGCAAGCGAAACATCAATGGGGCAGAGACGGCGCATACGGATCACCATCAAGCGTATCTTGAAGAAGCATGGCTTCCCACCCGATCTACAGGCGGAATCCGTGAAGAAAGTTCTGCAGCAGGCCGAAGTTCTTGCCAAGGCGTTTTCGTAAATTGTGAGCATCAATCGGCATCCAAATCCGACCCCACTTCGGCATGCAAAGTTGCCCCCTGGAACCACCTTTCTAGGCGGCAGCAATCAGCAATCTTGGACATTCGTGAAAAGAGACGAAATTGTCCACGTAATGCCACCTGCCGCCTTGGTCAGGCAACAAGCGGACAGCCTACCCGTCATCAGAACGAAAAGAGAATATGCGCCTCCCGTTTCATTGAGAATTATGCCGGATACTGCTAGATTTCGTGACTACCAAGGCTCAAGTCGCAAAATAGGCATTATCTGAAAGGCACATCTTGTCTGAACACGAATATTCAGTCGTTGGTCACAGCCGATCCAAGATCGGCATGTACATCGCCTTCTTCGCCGGAACGATCGCCGGTGCCTTGACTGTAGGTGCGGGCCTGCTCTTAACCATGGCGCGTGATGCGGGATACCAACGCTTGCCCGAGTTCATCCTTTGGCCGGTCACGGGTGCCGCAGTTTTCGGGATCATGTTCCTTTTATTCGACAAGTTTGGGTGGCGCTGGTGGGGAGTTCGCTCCGTCGTCGGCATTCCGGATGTTTCCGGAACGTGGTCACTTGACGGTGTATCCTACGACCAAGACCATCAGCCAAAATGGCAATGGTCTGGTCAAGTCGAGATTACCCAGAAATACGAGAAGATTTTCGTTTGTCTCCGTACGGCACAGAGCGGATCGCACAGCATTTCGGCGGCTCTGGTTCCGGAGGGACGCCGGTACAGGCTCATCTACAGTTACAGGAACCAGCCGAAACCGGGAGAGCCGGAACTTCAGGCCCATATCGGCCACTGCGAACTCCTGTTCGAACCTGACCTTCAGTCAGCGGAAGGAAGTTATTTCAACGGCGGCGGCCGCTTTACGCATGGAACCATGAATTTGAAAAGGATCATGCCCGATGCCGCGTAATATTGATGATCGACTGGCGCGTTTGCGTATGCGGCGGATGGACGATCAAAACATCGTTCTTAACTCACAGGGTTTTGGCGAGGCTTATGAGAAACGCGCGACGAATAAGGCGACGAAGTACGCCCTCGGTGCGATGCAGGAGGTTGATCCGCGGTCAACCCAAATTTCGCACGAAGAAGCCGAGAAAGTTGAGCGAAACCTGAAAGAAGGCCTTTCTTTGGAAGGAAAGTATCCCGTATTCCGGCTTCAGGGTTCGGTCCCTCTTAATGTTCATATTCGTGGGGTCAGTGATGTGGACCTGCTCGTGATCGAGGGCGCTTGCCTACACCGGCAATACTGTGAAGGGAGCCTGAAGTCCTACCTCCCGTATTCAGGCGTCGGTACAGTGGCCGACGACGTCTTGCTTCTCAGAGCCAAATCGGAAGAGGTCTTGGAACGCCGCTTCTGGGGGGCGACAATCGACAAGACGCCGGCTAAATCAATTCAGCTTTCCGAAGGCGCCTTTCGGCGCAAAATCGATGTGGTTCCATCGAACTGGTTGGACACCGCAAATTATCAGCGGACGCTTGAAGAAGCCGAGCGCGGCGTCGAGATCGTCAATAAGTACACACGCGAACACATCACCAATTATCCTTTCGTTTACATTGCCGAAATCATCGTCAAAGCCCGCCAAACCAATGAGGGGGCCCGCATGGGTATCCGCTTGGCCAAGAACATTAAGAACGATGCAGAGGTGGAAATCGCGCTCAGCAGTTACGACATCGGCAGCCTCATTTACCATTGCCCAAATCACTACATCACTCATCTTGTCGCACGTGACCTGATGATCCTGTCGGGCGTGGAGCGTTGGTTCGATGAATTGTCTCGAGATTATTCGAGAGCAACTTCTCTTATGACGCCGGATGGTACACGGCGCATCTTGGATGAGGCCGCAAAATGGGAGGGCCTTGTAAGACTTTCTGGTGAGTTGACCAACCTTGCTCAATCCGTCGAGAGGGAGCTTGCGAGCCCTTATGACTTTACTCTCCAAGATCGTGATACGCTGCGTAAGCGATTGAACGATAACGCAATCCCTTTGTCGCCAGAGTTTGTCGGCGGTGGCATCAGGCTCTAACAATCACCATCGAAAGCGCACCCAGTGTTCAAAAATCTACAAAAGGAGCTCGAAAGGCTTGGCCGGATGACGGAAATATCTGTCCCAATTGAGCCCGATTCAGAGGGCTATCTTGATAAGGAATGCCCATCCGAGCCATGCCTTTTCCTCTTCAAGATTTACGGTTACGACTGGTCGAACCTCGTTCGAGGCGAGGAAGTATTTTGTCCATCCTGTCGGCATGTGGCTCCTGCAAAGTCGTGGTTTCCCAGAGCGCAGGTTGAGGCCGAGCGAGACTACGCGCTCGGCACCATTGCCCATGCCATGAACAAGGCGATGAGAACGGATGCGGCGGCGTCAAGGAGCCGCCGAAACCGTAACTCCTTCCTGAGCATAACCCTTGAGGTGAAGGGCGGGCGGGATGCCGTGCTCGTGCCAGTGGCGGCGGCGGAACCCATGCGGCTACGTACCACATGTGAGAGCTGTGGTTGCCGCTATTCTTACATTGGCGCTGCATATTTCTGTCCGAACTGTGGGGCGAACTCCGCAAGCCATACCTTCATGCAAACCCTGCAAACGATCCGCACCTCTGCAGGACTTGGCGGGACCCTGCGGGGCACGCTCGACCCAGATGAAGCCGAGGTGATGATCCGCACGCTTTTGGAAAAGGCGATTCAAGACTGTTGATTTTCACCCAGAACTGAGCCGGTTAGGCTGATAATTTTCACTGAGAACTGAGCCATGTGAACCTTTCCCCGAAGCTGTGAGCGGCGGGGGCAACGGAGTGATCCACATGGGACTATTGAACATCATCCGCCGGATGCATTTGCGGCAGAAGTTATCGATCCGGGAGATTTCACGGCTGACGGGCGTGTCGCGCAATACCGTGACCAAGCATCTGGCGGCGAACACGATCGAGCCGAAGTTCGCGACGCCAGAACGTCAAAGCAAGATTGACCCTTTTGCCGACAAGCTTGCGGGCTGGCTGAAGACTGAGGCCGGGAGGTCGCGCAAGGAGCGGCGGACCATAAAGCAGCTGCATGCTGAACTGGTGGTGCTTGGTTTCACCGGCTCATATGCCCGCGTGGCGGCGTTTGCTCGCACTTGGAAAGCGGAACGGCAGCGTGAGCAGCAGACGACGGGGCGCGGAACCTTTGTGCCGCTGCATTTTGCTCCTGGCGATGCCTTCCAGTTCGACTGGAGCGAGGACTTTGCGGTTCTGGGCGGCGAACGCACCAAGCTGCAGATGGCGCATATCAAGTTGTCGCACAGTCGGGCCTTTTTGCTGCGGGCCTACCCATTGCAGACGCACGAGATGCTGTTCGATGCCCATTGGCATGCATTCCGGGTCTTCGGTGGCGTGCCTGCGCGGGGGATTTACGACAATATGCGCACGGCGGTGGATCGTGTCGGTCGCGGCAAGGAGCGGCAGATCAACATGCGCTTTCTCGCCATGACAAACCACTATGTCTATGAGCCGGAGTTCTGCAATCCGGCGGCGGGCTGGGAGAAGGGGCAAGTCGAGAAGAACGTTCGGGATTCCCGCCACCAGATGTTGCAAGGCATGCCGGACTTCCCCGACCTTGCCGCGCTAAATGCCTGGCTGGAAGATCGTTGCCAGGAACTGTGGCGACAGACCCCGCATGGCAAACAGCCTGGTACAATCGCTGATGTCTGGGCTGAAGAACAGCTGACCTTGATGCCCTTGCCGGTCGCCTTTGATGGCTTTGTGGAGTTAAGCAAGCGGGTCTCACCAACCTGCCTGATCAGCTTCGAACGCAATCGCTACAGTGTTCCGGCGTCGTTTGCGAACCGCCCTGTCAGCTTGCGGATCTATCCCGACCGGCTGGTTGTGGCAGCTGAGGGCAACATCCTGTGCGAACATGCCCGCGTGATCCAGCGCAGCCATCATCTGCCGCCGAAGACGATTTACGACTGGCGGCATTATCTGGCGGTCGTTCAACGCAAGCCCGGAGCCCTTCGCAACGGCGCCCCCTTCCTGGAATTACCGTCTGCGTTCAGACAGTTGCAGGATCACATGCTGCGCAAAGCCGGCGGCGACCGCGAGATGGTCGATCTCCTCGCCCTCGTGCTTCACCACGACGAACAAGCCGTGCTGACCGCCGTGGAATTGGCGCTGGCCGAGGGCGTGCCGACCAAGACCCATGTGCTGAACCTGTTGCACCGGCTGGTCGATGGCAAGGTGATCGGCGGGCCGCCACTGGATACACCACAGGCACTGGCCCTGCACCGCGAGCCCAAGGCCAATGTCGAACGCTATGACGGCCTGCGTGCCCAGATCGCAGGAGGCCGCCATGCGTCATGATCCCGCCGCTGGCGCTATCGTCATCATGCTGCGCAGTCTGAAGATGTATGGCATGGCCCAGGCCGTCACTGATCTGATTGAGCAAGGGGCGCCAGCCTTTGAGGCCGCAGTCCCGATGCTGTCGCAACTGCTGAAGGCCGAATTGGCCGAGCGCGAAGTGCGCTCGATTGCCTATCACATGAAGTCCGCGCGGTTCCCGGCCTACAAGGATCTCTCCGGCTTCGACTTTGCCACCAGCGAGATCAACGAGGCCACCGTCCGGACCCTGCACCGCTGCGAGTTCATGGAGAGTGCCCAGAATGTGGTCCTGATCGGTGGTCCGGGAACCGGCAAAACCCATGTTGCCACCGCCCTCGGCATCCAGGCCATCGAACATCACCGCCGAAAGGTCCGCTTCT
>CAYHQK010000120.1:0-7009 GCA_964358535.1 uncultured Nitrospira sp. | reverse complement strand
TCGCCAAGCAAGGCATCGGCGCGGTGCAGATCTGGTTCAACTGGGGCGCGGACATCAACGTCGGCCAGATGGAGGTGATGCAGCGGGTCACGCAGATCCTGAACAGCCTGCCGCCCGGCATCTTGCAGCCCTTCATCGTCAAATTCGACGTCTCCAATATCCCCGTCTCCTTCGTGACGGTCTCCAGCGACGATCTCGACGAACGAGCCCTCTACGACCTGGCCTACAACACGATTGCGCCGCAAATCGAACAGATCGCCGACGTCGCCGCCGCCACCGTGGAAGGCGGGAAGATCCGCCAGATCAACATCAACCTCGACCCGGCCCTCTTGAACGCCCGGAGCCTCTCGATTCTCGACGTCGTCAAATCCGTGAAGGCCGCGAACCTGATTCTTCCCTCCGGCGACATCAAAGCCGGCAATCTGGACTACAACGTCTTCACCAATAATCAGTTCCGCACGGTCGACCCGATCCAGGACGTGATCGTGAAGGTCAACCCACAGGGCAGCCCCGTGCGGGTGCGGGACGTCGGGACCGTCACCGACTCGTCGGACATTCAGACCAACATCGTCCGGACGGACGGGGCCAGAGCCGTCTATCTACGCGTCAATAAACAGCCCATCGCCAACACCGTGGCGGTGGTGGACGCGCTGCGCAAGGCCCTGCCGAAGATGGTCGGCATCCCCTCCAGTGTGAAGCTCGGCATTTCCTTCGACCAATCGGTCTACATCCGCCAGTCGATCAACAACCTCGTCGAACAGGCGCTGCACGGCTCGCTGCTGGCTGCGCTCGTCATCCTGATCTTCCTCCGTAATTTCACGAGCACCCTGATCATTTCCGTCTCCATTCCCCTCTCGATCATGGTGACCTTCATCGTGCTCTATTTCTCCGGGCAAACCCTGAACGTGTTCACGCTGGGAGGCCTGGCCCTCGGCATCGGCCGGCTGGTCGACGACTCCATCGTGGAACTGGAGAACATTCAGCGCCATCTCAACGACACGCCCCGCCGCTGGGACGCGATCCTGGAAGCGGCGCGCGAGGTGGCGATGCCCATTTTGGCCTCGACCATCACCACGGTCGTCGTGTTCCTCCCGATTTTCTTCGTCGCCGGCATTGCCCGCTTACTCCTGATTCCCCTGACCATCACGATCGCGATCTCGCTCTTCACCTCCTTCTTCGTCTCCCGCACGGTGACCCCGGCGCTCTGTTACAAATTCCTCAAGCCGGAACAGGAAGCCCACCAGTCGATGCCGCGATGGTTCGTGCGTGTGATGGAATGGAGCCGCGAACGGTATGAGTCTCTGGACAGGGGCTATGAGGAGTCGCTCCGCTGGGTCCTGGCCCATCGCCGGATCTTCATCGGCGGCATCCTGCTCCTCTTCGCCGCCTCACTCGCGCTGGTGCCCAAGATCGGCACGGAGTTTCTGCCTGTGTCGGACGAAAGCCAGTTCCGCATCGTCCTGCGAGGGCCGGTCGGTCAGCGCGTAGAGAAAACCGAGCAACAAGTGGCGGAGGTCGAACGGGTGTTGCGAGCCCAGATCCCGGTCGAGGAATTGGAAACCATCATTTCCAGCACCGGCGTCTTGGCCCAGGGCCGTTCCTCCCTCTTCAATCCGAACACCGGCCCCCATACGTCGGTCATTTCCGTCTATCTGGTCTCGCCGGATAAACGGACCAGGAACCAAGTGCAGATCATGAACGAGGTGAGACCCAAAGTGCTCAAGCTCTTTCCGGGCGTCGCGATGTTTTTCGATCCGGGCGGGCTCGTGAAACGGGTCACCAGCTTCGGATCGCAAAAATCCGTCGACGTAGAGATCTACGGCTACGATTTCGAGAAGGCCCGTGGGGTCATTCGCGAGGTCGAAACCATGATGCACCAGATCCCTGGCCTGGCCGACATCGAAGTCAGCCGCGAGGAGAACTATCCTGAGGTCAACGTGGTGGTGGATCGCGAGAAGGCCGCGCTGCTTGGCATCAGCGAAACGGACGTGGCCAACGCGGTGCTCTTCTCACTCAACGGCAACGGCCAAACTGATCCCATCATCTATACAGACCCGCAAAACGGGAACGAGTACTACATCAGCGCCTGGCTCGCGGAAGAACACCGGCAGGACCTCACGGACATCGAAAACATCGTGCTGACCGCCAAAACCGGTGAGCCGGTCCTCCTCAAGAACGTGGCCTCGCTCAAGCTCAATGCCGGCCCGGTGAAGATCGAACGCAAATACTTCCAGCGGGTGGTTCATCTGACCGCCAACCCTGTAAACCGGGACCTCGGCGCCATCGGGGCCGATCTGGAAGCGGGCTTTGCCAAGATCCAGCTCCCCACCGGCTTCAGCCTCAAGCTGGCCGGCCAGATCCAACAGCAGAGAGAGACCTTCGAGGGACTGATGTTTGCCACAGTCCTGGCGCTCATCCTCGTCTATATGGTGATGGCGGCCCAGTTCAAATCGCTGATCGACCCCTTCGTCATCATGTTTGCGGTCCCGATGGGCTTCCCTGGCGTCATCCTGATCCTCTTCCTGACCGACACGACCCTCTCCACTACCTCGATGATGGGCATCATCATGATGCTGGGCATCGTGGTCTCGAACGGCGTCCTGTTAGTGGATTACACGAACGTTCTGCGGCGGAAAGGGCGGGAGCTGCATGACGCGGCCATCACGGCGGCGCGGACGAGACTCCGCCCCATCCTGATGACCTCCCTCGCCACCGTCGCAGGGCTGCTGCCCATGGCGATCGGCTGGGGCACGGGCGGCGAAACGAACGCCCCCTTGGCCCGTACGGTCGTCGGAGGACTCAGCGTCTCGACGATCCTCACGCTCTTTCTCGTCCCCACGATCTATGTGATGTTAGAAGAACGGTTCCCCCGCCATAAGGACGAGGCCCCGCAAGAAGCGGATTGGATTCCGGCAGAACATTGATAGCCGGCGCAACTACCACAACAGAAGAGCCCTCCCCCAGGATGCTCAAAAAGCCATCCAACTAGGCCGCAGGCGAGTCAAAACCGGAGGCGTACCCTCTAGGGTACGTTGAGGATTTTGACGAACCGAGAACGACGTTGGAGGGATTTTTCAGCATCCTGCTAGAGAAGCAGGCTGGTTATCCGAGGGTAGGAAAGAGTGCCTTCAGTTGCATTGCTAGACCGATGTCCCCGCTGATCTTGAGTCGGCCAGACATAGCGACGGCTGGCCCGCTCAACTGCCCCTTCAGAATCTTGATGCAATCCTCTCCGGTCATCGAGAGCGAGACGTGCGGGTCCTCATGCAGCCCCTCTGTGACCTGACAGGCCCCCTCACGAATCGTGAGAATGTACTGCCCGCCCTGCGCGCCGCTCAAATCGAATTGATAGACCGCATCAAGGTCTTCGGCAGCCTCTGCGTCGAGCTTGCCGGGAAGAAGCTGGAAAAAGTCTTTGACGGTGTTGGGGTTCATCGGTGCATGGAATGAGAGACGCGAATCGATACGGGGGCCGCGTTGCCGCGGCCCCCGATCCATGGCTAGTACCGGAGCGTAACCGTCGCGGTGCTGCGACGCGCGCCGAAAAAGTCTTTGGAGAACGCCTCGACAACGGCAGGGTCATAGCCCTTGCAACTGAAAATGTCGAGGTAGGCGTTGTTCGTATCGTTCGCAAAATGGCCGCTGATCAACGACGTCGAAATCAGCTGCACCATGGAATAGCCGGCGACCCGACCTGAGCCGAAATCGACGACCTGGCACTCGCCGAAACGCTTCATGCCGATCAGCTCACAGAGCTCCACGACATAGCGGCGAATATGGTCGGCGTTGCGAATAAGATCGGGATTGCAATCTTGAAGGTCGACGGAGGTGCACAGTCCCCACGCTTTCCCCTCTCCCACCATCTCTTGGGGGGCAATCGGGGCAGCTACTGGGGACTCAGGTGGAAAGATCGCGGACTCGGAACCGGCCGAGCTACTCATAAAGGGTGACACCTTTCTGTTAGGAGGGTGAAAAAACTGTGACGACAAACCGTCATGCCAAACTATACCACGATTTTTTTCGCATCAGGGAGGCTGACGAAACTTTTTTTCACACGAGGCGCTCCCGGGTCCCCCGGTCGGTTGACAAGGTTCTCGGCGGTCGGAGAGAATGCGCGCATGACCACGAGCACTCCATCGGATCCGACCTTGACCCAGTCGTCAGCCGACCTCCCGGACCGCCTTTGCACCTGGTGCAAGGTCGCCATGCGGAAACGGCTGGTTGCCAGCGGGCAATTCGTCCATTACACCTGCCCCACCTGCGTCTTCCAACATACGACCAGACGAGGCCCCAAGCCGGCCACCCCGGCTCATTGACCTCCGGTTGACGGTTAAATCTTCCCCTCGATAAGCTTCCGGATCGCTTCCATCCTCTGACGGTTGACCCCGAAATCACGGTAGCCGGTCCGGGACGCAGACCGGAAATGGACCGTCTTCGCCTCATCGTCGAACAGAAACTCCACATCGTCCACGAATCGCAGCAACAGGCTGGTGAACTCATAGTGGAGGTAGGTCTCGTCTTCCTCCACCAGCTTGGTACGGGGAAGGGATTGGACAATCGCCTTCAGCGCCTCCTTCGCGTCAGCTCTGCCCTTCCGATAGCGAAAGGGCGCGATGGCATGGCCCTCGTCTTGAGCCTGCGTAGACACACAGTTAGGACTTGCGGGACAGGGACGAAGCCGTTGAAGAATTTCGGCAGGCATCATGGAGCGATCAGCTTGTCATAGTGAGCGTGAGTGCCAATCCAGAACCAATGGATTCCATCTGGGACATCGAAACCAAGTGCGCGATAGTGATCACCGACTCGTACCGACCACAATTCTCCGATGCGCTTGAGGTGAAGGGACGGGTGATGCGGGTTGGCTTTCAAGAGCTGAAAGTTCTTGTCGGCCAGCGCGCGAACATCTTCCGGGAGTGCCTGATACGCGGTCCAAAACCGTGACGAAGCGGTATGTTTCACAGAGGTCTAGCGTTGCCTTGCCCAAATTCGGCCCGCGCCTCAGCGATCACCTGATCCAGTTTCCCGGCCTTGAGATCCGTCTCAATCTGCGCGTCCCAAACGCGTCCTTCGAACTCAAGAAACCACGCCCGAAACTGCGCGAAGTCCTCGTGAGAGAGATTCGAGACCGTTTGCTCAAGCTGTTCAATCTTGCTCATAGACTACCTCCCACCAGGCTGCACTGAGTTGCTGACGCCCATGGAAGAGTCTAGCGAATTTGCCGTTTTCACGCAATCCGCTTCCCATTCGATGCTGTCGGCGAACCGGCGCAGCCGCGCGGCCGGCTCAAAACGATCATCCAACGAAGCCACAGCGAGAGCACATGCGCAGGATGCTCAAAAAGTCCGTCCAGCAAGGCCGCAGCCGATGAACGCACCGGAGGCGTAGCTTTGGGCTACGTTGAGAATGCGTTCGAGGCGAGAACGACGCTGGCGAACTTTTTCAGCATCCTGCTAGATGAAGGGGGGCAGCGGCGCATACACCACCGAATGCCCGATCAACTGCCCCAAACAGACGGTCATCAGCTCTTCACTCAGCGGAGCCCGGTTCAAGCGGACCTCGATATGGAATCCCGCCTCGTTGCCGACGATCCCGATAATGGCGGACGCATCCTCTTCACCGGGAAACAGTTCCTGCGTTTGGAACTCGCAGAGGGTGCTATAGAGGCGGCCGTCTGGTTCGATCACGGATCGGAGCTCCGGCAGATCGTCGAGCACGCAATGCACCGAACAACGGTAGACGAAGCGGGCGGTGGGATCGATCGATTGGAAGTCCACCAGCGCGTCCTCGGAAAAGCCAGTCAGATAGGCCCGGACGCTGGCTGGTTCAGTGGCAGAGCTCGCGGCCAACTTACTGGCCGGCACCAGGAACTCATAGGCGTCTGCCGTGTTGTACTCGAACTGACAGGGCCCGAAAGCATCGGGCCATGAGCAGAAGAAATGCGCAGAGGGATCGACCGGTCGCAAGACCAGCTGCTGCTTTTCCACCGATGTCTCGACGGGAAGCTCCAGCAGCGTGATCGCTTCGAGAAACGCCGTGCGCCGCTCTTCCAGCCATTGGTCCCGCTCGGCATCGCCACGCGTCTCACCGGGGGTGATCACCTCGTGAGTCTGGAGCCGCACGCGGATAAACGAATGGGCATGGCGAAACCCCAGCCAGAACATGCTGCGGGGATCGTGCAGCCGCAACGGATCGCGAATGCGCCAGGGATGGCTGATCGAACAGTAGGTGCCGACGTCCTGATAGCGCTGATACACGGTGTGGTAGGCCCCGGCCAGAAGGAAGAAGTCGCCGCGCCACCCCTCCCGGACATGGATCAGCGTTGCATCTTCCGTGGACCAGGCGTCCAACTGGTCGAAATCCTCCGGCGCCTCGACCGTCCATTCTTCGATGTAACAGATGACGTCCTTCGAGGGCGCCGCCGGCTTGAATCCTAACGCAGCCAGCCGTTCGCCCACGGCGAGCACCTGCCCGAAGGTCAGGGGAGTCGTCGTTTCCCAACGACGTTCACGCACGGTGGATCATCTCTCCCCCCGGCCCATTAACGGGCCGTCCGCACAGCCTTCTGCTCGATCGTCGTATCGGCGAGATAGCGGTCGAAGTCGTCTTTCAGGGTTGCTGCCAATAAGTGCTGGACATCCTCGTCGCAAAACCAGAACAGGGTGTCGCGCTGTGAGCCCTCGACATTCCTGGTCGTCGTGCTCTGGTCGCCGAGGTTCGTCGCCGTGATGACCAGCTTGCTGCTGGTGTTCACCACCGTCGAAAAGACCCGGCTCTTGGCGTTGGCTGAAAAATCGAGCAGCTGCCCGCTGATGACGATATCGGCATCGTTTGCATTGGTCACCCCCGCGCTAGAGGCCACCCGCACCGTCCAGGCCCGATCCTTCCACCCGCGCGTGCTCAAGCGATCTGCGAGGGCCTGGGCCATCACCACCCCCGGCCGCTCCCCCGCCAAATCGAAATAGGTGACCCCGCCCCATAAGTGGGTCCGCAAACCAAGACGATTCTTCTC
>CAYHQK010000119.1:0-7067 GCA_964358535.1 uncultured Nitrospira sp. | reverse complement strand
GGTGATGGACGACCATGCCGATGAAGGCGCGGGCCGCCAGGAGGGGATCGACCGGGCGAAAGGCTCCGTCGTCGATCCTTGCCCGAATGTAGGTGGCGAGGTGGTCGTAGAACACCTTGTGGTGTTTGCCGAAGAACATGTCGGAGAGTTCATGTCCTTCCAGGGCGCTGAACAAGAGGAGGCGTAAGAGCGTCGAGTCGACGTCGGGGCGGATACGATAGCTTGCGATCATGGTGAACACGCGCTGGTCGTCCCGTTTCTTGGACGCTTCCTCCACCGCTTCGAGCAGTTCGCTGACGGTCACTTTCTCCGCCAGGATCGCGGCGTAGAGCGCCCGTTTCGTCGGGAAATACTTGAAGACCAGGGCCTCGCTCACGCCCGCCGATTTGGCAATTTCTTTTGTGGTGGTGCCGTTGAACCCCTTGGCGGCAAAGAGCGACGCAGCCGCGGCAATCAGGCCGGCCTGCCGCTCTCTGCTGGAGGGGCGCATGGTTCGAGCGGTCTGTTTCATCGAGCTTCCACGAGTGAGTGAGTCATTACTCACCAGTGAACAATAACATGGCGCGAGGTTTTATGACAAGAAACGGTGATGTCTGTGGGGGGAGGGGGCAGAAGGGGCCTGTATTTGTCGGGGATGAGCGGTTTTCGTAGGGGCTTCAGCAACCAGAGGTATAGAGGGCAGGAGGAAAAGTGAAGTTAGGGGTGAGGGCAGAGGGCTCCGAACGTCAGATCTGTTCGTTCCCAGAATTTGCTACCCAACGTCGTTTCGAGGGCCTTGAGGCGATCAAGGGGGTTAGCGTGATCCCTCAATGAGTCTCGATAGCGTTGAATGTCCGGGGAGACTTTCTTCGCCCAGGTTTTCTCATCCTCGTCCATCCGCAGCATCGCTTCCTGAATGCCTTTGGGGGATGCGCCGGCTTCCAGAGCCTGCTGGGCGCCCAATAGATCGGCGGCTTCCTCCTGTCGTTGTTCCCAAGGGCCAGTTCGCATCTTGAGCAGCACCTCCTGGGTTCTCAAGCCAAGGATAGCCGTTCCTCCAGGGCCTAGGTCTTTGCGGAGCCTCTGTGTGTCGCGATCGCGTCCGATGATGGCTTCGCTGAAATGTCCCAGTTGCACATGTGCGAGTTCATGGCCGGCAACGAACAACAGTTCGGATTCGGA
The DNA here is from genome assembly GCA_964358535.1 of uncultured Nitrospira sp. Lineage (GTDB taxonomy): Bacteria > Nitrospirota > Nitrospiria > Nitrospirales > Nitrospiraceae > Palsa-1315. The sequence continues at coordinate 5,906 of CAYHQK010000119.1, read as the reverse complement.
GGGCTTGAGGTCAAGATAGGCCTTATCGAAATAGATTGCCGTCGCTGTGGCAGAGGCGCCCATTCCGCTTTCTGTCGTGAGCACCCTCACCTGGATCGGTACATCGGGTCTGGATGACAGCATCTGCAGACGATTGACCAAGGCGGTCATCCGTTGCAGCAGGGCTGGATCTGTGACAAAGCCGTATTCCTCTCCGAATAAACCATCAAGGTAGCGACTTTCGTTTTCGCCGTCCGCGAGCCAATCTTTGTATTGTCGTGGCACGTCGGCAAGAAGAGAGCCCTCGTGGACGCCGCTTTGTGCAGGCGCGAGATACTGCAGCGCGCGAACGGTCATGCCGATTTTTCGGTCGGCAAGCTGCAGCCGTTCGTCGATCTTGGCAAGCGCCTCGCGCGCCAGGGTCAATGCCCGATTGGCTCGCTCATGGGCCGCGTAATGTTTGGGCTGGTCGCTGAGGGAGCCGATAAACGATTCGACAGCGGCAATTGTATCTTGTGTCTTTTGTTTCTCCGCCAGCGCGACATCCTTTTCCGTCTGTTGGCAGGCGAGTATCCGGTCCAGCTTGGCGCGAGGGGTCATGGATGAGGCCGGTGTCGAGGGGGCCGCCCGGCTTCCACTAGCGCAGAGAATCACGGCGAGGGTAATCAGCAGCGGCCAGTAGCATAGTGGGGGGCGGGTCTGAATGCTGGCTGTAAAGCGTTTCATGCACGTCCTCGCTATTTGGATTGTCCCTGCTCGGCTTGGACTAAGCTCTTCTCCGCTTTGGCGCGTTCCTTCTCGGTTCGGTCGAGATCGAGCTTGGCCTGTTTGAGATCTTGTTTCGCGCTGTTCAGATCTTGAGTCGCCTTCCGGTCCAGGTCTGTCGCTTGGTTCAGGAGCTTCTCTGCTTCAGCCAGCTTGTCGTCTGCCTCCTGCTTGGACGGTTGATCCTTCTGGATCAATGCCGATCGCTGCTGCTGTTCCTGATACTTCTTCTCCGCTTCCTTCTTGATTCGTTCGGCCAGCTGCTTCTCTTCTTCCAGTTGCTGACGCCGCAGGTCCGCTTGAGCTGCCTTGTCAGCGGCCTGATAATAGTCCTGCCAAACTTTATCCATGGTGGCCATGTCCACGACCTTGCCCGCCGGCCTTGGAGGTGCCTCTGGCATCTTGAGTGTCAGGCCTGTAGTGTCCTCACCGTACTTCAACGTTCCGGTCGCGTTCGATTGTCCGAACATCGCGGTGCCGCTCTTTAGTTCCAGCGTTCCTGATTCCATGCGCTTCAGCCCTAGCTCCGTGTTGCCGAGCCCTCCCTTCAGGCTGCCTAGCAATTTCTGGTGCCGCGCTTCCAATTGTTTCATGCGTTCCTGTTCTTCTGCTTGGAACCGGGCCATCTCTATTGCTGCCCGTTCCATTTCTTGCTGGCGTGCTTGAGCCCGGTCCGCTTCTTGTTGCTTAAGCGCCTCCCCGAATGCGGCTCCCAAGGCGTTGGCCATGCCGAGCATCTGCTGGTTCGAACTTGATCTTCCGCCAGAGTAGCCGGAGCCACCGCTTGATCCTCCACTGCTCTGAGGCTTGCACGTCGCGCCAAAGCCGGGGATGCCGCCCTGTGCACGGCACTGCGCAGCGAATTCTGCGTAATTGCTACAGCAGGCATGGGCCGAGGAGGCAAGGAAGGTCGTCAGTGATAGGGCGATGACGAACCCGGTCCCAACTGATCTATAAAGTGCATGCATCGCCCTCTCCTCCTTCGCTGCTACGTACGATCGTGCTCCACGTAAGTAGGACAGCCCCATGTTGAGACGTTATCTTTTCTCGACTACGCCACGGATCGTATCGTCAAGTGATAGACCCCTTGGTCCAGAGGTAGAAGATGGAGATGACGATGCGCCAGGATGGGCAGACTGGCCGTTTGCCCCTACGGGTCCGGCCTTTAGCTCCCATTCATAGATCTTGTCCTGCGAGGCCCGTGCGTCCGGGGCATTCGGCGTCAGTATCAGGAACTGTTTCATGCTGGTCACGGCCTCTTGATAGCGATTCTGATTGGCGAGAAGCAGCGCGCGGTTAAAGTGGCCTTCCGCCCACCAGGGGGCCGCCTCCAGGCCTTGAGAGAGCAACGTAATCGCCTCGTCATAGCCTTTACGTTCCGTTGCCGTGTTGGCCTGCACACCGTATCGTCGCGCGTCCTCCGGCAGCTCCGGTCTGTTCGGTAATTTACGCACCACCTCGGCCACGGTCTTAATGACGGCCAGCGATTGCTCGCTGTCGCCGGCTGCGCGGTAGGCGCGGCCGTATTGATTGAGCGCCGCTCGCAGATTGCCGCCGGCCTCTGTGTCCTGAGCTGTTTTCATCGCTTTCGCGAAGGTCTCGTTTCGCAGTCGTACGGCTATTTGTACCGCCTGTGATTGGGTGAGAAAGGCCGAGACTGCCCGGTCGATCGCTTCATGCACCATCCACGCATCCAGGTTCTTGACCTTCGCTCTGGCGGTTTCGCCCATCTTTTCAAGTTCCTTGCTTTCCGCCTTGCCAGACAGGGTCCCCTTCCAGAGCACGGCTTGACTGCCCGGCTGAGTGATCTGGCAGTCGAGGACCGTATCAACCTGTTTATCGTGAAAGGTTATGATGGTCGTGAAGAGTAACGGCAGGATCGTCCCCGAGAAAGACGTCGTGACTGCCAGTTTCTTGACCCGGACCGACACGGATAGAGCCTCGCGAGCCCCTTCGCCGAATGGGCCAGGCTTCTGCCCGGAGAGAGCGAGTGTCGGTAATCCGGCTGCGGAGAAATGTTCCTGCAGCACAGAGCCGACAAGCTGGCTTCGCGGCTGATCTGCGGAATAAATTGAATATTTGTTCATTGGGATGATGAACACGTTGGTCGCGAACATGGTCATGTCTTCGCCGAGAAAGTTCTGAGCTTTCCTGAACTCTTCCTCCGGGATTGCATCCTCAACCTGCAGCAGGACGGCTGGCCTGTCTGCGATCCGTTGTTGAGCCGAGGGGTATTGTTTCTCGTAGTCGATCGTATGGCGGGTGGTCTCACATCCCGTTCCTGCGATTGTCCATAGCAAGAGGATGACTGCCATTATTACGGATGTATTAGCGCCCCTCGTATTGCTCATCGGGCTGCCTCCTTACCAATTTGCTGTGTTCGCCGCCAGTTTTCCTCGGAGGCCTTGCTACGCGTGGTACCCTCGCAGGTCTCTGTTACTTCGTAGGTTTGCGCGTCCGCTCTGTTGGGTTGCCTGCCTTCTCCGCCATCATTTCGAGTTCGTAGATCTTGGTTTGGACTGCAGGAGCGTCTTGGGCTTTGGGGGCAAGTCGTAGGTACAGGGAAAGGCTTCTAATCGCCTGCTTATATTGTCCGGCGGCTTCCTGAATCAGTCCACGGTTAAAAGTCGCCTCGGGCCAGAGTGGCGCTGCTATGACCGCCTCATCCATTTCGGCGAGGACCAGATCATATCCCTCAGTTGATGCGGATTTCATGAGGGCGTTCGAACGCGCGACATAGCGACGGGCTTCCTCTGGTACTGGAGGGAGGTTGCCTGCGGTGGATAACAGGACGTCAATCTTGGTCAACAGTTGGCGATCCATTTCCGGGTTAGGCGTGGGTTCGGGCCGCAACACGAATGTCCGCGCATAGCCGGAGAGTGCGGGCAGCCGTTGTCCGGCCTTGTCAGCTTGCTCGGCCGCGGCGAGGGATGAGCGTGCGGCTTGGGTATTTCGTACAACTCGCACCAAGCCCTTATTCGACCGGATCAGCTTATCGAAGGCATGCAGCATGGTTGTCGTGGTCTGTTCGATACTCGCCCGGGTGGGTTCAATCTGGCCCTCACTCATCATGGGAATCGTAATCGGGGAAAGTAGGCCCAGCGAGAATCCGGTAAAGAATGCGGCCGCTCCACAAGAGGAATTGCATTGGATCTCAATTGGATTGCTTGTTTCAGACCGGACAAGTTCTTCCTCGGACCCTGGCAGTAGAAGGGCCAGCGAGAGAGTGGCCCTTTCCGAGTGGAACGAGCTTGAGACCTTCGCGATCAGGTCTTCGCCATTCATTTGTTTGGAATCGGCGACGAGCTTGACGTCTTGAAAAAGTGAACCCATCTCGGTCTTTACCGCATTGCTGAACTCCGGCTCGAGCGTGAGTGTGAAGGTTCCCCCAAACCCGCCAGGCACTTTATAATCATATGGTTGGGGGTGGAGTCCCGCGTCATCTAACAAAGCCACTCGCAGCGGGAGATTTGCAGGGCCTGCAGTTGGCTGAAAGTAGCCCGGCGTGAGTGTGCCGCTGCAGGCACTGGTCGCAAGCAGCAGCGCGCTCAGCAAGACGCTCCTGATTAATTTTGTGGTCATGGTGAGCGCTGTCTCCTTTGTTTGGCATTGCTTTGCGGCGGCCTAATATAGATGGGGGTCATCACATTACATTGGGCATTTCCTCAGGTGCGAGAGGTTGGCTACAGTAGCAGATTGTTCTTGCATTGCAAGGACGGACTTCTTTTGCATTACAAGCAGTTGATGCTGTTTTGCTGGGGGACGTGAGGGGGAGTCGCGCTGGTCTAATGCGAAACAGGCGGGAGATGCGCGAGAGGCTGGATGCCGGCTAAAATACGGTGGCGGAATTGCCTTCGGTGATTTTGAGGCGGAGCTCCTGGCTCTCGAAGAAAATGATGCCGCGGTCCGTGGCGGTTTCGTAGCGGAGGTTGATGTCGCTCTCGAACCCGGTCCAACTGTAAAACTTGACGGGGCCTCCGGTGAATTGTCCCGGTGTGCGGTCGAGCGAGCCATAGCGGGATTGGAGATAGGCCAGGATCTGTTCGTGGGTGGCCTTGCCTTGGTAGCGGATGGTGACCCGCGCAAACTTCCCGTCGACGGTCAGGAATCGCATAGAGTCGACCTTCGCAGGGCCGAGCGAGGGAGCTCCGGTCTTCAGTTCATAGGTTTGCGCGCGGCCGGCATCCTCGATTTTGACAAAGGTGTCGGTTTCCGAGAAGGCCGCGCCCCAGGGAATGCCCTCGAAGCCGTTGGGGTCGTTCTGCATCGGCACGGCAGAGGCCAGGCTGCCGGATAGGGTTAGCACACAGAAAGCTTGGATCAGGATGCTCAAACAGGCCGTCCTCATCGTGTGCCCGTCGTTCGTGAAGCGTGAAGTGTATCTCGCAAGCCAGAAAGTTTTCCGCTTCACGAATAACGCTTCATGAGATACGGTCTTTCTGCTGGCAGACTGTTTCATCATCCTGCTACTCCGCTGAGTCGGTGATGCGGTCGTTAAATCGAGGAGCCAGGGTCCGGCTGTCGATAAAAATAAACCCCCGCTCCGTGTTGGCATGATAGGTCAGGCTGATCTCCGTATCGGTTCCGCGCCAGGTATATTGCTGATTGAGGCCCCGCAGCATCTGTCCGGGTATGCGGTCCAGAGAGCCGAATTGTTGTTCAAGATAGGTAAGGATCTGTTTGTGGCGATCGTCGCCCTGGTAGCGGATGGTCACACGGGCAAATTGATCATCGACCGCTAAGAAGCGGACGCTTTCGACCGGGATCCCTGCATAGGACGGTGCGCCGCTCCGCAATTGGAATTCGTTCACATGGGGGCCTGCTCTGGCGACTTCCAGCTCCTGCCGTTCGGTCAGAGTGGCGCCCCAGGTCAGGTTCTGGAATCCGTTCGGATCGTTGACCATCGGGACTGCCTGGGCGGACAGGGGATGGCCTACTGAGAGTAGGAGCCCCAAGAGGAGGAAGTACAGGCCTGTGCGATTCCGTTGCCGTTCAATCATGTCAGAACGCTACCACGGTCGATTTGATGGCGCAACTCCCTCAGTTTTGTTGAGAATGTCGCGAGGCATAGCTTATAATGGCGCGTTTTTCCATGTGCTTAGCGGCGAGGAACCGACACGATGATTGAAAGCGACGCATTCGTTCAAGCCCTGCAAGATATC
>CAYHQK010000118.1:0-7113 GCA_964358535.1 uncultured Nitrospira sp. | reverse complement strand
GCCCAGTACAAATCTCTGAGCGCTTCTCCCTCCACGTACGGATGGAGGATTGCTTTCCCCTCGGCAGCCATCGGCCGGCTCAAGGCCTCAAGCCGCTCGGTATTCGCCCGGTCTCCGTGTCCCGCGATCAACAGCACAAAATCGTGTGACTTCGGCAGACGTCCGAACACCTCCAGCAACCGGTCGAATTGCTTCAAGCTCACAAAGTTTCCGGTGGCCAGAAAGACCCTGCTCGACGAACGAACCCCCAGCGTCTGCCTCGCCGCCTGCTTCCGCTCGCCCGACGGCACAGGAACCCAGAAGTCGAAATCGCACCCCATCGTCAACAGTTCTGTCCGCCCGCGGAAAACCTTGTGAATCTCGCGCCTCGCAAATTGAGACTGAGCGGATATGACGTCAACATTCCGGAGCTGACGCACGAGCTTTTGTTGTTCCAGCAAAAGACAGGCATAGGTCAGAGGCCTGTGCAAGCCTCGCATTTCACTAATCGGCGCAATCGACATTCCATGACCGATGATAAAAACTGGAAATCGTTTCCTAGCTCCACAGCGCGCAATCACCTCTCCGTAAAAAGGAACGCGGAAACCGTGAAGGTGGAGGATCATAGGGCAATCACTCGCTTCAGCAAGGCGGGCCAGCATCGCTTCAGAATAGATATCAGCCTGGAATCTGAGCCCAGGTCGATAACCCTGCTCCGTGGCAGGAAAGAGCCGGTGCGTCACACCCGTTTCTAGCGTCCTGGAATAGACTTGATCGGCGCGCAGGTCCGGCTGCCACACCTCCCATTCATAGCCATCACTATATTTCAGCACTGCCTCCCCAAGCAGATCCGGCCACTCGCGCGGCCAAAATCCCACCCACGTTCCATCCGGCTTCTCCCAGGATACGTCCGGACGTACGCCAGGCGCGAAATGATACACAGGGCCATGGGGCATGATATTCACCACCAAACATTTCATATGTGCCCGTACCACTGTTCGGCTATGCCTGACTCAAAACTTCTCATGTCAAGGCCTGCAACTTTCGCAATTCATTGAAACGTCCCTCGGCCAGCGTCAGCAAATCCCACGAGCCAGACTCAACAATACGTCCCTGCTCCAACACGTAAATCCGGTCAGCCCGCTGGATGGTCGCAAGACGGTGGGCCACGATAACGATACTCATGCTTCGCGCCAGCGTCTCAAGCGTCTGCTGGATCATGCACTCAGATTCAGTATCCAGCGAACTGGTGGCCTCGTCTAGGATCAGGAGTTCTGGCTTTCTGATCAATGCCCGCGCGAGGGCGAGGCGCTGGCGCTGCCCCCCTGAGAGCAACACCCCTCGGCTTCCCACGACTGTTTCATACCCCTGCGGCAACCGTCGAATAAACTCGTCCGCATGGGACAGCCTGACGGCCGTTTCGATCTCTTCAATTGTTGCGGTCGGCTTCCCCCACAATAAGTTTCTTCGTATCGTCTCATTGAACAAACTGACTTCCTGCGGCACGTAACCGCACCGCCGATGCCAGTCATTCGCATTCAGCCGGTGCAAGGGCACTCCATCCACCAAGACGTCTCCCTGCGTGGGGCGGACAAGTCCCATAAGCAGGTCAATCATCGTCGTTTTCCCACTCCCGGAAGGCCCTACGATCGCGATCGTTTCCCCCTTCCGTACCTCTAGCGTCACACCGCAAAGGACCGGCGCCTTGCCTTCATAGGCAAACCACACGTCATCGACGCGAATACCCTGCTTAATCCCATGAAAAGGCAGTCCACCATCCCGTTCACGCTGCCCCTGCGCAAGACGGGTTAGATCGACAACCTGCGCCACGCTGGGAAGGAGCGACAGCACCTCATGCATCGTCACCTGGAGGTCGGACACCCTCGGTGTCAGACGGAATACGATGATGAGCAGCACCATCATGTCGGAGATCGGCATCTGGAAAACGGTTAGAGCCGTGTACAGGCCTGACAGAAGCAGCGTCGCTGTCAGGGGCTGGTACAAGGCGCCGACCAGCGTGCGATTCTTGGAATCGCTGATTTGAACGTTCGCCAATGCCCACACAGCCGTAGTGAACCGATCGGCCGCGTCACCAACGACCCCGAAACCTTTCACCAGTTTCGCACTGGACAATTTCTCGACCGCCTCTTCCTGTACGCGCGCATAAGCCAGGGTCGTTTCCGTCCCGTACTCCTGTCCCCTTGCCACACGCGAGCGGAAGAGGTACAGCCCCGCCCCGGCAATCCCGACCGCGACCAGCGCCATTTGCCACGAAAAGATCAAAGCCAGCGAAACGTAGATGAGGACCGCCGCACACTCTCGCACCAAGGCCGTCAGGTTCAAAAATGCGGCGGCAGCCCTGACCGAATCCTGAGTGAGCGCATTCGTCAGGACGCCGGTCTTCTGCTTCGCAATAAACTCCCAGCGAGCGGAAAACATGGCTTCGTACAAGGTGCTTCGGAGGGAACCGGCATACTGAAAACGCGTGTTATTGACCAGCCGTTCATTGAGGATGACCACGAGACTCTGCAGGAAAAATATGGCTAGCAGGGCTATCAATACCCCCCCGAGCGTCTGGGCAAACCCGATCGACTGCGTTGTCTGCTGAAACCACCCTAGTATTTTGGAAGGTGCCCCAGGCTGCCCGGTTGTTTCCATGCCGGCTAAGGAAAACATGGGCGCCAGCAACGCCAAGCCAATCCCTTCCAGCAGATTGGAGGCAATTCCAGCAGACACAATCAGCCACATCCTGAACGGATAGCGGTGGATCAGCCCTGTTGCAAACTGCACAACCGTCACAAGAATGTGCCCTCTTGAATATGATTCGGTTAATGGCCAGAGCCAACCCACCTGCAATAGGCCGCAGGAGGGATTCGGGGATACCATGCCCATAAGCCCTGCTTGGCAATCGGTCGTCAGCAGGATGGGCGAAGGTTATGGGACTCGGAGTCCGGCCAACCCTGGCTTCTCCGCTGGGGATCTCTTCATCGTGGAGAGAGAACGATCCCACTCTTCGCTCTCTGCTGCTTGCCCTGCCTCAGTTAAGGCAGGAGCCACGACGAGCAGGGCGGCAAACATCCAAAAAGGCTCCATGATTCGCACGATGACGAAGGTATTGGCCCCGACCGCATGTACCATCAGGCCGAGCAGGCCGAGCAAAAATCCAAAGGCAAGCCCCCGAACAGCCGGATCCTGAGCCTGCTGATACACCTGCCCCACGACTCGATAGAGACTCCAGATGAGGGCCCCAAAGGCCAGCAAGCCCACCAGACCGGTTTCAACAAGGATCCGTGGATACATGGCGTCCATAAACGGTGCGCCGGTGATGCCACCGCCCCAGACCGGCGACTGTTTCCACCACTCAAACGATCTCTGCCATGACCGCAAACGATCTGACGTAGAGGTATCGATCTTCAAACGTCCCACTTTGACCTGGCCCTGCTCGGGCGCCTGGCTAAAGGTGAACATAATGCGCTGCTTGACGACATCGGGAGCCCAGACCGGCGCAGACACGATCACGGTGAGAAACAACGCAAAGAGTAACGGCTTTCGGTAACTGGCATACCCCAGAACGGCTAACAACACCACCCCGGCCGCTAAAAATGACGCGCGTGACAGGGTCGCCATCAGCGCAAGGGTTCCGATACCCAGGAGCATAATAAACGGCCATTTTCGCTGCACGGCCCCTGACGTCAGGAGAAGCCCCAATACGATGGATAACATAAATACGAGATAGCCTCCGAGCGTGTTCGGTTCCCCGATCTCGCCTTCGAACGGAGCCGACGCCCGTTCTCCACTGGCAAGCTGCGCGATCGCATAGAGCGACACCAGCAAACAGGTCACCAGGCTCGCGACGACCAGCCCTTGCGCCTGGCTTCGCGTACGAACCGCGTTCACCACCATAAAGTAGAGGAAGAAATACTCGAAATACTTCAAATTGAAGAAAAATCCGTTGAGCGGTTTCACGCGCCCCGCCACCACGCCAATCATCGTCGCGAACACACAGGCCGCGACATAGAACATCATCCGCCCATTCAGCGGGGTATGTTTAACGGGTGCTACGCCTTTTTGAATCGCCGCTTTAACCAGCCAGACGAATCCAATGACGACCAGCAAAATATCGTCAAAACGGAAGGTCGTGCCGCGTCCGACTGTCGTGTCAGACGCCCCGCCTCCAAACATGATCTCCGGACCGAGGAGCATGGAAAAAACGAGCAGATAGAGGCTCATGGTGCTGGAGAGAAACGCCGCAATCAACAGGGCACAGGCCGCAACGCCTCCCAGGAGGACCTTGGACTGGCCGGCATTCACGCCCAGGGAAAAGGCGACCGCCAGCAGGACGAGCAGGAGCAACTGGATCGGTCCGATCTGCAGCTTGCCCATGGTCAGCAATACCTCATCATCTCCGGCAAGGGCCACTCGGGGGCGACATCGGATTGCGAGTCGATCCCGATAGCTTATTTATACCGGGACCCATACGGCTCGTAATCAGGCGTCAACTCCGCGCTGACGTTGCTCAAGACAATCCCGAGCACCGTCGCATTGGCGTTTTCCAGCAGCGACTTCGCCCGCTTAAGCGCGTTGCGCCCAACCTTGCCGACTTGATAGACAATCACGACGCCGTCCACCTTTGATCCGAGCATAACTCCATCGGTCACCGGTAGAATCGGCGGACAATCGAAGATCGTGACGTCGTATTCCCTCCTCGCCGTCTCGATCAGTTCCTTGAGCCTCGGCGAGTTCATGAATTCGGCCGGATTCTCCGGCCGCCGGCCCGACGTCAGGATATTCAGATTGTCGAGCCCTAGCGCATTGATCACCGGATCCACCCCCAATTTCCCCAATATCAAATCCGTCACAGTCCGAATCGCCTCGGTATAGGGCACGGCACCCAGCAGCACTTCGCTGAGGCCGGGGGTCTGCTCCAATCCCAGTCGTTCGTGAATGGTCGGCTTTCGAAGATCTCCGTCCACCAGCAGCACGCGCTTCCCGTCTTGCGCCAGCGCAATGGCCAGGTTGACCGCGCTGGTGGACTTTCCTTCCTGCGCCCCGGCGCTGACGATCGCCAGGACCTTCCGCCCTTGCGCCAGGCCGGAAAACTGAATAACGGTGCGCAGCGACCGATATCCCTCCGCCAAGGGAGATTGCGGATCGAACAGACTGACGAGGTGGCAGTACAGATCCATCGTCTCGGGCGCCAGTTTTTCCTTGAACCCCTGTTGAATTTCCCGCTCGATCTCCTTCCGATCGACGCGGGGGATCACGCCCAGCACCGACACCTTGAGATACGACTCGACCTCCTCGATTGTCCCGATGGACGTATCGAAGGATTCTTTCAGAAACGCCGCCACGAGACCCACCAATGCGCCCATCAACAACCCCAGGAACGCGTTCAGGGGGAGGTTGGGCGCATTGATCGGCCTGGTCGGCTCGACCGCCGGCTCGATGATCGAGACCTCTTCGATCCGCTCCGCCCCCTTGATCATGAACTCCTGATGTTTGGACTTCAGCGCGGCGTACAAATTACTGTTGACTAGAACATCCCGTTCCAGCCTCGATAACCGGATAGCCGCCTGCGGGAGACTCAGGTAGCGATCCTTATATCGAACAATAGACTCCTGGATCGCCTGTTCTCGCTCCGAGAACGTGCCGAGCTTGCCCTCGAGTTCCCGAATCATTTCCTCCTTGACGTTTTTAACCTTGCGGTCCAGTTCCTTGACCAGCGCATGTTCGGGCGTATAGTTGATCAATAAATTATTCCGCTCCTGCGTGAGATCCACCATCCGCCTATTCAACGTACTGATCAGCGCCTCGACCTCATCGGAATAGACCCGATTGGACGTCGTGCCGATCGCGCCGACCTTTTTGAGCGACTCCAGCTGGTTAAGTACCTCTTTTTTGACCCGGAGCAATTTCTCCTGCTGCGCCTCCAACTGCTGGTACTGGACGAGCGCCTCCCTGGCCTCTTCCGTGACAAAGACCTGCCCCTCTTGCTCCTTAAAAGACGTCAATGCCTGCTCGGCCTCGCGAAGACTGACTTCCAATGCCTGGAGTTGCCCCTCCACAAACCGCCTGGCCTCGATCACTTGCCGGTTCCGGTTGTAAATATTTTCTTCTCGATAGGCTTCGGCGGTCAAAGTCGCATACCGCTCGGCCTTCTTCGGATCATCGGCGGTCGCTGTGACCTTAATGATGTTCGTGGTTCCTTCCTGCGTCGCGTCGATCTTGCTTTGGAGACCATAAATGATGCCCAGGAATTCAGGAGACTGCTGTACGCTTTTCTCGTCGAGAGCCTTCTCAATAGTTTGCTCATCGAGGTTCTGCGCGATAAGCCCTAACTGTTTGGCGACCCGTTTCATCACCGGAAAACTACGGATCACCTCGGCTTGCGTGGCGATATCGTTGCCTTCGGACACAGAGACCGTTTCTTGAAGCAGGCCAGTGGCGGTCGTCGATCGCTCATACCGGACGCGCGCGGAGGTCTTAAATGTGGGTTCGGGCCCGACCAGATAGGGCATGATCGCCGTAAACACGGAGACCAGCACCATGGTGAAGAGCACAATCGCTTTCCGTTTCCGAACGATCAGCCAAAAATCGATGAGGTTGAGATCGGATTGAGCCATAGAGATCAGGTACGGGGCGAGAGGTGAGAGACCAGAGGCACGAAAACTGAGCTATCCGCCCTTGCCCCTTGCCCTTCACGAGCAGTTAAGATTGCCTCTTCGAGAAGGCGATCGAACAGGGGCCTTACGAATATCTGAAGTCTTGGGTGTTGCTGCAGGATATGCGCCACTCTCTCCCCATACTGCAGATAGAGATCGGCAAACAGTCGGCCATACCAGCGCTCGGAGAAGGAACCCCAAATGTACCAGCGTAAAACCGATACCTGCCAAGCATGGTCGCCATAGAGCGCGCGCGCAACCCAACAGGAGATGGTGGGCGATGTGGCTTCCGGCAACGGCGTAGAAAACAACACCTGAAGACTCTTCCCGATATACACTGCGTTGCTGGTCATGAGTAAAGAGTTTATGACCGGCATGACGGCCTTGGTGTAGTAATGGTTCCAATCGCCGATCTTGTCCCTGGGGACAAAAATCACATCGTTGTCATTCAGCGGAAGATCCTCCCTCAAAT
>CAYHQK010000117.1:0-7119 GCA_964358535.1 uncultured Nitrospira sp. | reverse complement strand
TTATCGCTCCGCTAGGGGTAGAGGGGTTCAGTGGTAGGGGGGAAAAGTGGAATAGGGGGAGCAGTGGGGGTACAGGGATCAAGGGGTAAGGACATCGACTCCTTCGTTTCTCCTCACCCTATCTCACTATCCCCCTACCCCTTCTCCATTACCCCTTTACCCCTGTTGTCATAGATTCAGTGGTACGTCGCCTGCCGTTCGACAATGTCGATCTTGCGGCGAACGTCATCCGGCGTGACAGGGATATTCCCATCGCACTCACACTCGCAGGCCGCAGCCAGGGAGCCTAGAATGGTGGCAACCGTATCCTTGCCCGTTTCCAACATGGCCAATGTCGCATAAGCCAGTAATGCATCGCCCGCCCCGACCGCGTCCACAACCCGGTCAACGAAGGAATCCACCACCGCAAAGGAATCCAGGGATTCATGGTCGTTGTCCCGGCAGGTCAACACACCACGCTCGCCCAGTTTGAGAATCAAGGTCTTACATTTGGCGGCATCGTACAACGCCGATGCGAGCGGACGGATTCCCGAATCCTGATCCGCTAACGCAAATCGCGCTTCTCGTTCGTTCGGAGTAATCAGATCGAAACCTTTGAACTCCGTAATGTTGCCCCACCGACTGGCTACCTGGCTGTCCGCCACTTTGTACACGCCGGCCGGGATCGCTTCGATCAGTCGCGGGATCGTGCGACGGTTGAACAGACCGTGCCGAAAATCGCTGAACACCACCGCATCGCATGTCGTAGCAGAAATGGTCTGAGCCAGTTTGCGCACGATATCATCCGAAATAGATCGGTTGTCCAGCGTATCAACCTTCAACAGCCGATAGCCTCCCGCCACAATCGCATTCTTGTTGGTGGTCGGCCTAGTGGGATCAATGATCGGATGACATTGCACACCTGACTTCTTCAGTCCTTCCAACACAAATTCCTTCAAGGCATCATCACCCAGCACCGTCGAAAACAGCACTTCTGCGCCGGCTGCCCGCAGGTGTTCCGCGACAACCGCAGCGCCACCGATGTAGTCGTCCCGGCGTTCATACAACACGCTCATGGTCGGGGTCTTGGTCTGACCGCCGATCATCGCTGTTTGGGTGTAACTGTCTACAATCGTGTCGCCGACGACATGAACCTTCTTACCCTTGAAACGATCGAGGCAGTTGCGTAGCGAATCGAACGTCACCTTCTCGGATTCCATGAAGGTCAGTAGCTTCTCAATCTTGATGGCCGGCGGCGCCAGGTCGATGAGCTTCGACGAGGAATACACAACATCGCCGGGCGTGAAGATGATCTCACCGCCATAGGCGTGCAGCGTGTCCGCCTCCTCCTGCGTCTTTGCCGGCAGGCCGTCTGCCGTGTATTCATATCCCTTCGCGAAGAAGTCAGGTTGCAGTTTACTGATGTTCTTGATCGGGGTCCCATTCGTATCGATGATGACGTAGTCGACGATTTCATATGCGGCCAGGTTGAGTGCTCTCAAATCCTGTGGAATGTGAGGGCGATAATGCCCCTTGTTGATATGCTTATCAGCCGTGAGACTGGCAACCAGAATGTCCGCCTTGCTCTTGGCGTAAATCAGATGGCGCAAATGCCCTGGATGCACCACGTCGAACACCCCGTGGCACATGATGACTTTTTTCTTGCGTGGATGAGAGCCGAGAATACGAGAAAGATCTTCCACAGACTTGATCTTGTGGGAATACTGATCGGTCAGCGACGGCGGCTTAGTATTCATCGGCTCCCCAGATATTGAAACCATGTTTTCGTGGCTTCAGAGATCGACTGAGGATCCCACAGAGGAGCCTCCCGCCAATAGTCGATCTCCGCCACAATCTTCGCGACACCCGCCTCAAAGGAGACCATGGGAGCCCAGCCAAGATCCTTTTTGATCTTACTAATGTCAGCCCACGTACAGTCCGGCTCTCCCGGACGTTTCGGAATGTACACGACCGGGCCGCCCAATAGCTCAACCAGCCGGTTCACAGACTGCGGATTGCCTGCGCCGAGGTTCCAGACCTCTCCTGCCTTGTCCGTCTCAGCAGCCGCGAGAAAGGCTCTCGCCACATCCGTCACATAGAGAAAGTCGCGCTTCTGAGTCCCGTCTCCGACAACTGTGAACGGTTTCCCCGCGAGTTTCTGGCGCAGAAACACACCGAACACCGCGCCATAGGCGCCGGACGTGCGCGAACGAGTGCCGTAGGCATTGAAAATACGAATCACATTGACCGGAAGACCATAGACGTGGCGCCAATGCAGCACGGCCTGTTCACCCATATATTTGCTGAGCGCGTAGGGATATTGCGGTGCGATGGGATGGTCTTCCCTGGTGGGAACTGGCGCCAGGCCGTAACAGGACGAGGAAGCGGCATACACGACCTTGCGCACGCCGGCATGGCGTGACGCTTCCAGCACATGCACCGTGCCCTGAGCATTGGCCGACATGTATTCGGTCGGCTGCTCGATCGAGGGCACGATGTCGCCGATCCCGGCAAAGTGAAAGACCAGCTGCGCACCGGCAAACACCGCATCGTTGGGTGCCAACGCCCTGACATCCCGCTCATCAAGGCTCACATCTGGATTTTCCTGATGTCGAGCCAGATTCGCGGCTCGTCCACCGATGAGGCTATCGATCACATGCACCCGGAAGCCCCGATCGACCAAGAGGTCAACCATATGGCTGCCGATGAACCCGGCGCCTCCGGTGACGACGGCAAGAGGACGGCTATTCATCAGGATGCCCGAGTTTTCTTGAGGATTTTCACGTTGTAGTACCGGTCGTCTGTCATGCTGTTGGGGAGCTTCCCTGCGCGGAACGCCCGGCAGAGATCTCGAACGGCATCTTCAATCGTACGTTTCGGCGTAAACCCCAGCTTCGCGGCGATCTTGTCTGACGTGATCCGGTAGGACCGGTTGTCGTTCGACGGAGTCGTCACGATCGGAATCTCGCCTTTCTCCGCAAACTCTTCCTGGGTTACCTTTTTGACAATCGTGGCGATCTCCATGATGCTCTGGTTCTGGTACCCGGCATTGAAGATCTCACCTGCGATCTTTTCGTCAGGGAGTTCCAGCAACAGCTTATAGAGATCGCACATATCCTGGATATGCAGGTTGGGACGCTGTTGCTCCCCGCCGAACACCGTGATCTTATTATTGTTGACCGCATGGTTGGTCAGGATGTTGACCGACAGATCCAGCCTCTGCCGCGGGCTGTAGCCACAGACGGTGGCAGGACGAATCACGACGCAGACGAAGTCCTTGGACTGGTGCTTGAAGAGCAACGGCTCACACAGGCCTTTGAACTTGTTATAGAGCGTGAGGGGCACCAGCGGGTGCTCCTCCGTCACGCGTGGAGATTCGGAATAGCCATAGACCGAGGACGAGGACGCGTAAATGAACCGCTTGACCCCTTGCTCTTTCGCGGCCATCACCATCGGCTCGAAACACTTGTAATTAATTTCTTCGCTGAGCTTCTCATCCAACTCGAAGCCGGCATCGTTGGAAATACAAGCCAGGTGGATTACCGCATCGATACCCCGGCACGCCTCCCGCAATTTAGCGGTATCGCGGATATCCCCTTCGATAATCGTGAGGTGCGGCTGCGGCTTCAATTCGCACCCGTAATACATGATGTCGTACACCGTCACATTGTGCCCGGCTGCCAGCAACTGCGGGGCCAACAGCGTGCCGACGTAGCCGGCGCCTCCCGTAATCAGAACATTCTTAATCATCGTGACTCCTGAATAATTGTCTCAAGCCCGGTCATGTGGTGGCGATTTGGGGAGCGCAGGGGATGGTGTATCCGGCTGCTGAGGCGTCTCGATAGAACATCTCAACCGTATCGAGCGAATAGGCCGCATGGTCCTTCCCCAGCAAGGACAGTTTATTGAGGATATCGTTCGTCGCGGTAATGATGTGGCAGCCGACCTCGTCGGCCTGAATGATATTGAGCAACTCGCGCGGGCTGGCCCAGATGAGTTCGGCCTTCGGCCTCGCTTGCATAACTTTGAGCGCCTCGCGCATCACTGGCACTGGATCCACACCGGTATCCGCAATCCGCCCGGCAAACACCGAGATGATGGCCGGCGTGCCAATGGCGAGTGCCTCGGTGATGGCCTGCACTTGCTCCAGCGTCATCACCGCGGTGACGTTGAGTTGGACTCCTGCCTCGGACAACCGACGAATAAGCGGGCCTGAAAATTGACGTTTCGTGTTGGTGACGGGAATTTTGACGTTGACGTTCGATCCCCACGAGGCGATTTCCAGCGCCTGCGACTCCATCTCGTCAAACTCGTCGGCAAACACCTCGAACGACACCGGCCGATCCGGCACTTCGCGTAACACTTCTGACGCGAAGGACTTGTAGTCAGAAATCCCGACTTTGCGCATCAGCGTGGGATTAGTGGTAAACCCTTTAATCCAGGGCTTGGCATACATGGCCTTAATCCCCGCAAGATCTGCCCCATCGGCAAAAATTTTGACTTTCAGATCACTCAACTTGGCCATCACGCTCTCCTCTTTTCTGGTTCGAGACTGGCATGGTGAAGAATATGGGCTGAGGCTTGCACGAGATCGGCGCAGGTGATGTCCGGAACATCCCTCAGCGTTTCTGCATAGCCTCGATCAATAAAAATGGTGAAACAGCCGGCCGCCCGGCCACATCCGATATCGCGCCACCGATCCCCGACCATATAGCTTCGAGCGAGATCGATGTCTCGTTCCTGCGCAGCTTCTAGCAACATTCCCGGTTTAGGTTTATAGCACAGGCTGGTCGGGCTCTCCACTTCGTAACAGACCTTAATATCGTCGAGCGGGAGCTCTTTCCGTAATCGCTGATGCATGGCTTCAACAATTTCACGACTCTGAAGGCCTCGTGCCACATCAGGCTGGTTCGTCGCCACAATAAGCAGGAATCCCGCTTCATCGAGTTCGCGCAACGCATCCAGGACACCGGGCAGAATCTCGAACTCCGCCAGCGTGGCTGGTGGATACGGCTTCCCCTCGCGCACCACGGCCCTATTAATAACTCCATCACGGTCAAGAAAGACGGCGCGAGACATGCCGCTCACACCGGGGATGCCTTGACGGTGCTCTCCCACTTGGTGCCGACGATCTGCAGTTTGGGGTGAGACACCAGACAATGCCACACGACCGCCTGAAAGGCTTCCGTATGCGGCGTCACGTGCGCGGCGTTGATGGTGGGAACGACGACCACTGCATCCCCTACTTTTCTAGCATACCCTCCCTGTCGGCCCACCACGCCAAAGACTTTCATCCCTCGCCCCTTCGCTTCGTCGAGCGCACGAACCAGATTGGCGCTGATATTCTTCTCCGCATCGCCGCCGCCCACGGAAAATATCAACACGGCATCGTCCTTATCTGCGCGGCTGCCTTTCAGCCAGCCGGCGAACACCGTGTCCCACCCTTCATCATTCGTGCGCGCGGTAAGTTCCGAGACATTGTCCACCGGCGTATAGGCTTCGATGCCGCACAACTTCCGAAAGTCATTCACAGCATGGCTGCAATTCGCAGCGCTCCCACCAACCCCCAGGAGAAACAGCCGACCACCCCGGTTGCGCAGATCAGCAAGGCCTTCAGCGATACGCTCGATCATTTCATAGTCGATACGCTCAGTGATCTGAGCCGCCTCGGCAAGATACAGCTTGGCATGAGACATCTCGTGCTTCCTCCTAGATCTTCAGGCAAACGTGGAGAGTTTTAGCATAGCCTTAGGCCCCTATCAAGAAGCATGCGGTTCAAATACTGGATGCTCTAGGGGCGGGGGAAACCTCAACTGCCATGCCCGATCATGTCCGCGACATACTCCGCAAAGGGAGCAGACGAGGTGAAGGCCGGTGACACGGCGTTAAGGACATGGGTAGAACGAGGCCCTGGCTCAATCACAAAATCGCTGAGCAGCTCAGCCTTTCTTGTGTCGACCAGTTGAGCACGAATTCCAGGTTCTTTGCCGGTGAGCAGATCGCGCGGCTCAAACCCCACCGCCAGCCCCTCCGCTTCCCGGCAAAACCCCGAACGCGAAATTTTCGCCAATTCCCCCAAGGCAATGGATCGAAAATGGTCTCGGTTTCTGCCGAACAATCTCAGCAAATACTTGACCATGGCCAACCCATCTGACGCATTGGCCCCTGCCAGGCCTCGATATTGTTCCCGGCCGAGTAATGGAAGCGCTGATGGCCCTACCGTCACGTCTCCCTCTGGACGACGGGTGAAGTGCACACCTAAAAATGGATTCCTGAGATCAGGCACAGGATAAATATTCCCGCGCACCTGGACCTTCGACTCAGGTCTGAGCCGGTAAAATTGTCCGCGAAACGGCAGGATGCGATAGTGCAGTCCTACCTCGAAGGCATGGGCAATCTGATCCGCGAACAATCCCGCGCAATTGACCAGATGCCCATAGGCGATATGCCCTTGCGAGGTCTTCACACAATCTGCTCCTTCGCGCGCATGCCAGGCACAGCCCAGCTGGAACTCCACTCCCTCTTGAATCGCGTCAGCCACGATCGCGGCCATGACCCGCTGTGGATTCACGACTGCCGTATCCTTCACATACAGCGCCTGCCCGACGGTTTTCGCGCAGGGCTCGATCTCTTTGAGCGCCTGCTCGTCAACCAGGTCCACGCGAACGCCGTTCGCGAGCGAACGGGCATGCAACTCGCGCAAAGCCGGCAGTTCCGCAGCCGTTCGCGCAACGATGACTTTGCCATTATCGTTCAGCGGAATCCCCTTCATCCGGCAATACTCACGCATCCGCCTGTTGCCTTCGATACACAACCGCGCCTTTAACGTGCCTGCTTTGTAATACACTCCGGCATGGAGGACGCCGCTGTTCCTCCCGCTGGCATGTTGACCGGCAGACGTTTCCTTCTCGATGACGACAACCTTGGCACGGTGCCGACGTCGGAGCTCGCGCGCAATAGACACGCCGATCACCCCTGCGCCTATCACCAAAAAATCGCACTTCACGACAGCCATTGTCCCTCACACCCTGATTCGCTCGTGACTCTCACGCGTGCACCTACGTCACTCGCCTCGTTTTCGTATCGCTTAGCCCTTAGCTTTTGGCCAATCTCTTCGTCTAGTCGGTCTGGTCTATCAGG